>JAIRXG010000025.1 GCA_031268335.1 Campylobacteraceae bacterium
TCATTGATGTTATGACCTAAAAATACGGCGTCTTTTGTACGAGTATGAGAAGTTTTACCAAAATTATAAGATTTGCTGCTTATAGTTCCTTGAGGGGCGTCGCTTCTGTCAACAGGAGCTAAGGCAAAGTCGGCACGTACATTAGCACGGTCTGTCGGCATAGTGATTTTTGTATAAAAAGCAGCACCATTTAACTTGCCGTTTGTTACGCCAAGATTGGTTGGAGTTGAAACGTCGATACCATTTTCATTTGCACCATAGCATGTTATACCATAATAGTATTTGTGCTGATTTGGATACGGAGAGTTGGTTGCATTTACTACTAAATGTTTATTTGTCGCATTATTATAACATGCAGGTTCGGCTGTATTTGTGCCTCGTATACCGTTTACGCCTGTCCATGAATAGTTTCCTCCGCTTGCCCATGTTTGACGGGTATTTGCGCTGTTGTATTGAGGTTGTTGAAGACGTATATAAAGTACGGAATCAGATCTACCGACATCGTTTGATAAAAAGCTATAACTTCCATCCCCGCTTGTAAGTTGATTGCCAAGATAATTTCCATTTTTATTGTAAATCGCAACAACAACATTTGGTATTCCAGGTTCATCTCCTCTTATAACGCCATCCCCGTCGTAATCAAGATATACTTTGCCTGTGATAGCAGTAGCGACTTGACAAGTGGCAAGGTCAAGAGCTTTTTTTTTGGAAGAACCGGTCAAAGATCCCTGATCTTTATATGTTCCTAAAAGAGGGTCTATTTCGTATAAGTTACTACCAAGATGTGTCGCAGCATATAATTTACCATTTAAAAATGACATACCATAAGTAAGAGTGCCTTGCAGGTTTTCAATCTTCTTAATCCTGCTGTATTTCCAGTTTCCCGTGGTGCTTGGTTCTACCTTTACTATCCAAAAATAATCGCCACCACTTGAACCAAATGGAGGCTCGTCATCTATTCCTACTAAGAGATATGCGTTTCCATCCGCATCTATAGCCATATCAGAAGCCACATATCCGTTGTAATTAGCATTACTGCCCTGTATTCTATCGCTCTCCGTTTTTGGCTCTATTTTGCCGCTTTTTGTAAAACTGACAGCATTACCGCTCGTTATAGGCGTAGCCAGCATCATGCGAAAATTGTTATTATCAGTATTTAAATCTTGCAATTCTCCGCCCGTAAAATATATCTGCCCTGTTATTTGGTTTACTTCTCCGCCCGACCAATAATCAAATGAAGTGCTGCCATGAAATTCTACTGTAAATAGACCATTCCCATCTTTTATGGGGTTGGGAGTGCCGCCGTTATATATATATCTTACCTTGCCGCCACCTAAAGAAGACCAATCCCAATGAAACATGGTCAATATACCATTCTCTTTTGCAAAAGGTCCTAATGCTATAGTTTCCCCACGCAAATTACCCATTGAATACAAATCTATTTGGTTTGTATTTATAGTAGGATTACTAAATTTATATACATTACCTGAATCATCTGTTCCATATAAAGTATTACAGTCATAAGAAATAGCACGCAGCTCTGCAAATGAGAATATTAGTGCAAAAGCAAAAAAGAATTTTGAAAAAAATCCATGAGAAAAACAACGAATGTTTTTCGGGTCTTTTGGCGGCTTCATAGCATACCTTGTGTAAAGAAAAATTTAATCATAATATACCTTATGTAAAGAAAAGTTTAAATTAAAAATTATATTTGACTTTTGAAGATTTTTTAACAACATATTGTTACTAAAAAGTTACTCTAAACAAATATTTTTTGATAAGTATATCATATTTTATTTATAATTTCCATAATTTTATATAAATATCAATATAAAAAAAATGAAATATGCATTTTTAAGTCTTATGCATGAAGGGTAAAAAGAATAGTTGTATTTTAAACTTTTTTCTCTTTGATATTGCTAAATATTTGCCTAAAACAAAGAGTGAAAGTGAAATTTATTTAAGATTATTTTTTATAAAAAAATAACAAGTTTTTGAGCGTTCAAAATTTTAATTTAATGTGGAAATTAAAGTAAATGATATTAGGTAATTTCTTTGATTATTTTCCTTTTTGAAGAAGAAAATAATTTTAAAAATATATGAAAATTAATTAAAAAATTTAAAATTTACGAGGATAGATTAATTTTTTTGACATGAATTTTATACTTATATCAAAGTCGCTTTTATGAATTTATCTATTGTTGAGGAATGTGTGTCTTGCGTATTGTCTAATGTTTTATATAAATTTTCCATACTAACGGTTATATCTTTGATAAATTTATATTCGACGTAAATAGCAGATTTATAATGTAAAAATTCTTAAAGTATTGTGTCTTAATTATTTGTTTTGATATAACAAAAAGATAGGATAAAAGACTATATGTGATTTGAAGGCAACATCTATTTTGGCTCAACACATATGATAAAACATAAGCAAAGATATAAAATATTTCAATACATGTAATTATTCAAACTAAAACTTTGTACATGTATATGATTTTTGAAAATCGTACATGTATTAATGTTTGAAGTCAAAGATATATACATGCAATAGATTGAAAAGTTATTGTAATCTCAAAACTCTATACATTCATTACTCAAATAAAGCATGTGAGATGAGATTAGAAGTTTATACATGTATTATATATGGTAAAAGGTTTCAAAGGCAAATTTTAACACAACGCTTGTTTTGGTTCAACAAAAACGGATAAAAACTTCATATTCGTTACATGTAAATGTTATTTTGTTGTTTTTTTCAAAACTTCGCTTACATATTTTTTTGGTAGATTTTCATAAACGCGCTGCGGACTTTACATTCTTCAAGTACGGCATATCCTTTTGCCGTTACGCCGTTTGGGCTCATGACAGCGTCTTTTATAAGGGCTGGATGCGGGTAGTTTTCCAAAAGTTCGGCAAAACCTTCAAAAAGTCCCTTTGTTAGCGCAAAAGCATCCGCTCTTTTCAAACCCTCTTTCACCGCGCCGTCAATCAAACTTTCAGCTACAAGAGCTAAGAATGCGGGCGAACTTCCGGTCAAGACAGTCGCTATATCAAGCTCTTTTTCACTTTCAAGCCATAGAGTTTTTCCGATAGCGTTTAAAATTTTTAAAGCCTCGTCTTTAGAGATTTTGTCACCCGTAACGCTCGTCATCGATTTGCCGTAAGATGCCGCAATGTTTGGCATAGCTCTAATATAACTTTTAGCTTTTATCTCTTTTTGTAAAGTTTCTATAGTTGTGCCTGCTAAAACGGAGATAACTAACTTTGCTTCGCCTTGAAAAAAATGCGAAACTTTTTGGAGGGCATGAGGCTTTATGCATAAAATAACAGTTTTATCACTCATATCGGTATCGTTTTTGTAAGTGAAAGTCTCTATTTTTTTGTCAAATTTTTTACAAAAGTCAGATAATTTATTCTCGTCTCTTCCAAAAATCTCAATCTCATAATTTGATTTTAATAGCCTTGAAATCATGGCTTCTGCCATTATGCCGTTTCCCAAAAAAGTTAAACGCATTTAAAGCCTTTGTGTCAATTTAAGCGCGCATTATATCAAAATTAAACTTGCAATAACCAACAAAAAGGTAAAATTTACCTTTGCATACGGATTTTTGTTTGCACTAAGAGAGTAAAATTCCACATTTAAAATTTTAAGGATAGTTATGAATATAAAAGCATTTGTTTTAGCACTTATGTGCGTTTTGCTGATGAGCGGATGCACGGATAAAAATACGCAGACACAGTATAACCAAAGCGCAGAATATTGGTATAACGAAATGATAAAAGCCATAATAATCAGCGATTTGGAAAAAGCCGACGCGCTTTATGTATCCTTGTCAAGCGAACATGTAGCTTCTCCGCTTTTGAGCGAAGCTTTGCTTATTTTGGCACAGGCTTACATGGATAATGAAGAGTATGCGGATGCCAATAGACTTTTAGACGAATATATAAAAAGGTTTGGCAGCACTTTTAAAAACGAGTATGTAAAATATATGAAAATCAGAGCAAATTACGCCTCCTTTTCGCGCCCAAACAGAAATCAACAGTTGATATTGGACACTATATCGAATACGAAAATTTTTTTAGATACGTATCCGGATTCTCAATATGCTCCGATGGTTGAATCTATGCTTGTACATATGGAGCTTGGCGAATATCTGATAGACAAAAATATCATCTCTTTGTATGAAAAACTCAACAAAGGCGATGCGGCTGAATTTTACAACGGCAAACCGAATAATATCTATTTAAAAGAGGGGGAGATCATAGAACCGACGATACCTTGGTACAGAAGATGGTTTGAGTGGTAGAATTTATAAAATAACAAAGGATAAAATTTGCAGCTTAGCACATACAATACGTTTCCGACAGAACTTCCGATAATAGCCGAAGATGAGATATTTTTATATCCTTTTATGATTACACAACTTTTTTTAAGCGATAAAGAAAACATAGACGCGGCGAACGAAGCGCTTGAAAAAAACAATCTCGTTCTTGTTTGTCCCGTCAAAGCTGGAGATGAAGGCGGTAGAAGTTTTGAGTCGATATATGATTGCGGCGTTATAGGTTCAATTATGCGAAAAGTTGTTTTATCGGACGGCAAAGTAAAAATACTTTTTCAAGGTATGACAAAAGGACGCATTGTAAAGCCTTCTCAAAACAGACCGCTAAAAGGCGTTGTCGAAGCATTGCATATAAAACAATCGGACAGTCTTAAAATAGACGCTTTGTTGTCTGTTTTAAGAGAAAAAATGCAAGCATACGCTTCAACAAATAGCTCTATTGCGCCAGATTTTCTAAAAAGCATAAATCAAACAAACGATGCCGGGCGCATTTGCGATTTGATAGCTCACGAGATTAAACCCAAAAAAGAGCTTGCGTATAAACTTTTTATAGAGAGTGATTTGGAAAATAAGATATTGATGCTTATAGATTTTATTATGGAGGAGACTCAAGCTTTTAAATTGCAAAAAGAGATAAAGTCAAAAGTACACTCTCGCATAGAAAAAGTAAATAAAGAGTATTTTTTAAAAGAGCAGTTGAAACAGATACAACAAGAGCTTGGCGCAGACAATCAAAAAGAAGAGGAATTGGAGCGCTACAAAACAAAGCTTGAGATTAAAAAACCTTTCATGGAAGAAGATGCCTACAAAGAGATAAAAAAGCAGATAGAGAGGCTCTCTAAAATACATCCGGATTCGGCGGATGCTAATCTGCTGCAAGGATATCTTGACTGGGTTATAGAGATGCCGTTTGAAAAATCCGCCAAAAAAAGACTTAATATCAGCGAAGTTAAAAAACAGCTTGATAATGACCACTACTCTTTGGAAAAACCAAAAGAACGTATAATAGAGTATTTTGCCGTCAAAGAACTTCTTGACAGACGCGGCATAAAAGATAAAGAGAGCAGAGGCGCTATTTTATGTTTTGCCGGACCTCCGGGTGTTGGTAAAACTTCTCTTGCCAATTCAATATCAAAAGCTTTAAAGCGAAAGCTTATCCGAATAGCTTTAGGCGGACTTGAAGATGTGAACGAGCTAAGAGGACATAGGCGAACATACATAGGAGCGATGCCAGGACGCATAGCCCAAGGACTCATAGAGGCCGGACAAATGAATCCTGTGATAGTTTTGGATGAGATAGATAAAGTGGCGCGCAGCTTTAGAGGCGATCCGACTGCTGTTTTGCTTGAGATTTTAGACCCTGAACAAAACAATAAATTTAGAGACTATTATCTGAATTTCAATGTTGACTTGAGTGATATAGTTTTCATCGCTACCGCGAACGACGTGTCTTCCATCCCTGCGCCTTTAAGGGATAGGATGGAGTTTATATTTTTAAGTTCATACACTCCGCAAGAAAAGTATGAGATAGCAAAAAAATATTTGATTCCGCAAGAGATGCGAAAACACGGGCTCAAAAATATTGAAGTTACTTTTGCAAAAAACGCTGTTTTGACTATGATAGAAAATTACACAAGGGAGTCGGGCGTACGAAATTTGAGGCGCAGAATCGCTGATATTTTGCGAAAAAGCGCAAAACAGCTGCTTATTAACGCCAATATGGGCAAAATATCTATTACAAGCGCTAATATAAAAGATTATTTGGAAAAAACGATTTTTGAGATAGAAGAGGCTGATAAAAAAGATTTTGTAGGACAAGTAAACGGACTTGCGTGGACAAGCGTTGGCGGCGATGTTTTAAAAGTGGAAGCCGTGCGTATCCAAGGAAAAGGAAATATGCAGCTTACCGGTTCTTTGGGAGACGTCATGAAAGAGTCGGCAAAAATCGCACAAAGCGTCGTGAAAGTGTTGATTGATGAAAAAAAATTAAAGATTAATAAAAGAGACATTCCTCTAACAGAGCAAGAAAAAAGTGATAAGCTTATTCCTGAGGAGAGTGAAATATATAGAAGATTTGATTTGCACTTACATGTACCTGAAGGCGCTACGCCAAAAGACGGACCAAGTGCCGGGATAACAATGGCTACAGCTATTGCTTCGATATTGTCAAATATTAAAGTAAGAAGCGATACAGCAATGACGGGAGAACTTACCTTAAGAGGCAAAGTACTTCCCATAGGCGGACTCAAAGAAAAACTTATAGCGGCATATAAGGCAAAAATAAAAACGGTGATTATTCCTAAAAAAAATTACGAGCGCGATTTGAATGAAGTGCCTGACGAAGTAAAAAACAATATGCAAATTTTAAGCGTCTCAAGGATAGAAGAGGTCTTAGATATCGCTTTGGCCAAGTAAGTTTTAAAATGCAAATGAAACATATAGTCTTTTTAACGGGTGCGGGAATGAGTGCCGAAAGCGGTATCGGCACTTTTAGAGACAACGGCGGTTTGTGGGAACAGTATAATGTCATGGATGTGGCAAGTATTGAGGGGTGGCATAAAAATCCCTCAATGGTGCAAAAATTTTACAATGAACGCCGCAAACAATTAAAAGAGACAAAACCAAACGACGGACATAAACTTGTAGCAGAATTTGAAAATAAGTTCAAAGTTACCGTCATTACGCAAAATGTTGATGATTTGCACGAGCGCGCAAAAAGCTCACATGTAGTGCATTTACACGGCGAACTTACAAAAGCTTGCAATGAAAATAAGACGGAAATCATTGATATAGGATATAGAAGCATAGAGATGGACGAAAGGGCAAAAGACGGCTCAAAACTCCGCCCTTTTATTGTATGGTTTGGGGAAGCCGTACCTTTGATAGAAAAAGCGGCGCGTTTAATAGCAAATGCCGACATAATCGTCATTATAGGAACATCGATGCAGGTTTATCCCGCGGCCGGGCTTATAAACTACGCCAAAAAAGACTCGTCGCTGTTTTTGATAGACCCGAATGATGTCGAGAGATATTTGCCGAGAGTGGAAATCATAAAAGAAAAAGCGAGTGTCGGAATTAGAATTTTAAAAGAGAAACTTTTCTCTTGCTCTTAAAATTTTTTATATAAAAATGTGGTTTGCGGCAAATAACTTGTCTTTTAAAATTGATATTTAAAGCCCAATTTAGATTATTAGAAACAACATCAATACTATTAGATTGGGATAGATTACGTTTTGTTCGGATACAAAATTATTACGATTTTTTATTAAACTATTTGGGGGATTAGGCGTCCCCCAGCATTTAAATCTCTTTACCAGTCAATTTTTTGCCTTATATATTTTGAAGCGTTCGCGTCTAAAACTCTTCCCGTGCGATTTGTTTTGTTTGCTTGCCCAAAGCCAGCCCATTCGCCGCCATCTCCTGAAAATATAACTTTAAAAGCA
The DNA here is from genome assembly GCA_031268335.1 of Campylobacteraceae bacterium. Lineage (GTDB taxonomy): Bacteria > Campylobacterota > Campylobacteria > Campylobacterales > Campylobacteraceae > JAIRKW01. Next base: position 7,784 of record JAIRXG010000025.1, read on the forward strand.
GGATCATGCAAGAGCCAAGAATTTGGCTTAATAGTTATCGTAACGCTATATGGAGTGTTCGGTGAATTTTTGGTTACTCCAAGTGTCTCTTTGCCGTTTTTTATGATATCGGTGTAGTATTTGGGAGTTTTATCGGATGTACTTTTGGATAGTTTTGCCGAGCCTTGCGTTACTCTAAATTCCGTAACATTGCCTTGATTTATCACATGAGCGCTGTTAATATACCAATTCGGATACTGTGCGTCCATATTAGAAATTTGAATCGCATTATAAAGACTTCTATTGCAATACATCGGACAAAAAATCTCATAATATATATTGGCATTTACACTATCTTGATTTAGAACTATATATTCCGGTTCTTTAGAGTGAGTTCTACCGTAGTACATGTGAGCGCTTCCGTCTTTATTGTAAGAATCCAAACCTTTGATGTTGTCGACATTTTTTAAAGACGTAATATTAAAATCGTTAAATTTAACTATAAATGGCTTTTCAGGTTCAGAAGGTCTTTCGAAGTTAAAGCCAAAATTAGAGTGCGCGGTGCCGTTGATAAAATTATTTTGGGTTGTTTCCAGTGCGACAGACCCGTCGTAATTTTTATTATTCATTATTATGTTGACCCCGGTTTTTTCAACATACTTTATACGTTTCGAAGGTTCATTTCCTTTTCTGTTATCCCAACCGGTAATATTATTATTTGAAAGTTGTACGCCGTATTCTACATCTTTTGCAAAGCAATCTTTATGATAATTGGTAGCCGCAGAACCATCGTCTAAAATAGCGGAAATATCCATATCTATGTTGGCATACATCAAAAGTTCGCTCGATATATATGTATATTTGTCCGCAAAGTCAGAAACGCTAAACGTACTGCTAAACGCTTTTGGCATAAATCTCAATTCCGCTTTTATCGCTATATCGCAGCCAACTTTACCGCTCGCATCGTGCTCATTTGCAAAATTATCAAGACAATCGTTGTAAGCTCTATCTTTGGAAGTCCAAAGCTTATCAGAAAGGATAGTGTCTACATTTCCTACATTGTGGTAATTTATACCTATATTGCCTATGCCGTTTTTTATATCAAACGACTTTATCGTAACTTCACTTGAAGCATTTTCGTCGAGTTTGCAAATAGAGGGTTTTTTCAAAGTCGAGTTCACATGTATGATATTAACTGCTTGTTGATTGTAGTCTGCAGCCAAATTACCGCCGTTTTTTAGAGCTTTAATTTGACCGTTGTTTAATTTTCCGCCTGTTAGATTGGCGTTGAAATCATTACTCAAGATGAACTCTTTGGGGCGCACCGCAAACAAATCAGAACAAGTTGAGTTTGTTTCCGACGAACCCAAAAGGTGATAAGTTGTCTTAAATGTTCCGCTGGCGGTTACATTATGCAGTGTTACTTCAAAAGGCATAATTGTTTGCGTAGGTTTGAGGCTGAGGGTTTTGATATTTTTTTCAAGCACTTTTACGTTATTGCAATTTGGCAAAGCAGTATTGTATTCTACAAAATCTATAGTTACATTCATCTCGCCGTTGAAATTTTTTGAGATTTTACCATATTCGTGGTGCATCAATTTGACATTAAATTTTTTATTTGCTATTTGCGTATAAAGGGCGGTTTGCTGATGAGATTTTGTGTCTAATAAATCTCCGGCTTTTGCATTGAAATTTTGATTTACCACTGAAAAATCGCCGCTCATATGTTTTTGCTCAGCCACATAACGATAAGTAATCATATAATCCTCAACTTCTCCGTCAATCGCCCAAGGATAACTATTCCAATTGTCAGCATACGGATTGACCGGTAATATGTTAGTGACATTTTTTGTGCTGTATCTAAATCTGAAAAAAGCTTTTGCTTTGTTGTCTTTATTTGTTAAAACTAATTCTGGCGTTGTGTAGTTAAACTCTATGTATCCGCTATTATTTGCATCTTGCAAATTATTGGCTATTTTATTTGAAAATGTTGTGGAATCCAAAGCTATCCATGCATTCAAAAAGCCATTTTGCTTACTGTTAGAATTTACTTTTACCCTAAAATTATATTTTTTGTTATTTAAAAATGTGAAATTTTGCAAATTTGACCAAGTGGTATTATTTTCTAAGCGTACTTGAACGCCGTCATCGTATTTATCTCCATCTGCGTTTTGATTTATTCTAGATGAGCTGTCGGCATCCACATTAGAACCCATATATACATTTGGGTTTATTGTGTGATAAACTTCCCCAAAACTATTAGGCGCATCGCTTCTATCAGAAGGTGCTAATGCAAAATCAGCGCGAACGACGGCTCTGTCGGTTTGCATAACTACTACCGAATAAAAATTTGCCAAGCTGATACCATTGTTTGAATGTTCAATTCCATTCGCTTTAGCACCGTAACAAGTTTTTTCATAGTAATTTGCATTAGGAATATTTGTGTCGTTATAACATGTGGGAACTACGATATTTGTACCTCTATTATCCGGTCCGCTCCATATATATTTTCCTCCTGACGCCATTGTTTGATAAGTATTTATACCGTTTATCCGCGGTCTTTTCATTCTGATATAAAAGGTTGATTGCGCTGATGGAAGCAAAAAGTTATACTCTCCTCTGCCGTTTGTGAATTGCGATCCAAGATATCTGTAACTTCTATCATATACTTGTATCTCTATACCGCTTAAACCAGCGGAGTTTTTTTCAGAGCTACTCAAAACACCGTCGCCGTTCGCATCAAAATAGACCTTTCCTTTAATGACGGGTGCCATTTGACATGTAGTAAAGTCATAACTATTGCTCGCAAGAAATTTCGTGTCTCTCCAAGTGCCCGTAAGAGGATTTAATTCATATATATAAAATCTGGAATTTATATAAAGCATACCGTTTAAAAATGACATACCCCATATTTCCGCACTTGTATCCAATGTGAATTTTTGGATTTCACTATATCTCCAATTGTAAGGATTATTTTTGTCTGGTATTACTTTAAGGAGACGAAAATCAGTATCTTTTGAGATCATAATATAGGCGTTTCCATCGGCATCGATTGCCATGTCCGATTGAACTTTGTAATTTGCAAAGTTGGTATCCCAAGAACTTTCAGGCTTTAGTACGTCGCTTTTGCTAATCCTTCTTGTTTTTGGGTCGTATATCATCATTCTAGCTTCTCCTCCCAAAATGTATTGATTGTATCCTATGAAGTATATTTCGCCCGTTTTTTGATTTACTTCGCCGCCTGACCATCCTCTAAAGTTTATAAATTCTGAAAAACTAAAAGCGTTTGCTGTTGTGGAAGCTTGATTTTTAGATATATACTCTATCTCTTTTGAGTGTGTAACATAATCCCATTGATACATAGTCAAAACGCCTCTTTCATTTGGTCCTAAAGCTATCGTATCCGGATCTCTTCCGCTCCATCCTCCGTATTCACTTCTAACATTTAGATTGTACTGCTTTTTGGCCGATAGAGTAGTTTGGACTCCCGGTATAAGGCCATATACTTTAAATACATTAGAATTGTCTTGCACGTAATATAAAGAGTTGCAGTCAAAATTTAATTTGCTATCGCCCAAGCTTTCAATTGTTGCTTTTGCCGTAGCATCTTTGCCAAATGAGCATATAGCGGCAAAGATAAAAATACATCTATGAAGCGTGGTTAAAAAATCAGCTTTTGATATGTAGGCATTCATGTTCGTCTCCTTTTCCGCTTTTAATAATGTAAAAAAGCGGGTATAAATTGGTATTTATAAAAAATACTTTAATATACAAATTAATTTGTATATTCTTTTATTTTATTATATAAAAGAACTATAAATTTAATTTTATTGTGATACTTATAAATTTTATTAAGTAGGTAAATTAAGCAAATGTACAGAAATTCTTACATGTACATTTTTATTAAAGATACAATCGTTATTTTTTTGCATGTAAAGATTTTATTTTATTAAAAATAGGGTAGATATATCGGAAGGACTTTTTTTATTTTTATTGAGACATTTTGTTTTTAATTTTGTACAGGTTTTATTAATGCATTTGGAAAATTTTGACAAGCATTGTTGTAGCGATAGCCAATTTTTTTATATGGCTTTAGGCATTATGAAATAGAGAAATTTATTTTGATTTAGCTTACATGCAAGGAGAGTTAATCAAAACCGTCCGTAATTTTACGGACGGTTTTGAAACTTATTGTAATCCCTCAAACGGATTTGCCACAATATTTTTTGTGTCTATGATGTATGGAATAAGAGCGGTGTGTCTAGCTCTTTTGATGGCAATTTCAGCCATTTCTTGATGTTTTTTGCAGTTTCCAGTAAGTCTGCGGGGCATAATCTTGTAACGTTCGGAAAGCGAATGCTTCAACAATTTTGTATCTTTGTAGTCTAAAAATTCAATTTTTGCTTCGCAATATTTGCAGTATTTTCTTGAATATTTTCTCTTTTCAGCCATTTATTATCCTTTTACTATATTTTAAATTAAAACGGTATTTCGTCTTCGTCTATATTTATCTCAGGTATATTTTGTTTTTGCGTATTTTGCGAGTAATTTTGACTTTGTTGCGTAGAGTGTTGATACTCTTCTTCGGGATAAGCGCCATCGGTTCTATCTTGAGATTTGCTATCCAGCATTTGTAAATTATCCGCAACTACAGAATGCTTACTTCTTTTTTGTCCGTTTTGGTCTGTCCAAGTGTCAAGCTTGAGTCGTCCTTCAATCAAAATCTTGCTACCTTTTTTTAGGTATTGATTTGCTATTTCGGCGGTTCTGCCAAAAAGAGAGACATCGATGAAGCAAACATCTTCGCCTTGACTCCCGTCTTGTTTTTTAAAACGCCTGTTTGTAGCTATGCCGGTTGAGCTGATAGCGCTTCCATTAGGCAAATAGCGAAGTTCTATGTCCCTTGTCAAATTTCCTACCAAAATAACGCGATTAAACATACCTTATCCTCAAAATGTTATTTAAGATGCATCCGCTTCTTCGGACACTTTCTTTTCAGGGCTGGTTGCCGTCTCATCTTTTTTGCCCTTGTTTACTATGTTTGCAACAGATTTTTCCCAATGGGCAATCTCTTTTTTGTTTTCATATTTTACAGTTAAAAATTTGATAACCTCTTCGTTTATACGAATGACTCTCTCGATTTCGCCGATAGCGTTTGCGGGGGCTTGAAAATAGTATACAGTATAATTTCCGCGTTCGAATTTTTTGACCGGATATGATAGTTTACGTATTCCCATATCTTGACGCGCTGCTATCTCGGCTCCATTTTTTTCTAAAACTTCTTTTATGAAGTCAACTTTAATTTTTGCCTCTTCTTCCGTTAATGTCGGACGTAAGACAAACAACAATTCATAATGTCGCATAATCTTTTCTCCCTATGGATTTTAAACTCTCTACATGTAAGTAAATTTATGTAAGAGTAAGGATTTACTCTGAAAAACAAAGTAGAATGCAATTTTAGTATAAATAAGTTTGGAGTTTTATTAAGCGAAGCTTTTTTCTGTGTTTTTGCTATAGTATTTGTACATGTATGGCATTATTACTCTAACAAAAGTCTTATGTCTTAAAACACTTGTCGTATTTGCAGAAGTTTTCCAATTGGAAATTTTGTCCTCCTTGCGTTCTTTGTGCCAACATTTTAACATCATAAACTATAAATGCGGTTACATGTGAGGCATATCAAGAGCTACAATGCTACAAGACGATAAAGCAAGGTTTGTTACATGTAATATCACCATCCGTTTGTATGTATTTTTTGCGGATCATATTTATTTTTTGGTTTGTTTATATTTGCAGGATAGCCTATGGGTACGACGTTTAACGGTATGATATTGTCGGGCAAACGAAGTAATTTTTGCACAAAGAAGACGCGTTCATCACTCGGATAAACAGCCGTCCACACAGCGCCAAGACCAAATGCTTCAGCAACTAAAAGTATATTTTGCGTAGCTGCTGCGCAATCAACATCCCAATAAAGTTCGCTCACTTGCGTATCCCCGCATACAATAATTGCGGCAGAAGCTTTGTGAAGCATTTTTGCATAAGGCAGAGCGTCGTTCAACGCATTTAAAATAGTATGTTCATCGATAACGATAAAATGCCAAGGTTGCAAATTGATGGCCGAAGGCGCGGCAAATGCAGCTTTTACAATTGTCTCTAAAACCTCTTTTGGTATGGCTTTATCGCCGTCTTTAAAACTTCTAACGCTTTTTCTCTCATGAATGATTGATATTAGCGCATCTAATGAATCTTTCATGTAAACCCCTTTCGTTTAATTAACATAATTTTATTTGTAAATCAATCATGTTTTTATCGACATCTTAAGACTTTTGTAAAATTAGTTGCGCAAAAAGCTTTGCATTTCCAAAAGTGCTGACAATATATAACTCTCTTTGTCTAAATTAGAATTTGTTTTAAGAGCAAATTCCGCATTTGTTAAAACCTTAAAAAGCTTGGTGAAAATTTTTGGTTTCAGACGCATTGCTATTTCGGAGCGTTGTTTGGCGATTTGCGGTGGCAAAGGGTGTCCTAAAATTTTCTCAGCGTCAAAAGAACCGTTTATTTTGATATAAGCGTGAAATAAAAATAGTTGAAAAAGATGCGATTGTATCGCATTTATAACTCTTATCTCGTCAACAGTTCCGCTTTGACTTACCATTTTGTAAAGCCCGACTATTTTTTCACCGTTTAAAAGTTTGGTTATGAGCGTTTCAAGCTCCACGTTGCCCATACCGAATACAAGATTGTCCACATCGGCAATGGACACTTCTCTATTTAGAAGAGACAATTTTGCAAGTTCGCTGACTGCCAAAGATAAATTTTCATTTTGCACCAAATATAGATTTTGCAAAACAAAACCGCTAATATTCAGATTTATTTTTCTTGCCTCGTTGTTTAAAAATTTTATGGCATCGTTTTGATTTGGCTTAAACACTCTTACAAATGACTTGCCAAACGATTTTGTCAACTCTTTTGCTTTCGCATCTTCGCCGTAAAATATAAATAAAAAGTAGTTTATATCGCTTTTTTCGCAAAGTTTCACAAGCTCTTCCACCTCTTTTTGAGGCGGAGCTTTTTCAAGTTTTAAGAGCATTATATTTTTATCCCCAAAAAGCGAAGCTTGGCTTAGATATGTTTTTGCAGCTTTAAAATCATACTCGTCGAAATAAAATTTTAAAACCTCGCTTCCTTCCCACAAATTTAAAATTTCATTTTCCAAAAACGAAAGTTGATAATCGCACGCGCCATATAAGAATAACGCTCTTGGAATATTTTTAGAATTCAAAAGCAAGTCAAAATCTTTTTTATACATCAATCAAGCCTTTTTACAACTTTACCTATTATTTTGGTGGATGCTATGTCGCTTTGGACTATCTGCACTCTCACTTTTTCAAATAACTCCAAATCATCGTCGATTAAAAATATTCTAGCTCCTTTTAATTCATCATCAAGCATTGCTATAGATGTTTTGCCAATTTCAGTAATTTTACAGATATAACTATCCTTTATATGTAAAGCTGCCCAACGAGCAAATTTTCTATCCATGAAATCCCATGTGACCTTGTCGCTTTCACGCTCCAATTCGCTCAGTTTTTCGCAAAGAATCTCTATGTTTTCAAGTTGATATTTTGCAAGTTTTTCCTCTTTTTTCAGTTGTGATTTTAAAAGGCGGTGGAGTATAAGGTCACTATATCTGCGAATCGGGGATGTAAAATGGCTGTAATATTCAAATCCAAGTCCGAAATGTCCTTTATTTTCAGGCGTGTAATGAGCTTGTTTTTGACTTTTGATAATGAGTTTATCAACATCGGCTCTTATGCCTATCTCATCCGCTTGTTTTTGAATTTGTCTAATAAGCGTTGGAAGTTCGGGCGAAAATTTAGTCTCAATTCCTATCAAAAGCAGATTCTCTATCAAGTTTTCTATCTTTTCAAAAGAGGGTGGTTCGTGCGTTCTGAATATACCGTAATTTATTCTCTTTGCTGCCGCTTTATTTGCCAAAAGCATACACTCTTCTATGAGTGCGTGGGATGATGTCTCTTCTTCTATGTTTGTCGCGACAATGTTTTGACTGTCGTCTAATTTCATTCTGATTTCCGAAGAACGAAATAAAAATGCGTTTTGTACTCTTTTTTCGCGCAAGTTTTGTGTAAGTTTAAACAGCGGCAAAAGCCATGCAAGTATCTCTTTATCTACCTTATCTTGTACATTTGAACTGCCACTTATGAATCTATCGACAAGCTCATAAGTATATCTTTTTTTTGAACAAATAATCCCCTCAAAAAGTCCTTCTGATTTTGGGTTTAGAGTTATTTTGTCTAAAGTTATCTTGAAACCAAAAACAAGCCTGTCTACATTTGGTTTCAAAGAGCATATATTTTCGCTCAAAGTTCTTGGTAGCATCGGAATTGATTTATGCGGAAAATATATGGAAAAACCCCTGCTTTTCGCTTCTTTATCTATATTGCCGAAAGGATATACATACTCGCTCACATCAGCAATAGCTACATATATGGCAAGATTTTTTTCATCAAAATATATAGCATCGTCAAAATCTTTTGCATCATCAGGATCGATTGTGCAAAAAGGAAGATCGGTTAAATCAAGTCTATTCGGATAAAATGATTTTTCTACGTTATTGCCGTGACTTCTTGCCTCTGCTTCGGCTTGTGCACCAAAAAATTCCTCTTTATTATAAAGTGCTAAAGATATTTTTTCATCTACATTCGCATCGTCCAAAACGCCTAAAACTTCTTTGATAGTTCCCGTAGCGCTGTCTATTTTTAAAAGCGTATTGGGCGGCAGTTGTTTTAATGATTTTTGCGTTGCGGCTACGGTTATAAAAGCGCCGGTTTTTATGTTTTGCACTACAACTGCACCATTAATAATTTTATTAATGCCAACATAAGTTGAAAAGCCTTTTTGGGCTATGAATACGATTTTGGCTTTTTGCCTTTTAGAGTTTGTGAAGATTCGTTTTGCTACGACCAAATCGCCTTTGCCGGCATTCATCAAATCTTTGGGTTCTATCACCAAATCTTTTCGCCCCTCATCTCCCAAAGTCTCCAGATAACCTGTGCCGTTTAGCGATATATCTACTTTGCCGACACGATAATTCGAGTCAAGCTTATAGCGGTCATGTTTATCTATCTTTATAGCTTTTTTATGTTCCAAATCGCTTATCGGTTTTTTGAAGTCATTTGGTATATCTTTTAAATCTATGCCCTCAATTAATGAAACAAGCAGCGATTTTACATCAAATTTCAAATATATGCCTTGTGTGAAAATAGAGGTTATTGTATCCTTAAAACCTTTAAAAAATTATGTTGCTAAGCTCAAGTATTAACCGTTTTGCAATATAATAATAAGCTTAAATTTGCATTATATGGAGAGTGCACATGTTGTTTGAAAAAGCGATAATAGCTATAGCATTATTAGCGTCCGCGCTTTGTGCGCTTCCTTTTGAATCTTTTGCAAAATACGAAGTGAAATACGGCGTTTTTAATTTAGGTGAAGCAACCGCCTCTTTGAAAATAGATGAAAATGGCTCTTACGAGACGCAAATCAAAGCAAAAGCGACTGGTTTTGCCGCTACTTTGAGCGGTAAACGCGTTGAGACGTATAAGAGTGTCGGCAAGGTAATTGAAGGCAAATTTGTTCCGGATAGTTTGGAAAAAATTCGTTCGTCAAACAAAAAAACAAGACATACAACTTATCTTTTCGACCATGAACAAAAGCAAGCGGCTATGTTTGAAGAAAAATGTGATTCTAAAGGCTGTTCTCACTCATCGGAAATACTTCCCGAATATGTGCAAGAGGATATACTTACACTATATCACAATGCAGCGCTTATATTTGGCAAAGATGGCGCAAAGGAGCTTAACGCAAGCGCCATAGGTTCAAGGCAGCAAGTACATGTGATTGTGCCTGAGGGCAAGCAACTAAAGAATGCAAAAAAAGCTTTTAAAAGTGCCGAAGGGCTTTATTTATTAGTAATTTTAAATCAAGATATTTTCAGCAGTGATAAGGGCGAACTATATATCAATCTTGACAGTGATATGACGGTTTCAAAAGCTGTTTTGAAAAATACCACGTTGTTTGGAGATATATGGGGCACAATGGTGGAAAAGAAAATAGACGGTTCGCTTGAATAAGTTCACATATCTGTTTCAAAGTAGCAACTAAGTCAATTTCAAGTAAAATGCTATTTTTATTTTGTTTCAAAAGGGGATAAAATGGCAATCACCGTTTATTACGATAAAGATTGTGATTTGAGCGTTATCAGAAAGAAAAAAGTTGCGATGATAGGTTTTGGAAGCCAAGGGCACGCACATGCGGAAAATTTAAGAGACAGCGGCGTTGAAGTAGTCGTTGGTTTGAGAAAAGACGGAAGTTCGTGGAAAAAAGCGGAGGCAAAAGGATTTGAAGTATTGAGCGTTGCCGATTCTGTAAAAGTAGCCGACGTAGTGATGATTTTATTGCCCGACGAACTCCAAGCCGATGTTTATAAAGCAGAGATAGAACCAAACTTGAAAGACGACGCGGCTATAGCGTTTGGACATGGATTTAATATACATTTCGGACAAATTATTCCTAAAAAAAATATCGATGTTATTATGATAGCTCCAAAAGCTCCCGGTCATACGGTAAGAAACGAATTTAAAAACGGAGGCGGCATACCCGATCTTATAGCGGTAGAACAAAATGCAAGCGGATATGCAAAAGAGATAGCGTTAAGTTACGCTTCGGCTATTGGCGGCGGTCGAACGGGAATTATAGAGACAACATTTAAAAATGAGACGGAAACTGACCTTTTTGGAGAACAAGCGGTTTTATGCGGCGGCGTAACAGCGCTTGTACAAGCTGGATTTGAGACTTTAACCGAAGCTGGATATGAACCTGAAATGGCATATTTTGAGTGTTTACACGAATTAAAATTAATCGTTGATTTGATGTATCAAGGCGGTATCGGCGATATGAGATACTCCATCTCAAATACTGCCGAATATGGCGATTATGTGAGTGGACAAAGAGTTGTGAGCTGCGAATCAAAAAAAGCTATGAAAGAGATTTTAAAAGAGATTCAAAACGGACAATTTGCTAAAGATTTTATACTTGAGCGCAAAGCAGGATATACCAGAATGAATGCTGAGAGGTCAAGAACCGACAACTCTTTAATAGAACAAACAGGAAGAAAATTGCGAGCCATGATGCCTTGGATAAGCGCTGGAAAAATTATCAATAAAGACAAAAACTAAACTTTTATTCTTGACGGCAAACAAACTGCGAGCCGTCAAGAAAACCTCAAAACAAATTCTAGGATAATTATTGGCATCATACAAGAAAAAAAAATTTATCGTTAAACATAAAAAAATAAGAAAAAAAATCGGCGTAAAAAAAATTCATATAATCACAGCTGCTATTTTGATGATATGCATATTGGCAGCAGTTTTGTTTTGCATAGTCTATTTTTTAAAAAATGAAACGACAAGGCATTCCGTTGTTACAAAAAATATCACTACAGACAACACTACTTTGGAAAACAATATGACAATAAGTAACGTTACTTTGGAAAGTAATATTACAACAGATAATACCACTATAGACAACCAAACAACTCAATCAAATCATACAGTTTTAGTAAAACCAAAACTTGCCATCATAATAGACGATGTTACTTTTGAAAGGCAGTTAAATGACATACTCTCTATACCGTTAAAAATTACGCCATCTTTTTTGCCTCCCACAATAAAAACCAATTTTTCAGCCAAGCTTGCAAAAAGAACAGAATTTCATATGGTTCATTTGCCGCTTGAAGCTATGAGTTTTAAAAATCCGGAAGAGGCAACGCTTTTGGTGGATGATAGTTATGATATTATTTTGCAAAAACTAAAAATGCTAAAAGCTCAATTTCCGCATGCGATTTATTACAATAATCACACGGGAAGTAAATTTACGGCAGATTTTGATGCTATGGAGAGATTATTGAAAGCTATGGATGAGGTAGGACTTATCTTTATTGATAGTAGAACCACAGCAGACACAAAAGCTCCCAAAATAGCTAAAAAAGAGGGCAAAAGACTTTTGCAAAGAGATGTATTCTTGGATAATGTTATAGAAAAAGAGGCTATAAAAAAGCAGATTTTATTGGCAATATCAAAAGCTAAAGAGCGGAATTTTGCTATAGCGATAGGGCATCCTCACAAAGAGACAATCGCAGCTTTGAAAGAATTTGCAAAAGAGTGCGATGAGGTGGAAGTCGTATATATAAAAGATTTATGATGTCTATAATCGAGATTCCAAAAAAGCTTTTGCGTTTGAAAAATCCGCCCAAACAGCTTTTTGCAATCGGCAACAAAGAGCTTTTGGAGCGTAAGAAAATAGCAATAGTCGGCAGTAGAAAAGCGCTATATTATTCAAAAGATGCAACACAAAAACTGTCAAATATGCTTTCGTTAAATGGCATTGTCGTTGTAAGCGGAGGAGCTGTAGGCATAGACGCGGCAGCTCACAGGGGCGCTTTCCCAAACACTATAGCAGTATTGGCAAATTCGCTTGATATTTTTTACCCTAAAATAAACTATAAACTTTTAGAAGACATCTCTAAACAAGGATTACTTCTTAGCGAATATCAATCCGCAACATATGCTACAAAATATAGTTTTGTACTTAGAAATCGCCTTGTTGTAGGGCTTTGCGATGCTTTAGTCATTGCTCAAGCGGATTTAAATAGCGGTTCTTTAAGAAGCGCGCAATTTGCGCTTGAACTTGGAGTGCCTATATATGTTTTGCCGCATAGACTCAAAGAGAGCGAAGGAACGGATATGTTGCTAAAAGAGAGTAAAGCCAAAATAATAGAAAACTTAAGCGAATTTGCAGATACATTTGCCGAAAAATTACCGCAAAATCATCAAAATATCAACTTATATGTAGAAGATGAAATTTTAAAATTTTGTGCTAAAAATAGCGATTTAAACGCATGTTTGCGAAAATTCGGAGAAAAAATTTTTGAGTACGAACTTGAAGGAAAGATAAAAATTGTTGATATGAAAGTGAGTTTAGCTTGATTATTGCCGCTTTGGACGTGGGATTAAAAAGAGTAGGTGTGGCTTTATGCTTGAATAATAAAATAGTCATACCCCAAACTCCCATTTTACGCAAAAACAGACTTCAAGCTTCAGTCGATACGGATGCTTTTTTGAAAGAATGGAGCGTAGAGACTCTTATCGTAGGGTTACCCAACGGTTCAAGCAAAGACGAAATGGAACGCAGAATAAGGTATTTTGTCTCTCTTTTAAAGCATGAGTGCGAGATAGTTTTTGTGGACGAGGATTTTTCATCGCATGAAGCAAAAGAGTTGACAAAAAGCGTTTTTAAGCAAAAAAAAGATGGCAAAATAGATTCTATGGCAGCCGCTGTGATACTAAACAGATATCTTGATACGATGAAAAAAGATTGAAGGATTTTTTTGCTTTTATATCTGCATATTCCATTTTGCGATAGCAAATGCTTCTACTGCTCTTTTTGTTCGTATGCCAACAAAAATATCTTGAAAGAGGCTTATTCTGAAGCGATTTTAAAACAGTTTGAACAAGAGGCAAAAAGGTTTAATATCAGTGCGAAAAGCATAAGCTCTTTCTTTATTGGGGGTGGTACGCCGTCAACTTTTTCGCCGCAGCTTCTATCGCCTTTTATAGAAAAAATAACCCCATATCTAACTCAAAATGCAGAGATAACAACCGAAGCAAATCCAAATTCTGCTACATTTGATTGGCTTTTTGAGATGAAAAAGTTCGGATTTAACCGCATTAGTTTTGGCGTTCAAAGTTTTAATGATAAAAAGTTGAAATTTTTAGGCAGGGCACACGATAGCAAACAAGCGCTCGAAGCCATAGAAAACGCGCAAAAAGTGGGTTTTAAAAATATCTCTATAGACCTTATTTACAATACGAGGTTGGATAGCAAAGAGTTGCTTTTAAAAGATATAATAACTGCTGCTGCTTTGCCTATAAATCATTTAAGCGCCTATTCGCTTACTATTGAAAAAAATACGAGATTTTACAAAAAATCAAACGCACAAAAAGAGTCTTTGTATTTAGCCAAATACGCGATAAAAACATTAAAAGAAAACGGCTTTTTTCAGTATGAAATATCCAACTTTTCAAGAGATTATGAGTGTATCCATAATAAAGGATATTGGCGGCAAGATGATTATATAGGCATTGGCTGCGGCGCTGTGGGATTTTATAAAAATCAGCGATTTTATCCGTCTTGCAATTTGGAAGAGTATATTGAGAATCCTTTTTTAAGTAAAATAGAAAATTTGAGTGAAAAAGATTTGCTGCTTGAAAAAACTTTCTTATCTCTTCGCTCTAATATCGGATTAGAACTTACAAATATCCCCTTACATGTAGCTGAAAAAATAGAGATTTTATTGTGTGAGAAAAAAGGTTTTATAAAAGATGGGAGATTTTTTAATTCAAACTTTTTTTTAGCTGATGAAATAGCGTTGTTTTTGAACTCTTAAAGTATTTTTGTAAAGATGTTTCAAGAAAATTTGGATAAAATAACCCCCTCATTATTTGTTTTAAGGAAAAGCGTGTTTGGAATAGGCTTTTTTGAATTTATCGTAATAGCGATTATAGCCGTTATTTTTTTGGGTCCCGATAAACTTCCCTCTGCTATGATAAAAATCATAAAAACTTTTAAAACTTTCAGTAAAAGTATCAATGAAGCAAAAACAGCGATAGAGAAAGAGTTGAATATCGAAGAACTCAAAGAAGATTCCAAAAAATATCGTGCTCTTTTGGAACAAAATATGCAAAAGATTAAAAAAACAATATCTTCCGATGAACTTTCGATTTTACGGCAGAGTGCCGAAGAGGTGAACTTGGCATTAGAAGATATTAAAAAAGTGGGTCAAGATAATTACAATGATACAAAAGCAGATGATAAAAAAAGCGCGGCAGAAACGCTTGAAAATAAAAGTTAAGCGGGGTTAAAAATAGTGTTTGAGGATTTTAAACCCCATTTGATAGAGCTTAGAAAGCGATTGATTATTGCCGTTTGTATCTTGTTTGTCGTATTTTTCATTACTTTTGCATGTTGGGAATTTATCGTAACTTGGATGATATATCCCATTTTTTCGACTATGGGCGTTGAGCAATCGATAGCTTTTGAGACGTCAAATCAGACTGTAGCTGAGGCGATTTTAAATTATAAAATGCCCGAACAGATGAAAAATAGTCAATTTATGATAACAACATCTATGTTTGAGGGTATTTTTGCAGTATTTAAAGTGTCGTTTTTGTCGGCATTTATACTCTCTTTGCCTCTTATTTTGTGGCAAGTTTGGCTTTTTGTCGCTCCAGGTCTTTATGAACATGAAAAAAAACATATCATTCCGTTTGTATTTTTTGCTACCGTAATGTTTGTGTTGGGCTGTGCTTTTTGTTATTATGTCGTATTGCCTACGAGCTTTGCATTTGCTATGAACTTTGGCAAAAACATCTTTGTTTATATACCGAAAATAAGCGAATATGTGGATATTTTTGTAAAAATTATGTTTGGATTCGGTATCTCTTTCGAATTTCCGGTCGTGAGCTTTTTTTTAGCAAAAATAGGTCTTATCACCGACAAATCATTGAAAGATTTTTTCAGATACGCTATTGTCATTATATTTATTTTTGCAGGTATTATCACGCCTCCTGATGTTATTTCGCAAATTTTGATGGCTATTCCTCTTTTACTTTTGTATGCGTTTTCCATAGCTATCGTGCGTATGGTAAATCCATACAAAGAGATAGACGACGATTTGGACGAAGAGAATGCAAAAACTTGATCCTAATTTAGTCTCAAGCTATGATTACCATTTACCGAAATCTCTTATCGCCTCACATCCAATAAAACCAAAAGAGGATGCGAGACTGCTTGTCTATAAAAAGAGTGATAAAAGTATTGTTCACGCTAAGTTCGGAGAGATTTTTGATTTTTTGCCGAAAAATATGAGCGTTTTATTGAACGATACAAAAGTTATAAAAGCGCGTATTTTTGGCTTTAAACAAAGCGGCGGTAAAGTGGAATTGCTGTTTAATTCGGTTGTTAATGAATATGAATTTAAAGTTTATATCAAAGGTAAAGTACAAGTCGGTTCAAGACTTATTTTTGACGAAGAGTTAAAAGCGATAGTGTTATCTTTAAGTGATGACGGCGCGCGGATTGTGAATTTTTTTAAAAATGAAAAACCTTTACATGCGAGCGAACTTTTTGATATTTTAGATAAAATCGGACATGTACCGTTGCCGCCTTACATAAAAAGGGAAGATACAAAAGAGGACGAGGAGGATTATCAAACACTTTTTGCAAAAAGCAGAGGAGCGGTCGCTGCGCCTACAGCTTCTTTACATTTCAGCGAAGAGAGTTTTTCCAAACTTAAAAAATGTTTTGAGACAGAATTTATAACGCTGCATATAGGAGCGGGAACATTCAAAGGAGTTGAGGGCGAAAAGATAAATGAACATACGATGCACTCGGAGTATTTTATAATTTCAGATAACGCTCAAAAGATTATACAAAGCGACAAACCGATTTTATGTGTCGGAACGACGGTTGTAAGAAGCGTGGAGTATTTTGTTCGCACAAAAAAAACAAAAGGAGAGTGCAATCTCTTTTTAACTCCGTTTAACTCTCCGCTTAGAGTAAACTATCTTTTGACAAATTTTCATCTTCCAAAGTCAACTCTTATTATGTTGGCGGCAAGTTTTATTGGAGTTGACGAAACTTTGCGGATTTACAAAGAAGCTATAGATAAAAAGTATCGTTTTTTTTCATACGGCGATGCGATGTTGATTTTATAAATTTGATGTTTAAAGTTTTTAGAAAGATATAGGGCAGCAATATCTAATATAATTATTATAAGAATATAATAATTATAGAAGTATATAAAATTTACACTTTTTTAATGACTTGTTGGTTACTATATGTAATAAAAAAATGAGGTTGAGAGTGTCTGAAGAACAAAAGTCCGAAAAGCGATATCGTCCGAATGTAGCGGCAGTTATCGTATCTTGCGAATATCCGCTTAATTGCAGTATATTTATCGCGCTAAGATATGATATAGAAGGCGCATGGCAGTTTCCGCAAGGCGGTATAGATGAAGGTGAAAGTCCCAAAGAAGCGCTGTTTAGAGAGTTAAAAGAGGAGATTGGCACAAAAAAAGTAGAGATTATAGCCGAATATCCCGAATGGCTTTCATATGATTTTCCTCAAAAGATTGTTGAAAGAATGTATCCATATGACGGTCAAATGCAAAAATATTTTTTAGTCAGACTGAAAAAGAGCGCGAATATAAATTTGAAGACAAAACATCCGGAATTTACAGAGTATAAATTTGTGGATTTTAACGAGGTTTTGGATAGTATTATATATTTTAAAAAACCAATCTATAAAAAGGTATTAGAATACTTTAAAAAAGAAGGATATCTGTAATGCTAATAGTACAGAAGTATGGTGGAACAAGCGTAGGAACTTTGGACAGAATCAAAGCGGTCGCTCAAAGAGTTATAGAGACAAAAAAAGAGGGTCATAATTTGGTTGTTGTCGTATCGGCTATGAGCGGCGAGACAAACAAGCTTATAGAGTATGCCGAGTTTTTCAGCAAAACTCCAAGTCAAGCTGAAATGGATATGTTGTTATCTGCAGGTGAAAGAGTTACAAGCGCACTTTTGGCTATAGCTTTAAATGAGCTTGGATATAAATCTGTGGCTATGAGCGGCAGGCAAGCAGGTATCATAACCGATAGTTTTCACACAAAAGCACATATAGACCATATAGAGACCGATCATATGAAAAAAACCATAGAAGACGGCACAATAGCAGTTGTCGCAGGGTTTCAAGGCATAACAAAAGACGGTAAAGTTACCACTTTGGGACGCGGCGGAAGCGACCTTTCGGCTGTTGCTATCGCGGGAGCTTTGGAAGCTAATTTGTGTGAGATATTTACCGATGTGGACGGTGTGTATACGACAGATCCCAGAATCGAGCCTAAAGCTAAAAAGCTTGAAAAGATAAGTTATGATGAGATGTTAGAATTAGCGAGTTTGGGCGCAAAAGTATTGCAAAACAGATCTGTGGAGCTTGCGAAAAAATTGAACGTCAATCTTGTAACAAGAAATAGTTTTAATAATAATGACGGAACTTTAATAACAAAGGAAGAAAACATTATGGAACAACCGATAGTAAGCGGAATAGCTCTTGACAAAAATCAAGCCAGAATTACTTTAAGAGGCGTAGTTGATAAGCCGGGCATTGCCGCTAATATATTTAAAAAATTGGCTGAAAATAATATAAATGTAGATATGATTATCCAAAATGTAGGAGTGGACGGCACTACAAATTTAGGATTTACAGTGCCTCAAAACGAACTAGCTTTTGCTAAAAAGATAATGGAAGAGTTGCAATCGTCCGAAAAACTAGAATATGACAATGAAATAGTAAAAGTATCAATAGTAGGCGTTGGAATGAAATCTCACAGCGGCGTGGCGGCTTTAGCGTTTAGCACTTTGGCAAATGAAAATATAAATATAGAGATGATAAGCACCAGCGAGATAAAAATTTCTATGATTATACAAGCAAAATATGGTGAACTTGCGGTAAGGACGCTACATAAAGCGTACAAACTTGATAAAAATTAGAGATTGAATGATTGTTGCTTTTATAAGGGTTGCACTAGTAAGTTTTTGAAAGTTTTAAAGTTTCAAATATTTTTTGATAATGGCTTGCGCAACGATTGTTTTGTGTAAAAATAGCTACATGTAGGTTTAAATAAAAAGCTGGAGATAATAGGTTATATGCAGGAATTTTTAAAATGGACGCTTGATACTATAAGAAAAGAGGGTTCGTCTTTTAGTTGGATGGAGGAAAAACGGTTGGAATGGGTGCCGCTTGTTGTTCCGATGTTAAAAAAAATGCTGCAAGGACATACGTTTATAGTAGCCACCGATGATGAAAGAAAATGGTTTGGTGAATATATGATTCACTCTATCAATAAAACGCATCACAATCGTCCGTTTATCTCGTTTATTGGTCTACATGCACTCTTTCCCAATGTCAACAATCTCAAAACAAAAGAGGATTTCGAGCTTTTGGAAGATATGTTGTCTCTCTCTTTTTCAAACGGCTATACGTTCTTTTATGTCGGTAAAAGTAATGACGCTAAATATCAGATATCAAAGCAAAAGTATGATAGTTTTTTGTGGATTATGGATGAGCAGGTGCAAAATAGCTTTTATCTTAAATCCGAAGATGATTTTTTGGATACTAAATTAATACAACTTTTTAAATTACTAAATCGCAGTATAGACGCGGTTTTGTTTGCAGAGGTTGCGCTTGAGGATTGAGGGAAGTTACATCCTTACATGTAAAGATTTAGATAAGTTAAAGTCTTACGTTTTTGAAAATTATCCTTCTAAAAATCTTAAACTTTTTGCGCCGGATGATTTTTTGATTGACGATGCTAAAGCGGTAGTAAAAGAGGCGTATATAGCTGAAAATGAGCAAAAAATTATAGTAACTCTTTCAAAAAGTTATAATATTTACGCTCAAAATTCGCTTTTAAAGATTTTGGAAGAGCCGCCGCGCAATATAACTTTTGTATTGTGCGCTCCGTCTAAGACGATTTTTTTGCCGACAATACGTTCGCGTCTTTATATAAAAACCATAGAAGCGGAAAAAATAAGCGTACGCAGCGGGCTTGATTTTAAAAAAATGGGAATAAGCGAGATATACTTTTTTTTAAAAGAGCATAGTTTTTTGAGTAAAGAGGAGATAAAATCATTGCTCCAAGCGATTTTAAGCGAGGCGATAGAACAAGATGTGAGGCTTGCCGAGGAAGAGATTGAAGAGTTTAGGAAATTGCTGCATTTGGCTGAATTAAACTCAAAAGGTGTCAATTTAATTTTGTGCGCATTACTTTGCATATATGAAAGACGATATAAATGAAAACAAAAATAATGGGAATTTTAAATATTACTGAGGATAGTTTTTTTGAAAGCAGCAGAACAAATGTTCCTGAAGCCAAAGAGAGAATTGAAAAAATGTTGCAAGATGGCGCGGATATGATAGATATAGGCGCGTTATCGTCTCGTCCCGGAAGCAAAGCGATAAGCGAAGAGGAGGAGTTTAAAAGAGTTCGTGGAGTTTTAGATATAGTTAAACAAAATAGATTTTATGAAAAAGCTATTTTTAGTATCGATAGCTATTCGCCTTTGACGATAGATTATGCGTTAAATTGCGGGTTTAAGATAATAAACGACATAACCGGATTAAGCGATGATGACGTATGTGTTGCGGCGAAAAAACACAAAGCGACCGTTTGTATAATGCATATGAAAGGAACTCCTCAAAATATGCAAACAGACCCGACTTATGAAGACGTAGTAAAAGAGGTAGACGAATTTTTTATTCAAAGAGTTGAAAAAGCAAAGAGTTTTGATATAGAAGATATAATTTTAGACGTTGGGATAGGTTTTGGTAAAAATTTAAATCACAACGTCGCTTTAATCAAAAATCACTTTTATTTTTTGCATTTTGGGTATCCGCTTCTGGTGGGCGCTAGCAGAAAATCTATGATAAATGAGATTTTGCCATCTGCTATTGAAGAGAGATTGAGCGGCACTTTGGCGGTTCATATCGAAGCGGTTAGAAATAAAGCTTCTATAATAAGATGTCACGACGTGAAGGAACATGTACAAGCAATACGCGTCTTTGAGGCTTTGCAATGAGTCACGTAGAAAAATTTTTTATAGATTATAACAGCTTTATGTTATGCGGCGTTTTGGTATTTACTGTTTTACTAATGACTTTTTTGTATATTGTTTTTCGCAAAATCGAAGAATATGAGAGATTTAAATCGTTTGAATTTTACAACGTAGTGTGGAAGTGGAATTGGATGAGCAAAAAAAGAGTCGTTTCGCTCTGGTGTTATTGTCCTCAATGCGGAAGCGAGCTTACATGTGATGACGAATCTTGTCGCTCAAGTAACGTGCTTGCCAATAAAATAACATATTTTATATGCCAAAAATGCGGCGATGTAGAAAAAAGCAGAATAACCGGCGGCGATAGAAAGTACATAATAAAAATTGTCAAGTTTGAAATAATCAAAAAAGTTAATGAGAATAGTTATAAAGATGAGGCTATAAATAAAAATGGATAAATTTGAGTATAAAAACGCCGTAGAAAAGCTAAACGTTTGGGCACATGCATATTATGTTTTGGATGCGCCGTTAGCTACCGACAACGAGTATGACGAACTTTATCATAAAGTGATGGATTTTGAGAGACAAAATCCGGCATTGATAGAACCTTTGTCGCCTACTTTGCGTGTCGGCGGAGATGTTTTGGAAGGATTTGAAAAAGCTTCGCACATAACTCGTATGTGGAGCATGGAAGATGTTTTTGACGAGCAGGATTTGAAAGATTGGGTATGGCGCGTTTCAAAAACAAAGAGAGAATTTACATTTTATTGCGAACCAAAATTTGACGGGGCTAGCTTAAATCTTATATACGAAAACGGCGCGCTTAAACAAGCTATAACGCGCGGAGACGGCTATATCGGCGAGGATGTTACAAACAATATCAAAACTATTCGTTCGATTCCGCTTCGTATTAATTATGATAAAACGCTTGAAGTTAGAGGCGAAGTGCTGATAAAGAAGACGGATTTTGAAAGTCTTAATAAAGAGCGCGAGTTAAATGCGGAACCCCTCTTTGCAAATCCCAGAAATGCCGCCGCAGGAAGCCTAAGACAGCTCGACCCTTCTGTTACGGCAGGAAGAAAACTTATATTTTATCCATGGGGAATTGGGCAAAATAGTCTTGAATTTGCGCATCTTAGCAAAAAAATGGATTTTGTCTATTCGCTAGGTTTTTTACAACCGCCTATGAGACTTACAACTAAGAGTTTTGACGATGTGTGCGAGTTACATGACAAATTTATACAAAAACGCGATGAAATTTTGATGATGATGGATGGAATGGTAGTCAAAGTCGATGAAGTGGCGCTTCAAGAAGAGCTTGGCTATACGATAAAATATCCGCGCTGGATGGTTGCGTTCAAATTTCCGCCTGCCGAAAAAAACACGCAAATTTTAAGCATATCTTTGCAAGTGGGACGCACCGGAGTAGTAACTCCCGTTGCCAATGTAAAACCTATAGATATTGAAGGCGTTGTCGTTGAGCGCGCGACTTTACATAATTTTGACGAGATAAAAAGAAAAGATATAAGAGTAGGGGACTTTGTTACCATCATTAGAAGCGGCGATGTTATACCGAAGATTATACAAGTACAAACCGCTAAACGTGTTGGCAATGAGGTTGTTTTAAATAGACCGCTTGTGTGTCCGATTTGCAATGGCGAACTTTTGGACGAGGGCGCTTTGATAAAATGTCAAAATCTTACATGTGATGCAAGGGTAGAAGCGTCTTTGATATTTTTTGCTTCAAAACAGGCTTTAAATATAGACGGGCTTGGTAAAGAGATAGTGCGCGCTCTTTATCGTGCCGGTCTTATAAAAAGTATTTTGGATATTTTCTCTTTGACTAAAGAGCAGCTTTTAAAACTTGACGGTTTTAAAGATAAAAAGGCGCAAAATTTAATAGAAGCAGTCGCAAATACAAAAGGAAGCGAACTGTGGCGAGTTATTAATGCTCTTGGTATCGAGCATATAGGCGAAGCGGCGAGCAAAAAAACAGCGCAAAGTTTCGGACTTGATTTTATAAATGCAAGCGAAGAGCAAATTTTGGAGCTTGAGGGTTTTGGAAAAGAGATGGTCGCTTCTTTGAAAGAGTTTTTACATGTAAATAGGGATTTGATAGCTAAATTATTGGATATTATAGAACCTAAAGTTAGTAAAAAAGATATTGCCGATAATATTTTAAAAGGAAAATCAATAGTTTTGACGGGAGCTTTAAGCCGCCCTCGAGACGAAGTAAAAGATATGTTGGAGAGTTTTGGCGCAAAAATAAGCTCATCTGTTTCCAAAAAGACCGATCTGGTTATTTTCGGAGAAGATGCGGGAAGCAAACACGAAAAGGCGCTTTCATTAGGTGTGGAACTTATGAGCGAGAGCGAATTTGAACTCTTTTTAAAAGAAAATAACCTCTACATGTAAAGAGAAAATATGTTTTCGCATAAACTTAGCAAAAACGAAATACACGCGTTGGCTATCGGTCAGTTTGACGGTATACACAGAGCTCATAAAGAGCTTTTTAAACAACTTGGAAGACGCGGCGGAATACTTATAATAGACAAGAACGAATCGGTCGTTATGCCGAAAAATAGAAGGGATGAGTATGTTTTGCATCCTTGTTTTTATTATAATTTGACGGATATTAAAAATTTAAGCGGAGAAGAGTTTGTCGCTCTTTTAGAGAAAGATTTTCCCTCTTTGCAAAAAATAGTCGTAGGATATGACTTCCGTTTTGGTAAAAATAGAATGTTTGGAGTAGAAGAACTTGATAAGATATATAAGGGTAAATTGGTGATTGTGCCCGAGTTTTGCTATGATGGTATATCTGTTCATATGTCTAAAATAAAAGCGCTTTTAGCTTTAGGCGAAATATTTCAAGCAAATAGACTTTTAGGACGCGAATATTCTATCTTGGGCGAAGTAAAAAAAGGGCAGGGAATCGGCGGCAAACTACTCTTTCCTACTGTAAATTTGGATGTAGAGGACTATTTTATTCCTCTAAATGGAGTATACGCAAGCAGGATTAGGATAGCGGATAAGATATATGACAGTGTGGCATTTGTGGGAAAACGCGTCAGTACGGACGGATTATTTTCGCTTGAAGCTTACGCTATGGAGGTTGAAATACATGCAAAAGAGGGAGAGGAAATAGAGTTGTTTTTTGTTGAGTATTTAAGAGAAAATAGAAAATTTGAAAGTATAGAGAAGCTTAAAGAGCAGATACAAAAAGATATAATAGAGGCAAAAGAGGCACTCAAAACTTGTAAAATATATCCGCAAGGCGTTAAAAATTGAAAGATAGAGTTTTTGAAAAACCGATAAGCAAGCAGTTTGAATTTGACGATAAAGTTGCGAGCGTATTTGACGATATGTTAAGCCGTTCAATTCCATTTTATGCGGAAGTTTTAAATCTTGTTTGTGAACTTGCAATAAAATATGCCGCGCCAAATTCATCTATAATCGACCTTGGCTGCTCAACGGCAAACACGCTTTTAAATGTCGGCAAAAAAACATCTGTCCCTCTAAAGCTTATAGGTATAGATAATTCCGCGGCTATGATAGAGCGAGCAAGAAAAAAAGCGCAAGCATACGGCGTAAACATAGAGCTTATAGAGGGCGATATCACAAAAAGCGATTTTAAAATAAACTCAGTTGTTATAGCAAACTATACGTTTCAATTTATCCGTCCGCCGCAAAGAGTTAAATTAGCTCAAAAGATTTACGAAAGTCTTCAAGATGGCGGCATTTGTATATTTAGTGAAAAGATAATTTATGAAAATAAAATTCTCAATAAAAAAATAATCGATTTGTATCTGGATTTTAAAAGAGAACACGGCTACAGCGATTTTGAGATAGCGCAAAAAAGAGAGGCGTTGGAAAATGTGCTTGTGCCTTATAGTGAAGAAGAGAATAAAGAATTGATGAAAAGCGCTGGTTTTAGCGAAGTGCAAACTGTATTTAAATATGCTAATTTCGCCACATTTTTGGCGATAAAAAACGGCAAATAAATTACGCAAAATCCCCAATCATTTACATGTGATAATTGCATATTGTTTTTTATAATTATAATCCATTAAAATCTTTTTCAAGCGTTTGGATACAATAATCGCATTTAAATTTTCATCGATAACGCCAAATTTTATACAATCACATATTGTTTTTTTAAGTTGTTATATAAGATTTTACGAATTATTAAATACGAAATATTATTTAAAATAATTACTTCAGCGAAACATTTTTTTTGATATCGCTTAAATTTTTAAATAAAGAAAAATTAGTATCAAATGTGATTTAAATAGGTAAAATCAAACAATGATAAATTAACCGATACATATCTTATAAATTGAGAACTACCAATAAAGATATGGATTTTGAAGTGCTAAGAGTTGCAAGAAAGCAATAGAAATGATTGTAGTTGTTAAAAATTAATTTATCAAAAATTACTACCTAAAATAATGTGAAGCAAGTCGATGGCAATACTGTTTTTATTGGCAGAAAAGCACCTCAAAAAACAAAAATCGCCTAAAATAACTGTAAGTTAAAAAACTCATCAAAATACCAAGATGCTGTCATCAACAAAAAGGCTATTTGTCGCATTAAAAATAGCGCATAAAATGATGAACATTCAAAACCTATAAACAAATTTTTGGGATAAATTTTTAGACACCTTTTAGGGTACGATTAAATTGCCATTAAAAGCGTTTTAAAAACTGCTATTTTGAAATAAAATAAAAAGATATTTTCAATTTAATATATAACACAAGATAGAAAAAATAACAAACATAAAGGACTTTTGTAATTAACAAAATACGAAAGTTACTTACATTTTATTTCGCAATTCACACAATTAATTGGCAAAAAATTACTTAAGCAAACAAATCTTTTCTGGCACTTTTCAAATGATTGATAACTTTTACTATTTCGTCAAACCCCATAGGCGCATCTTCATCTTCCCCAAGAGTTTCATCCATATCGTCCAAGTACGCGTCTATAGCCTCTTCAAGTTTTGCCTTTTTCACGCCGGCAAAATATAAAGCCACATTTAACATATCGGCAAGTTGTACAGACAAATCTTTTATCTCTTCTTGATAATCGTCTGCTTCATAATTTTCATAACTCATAAATTTCCTTCCTTTGATTTGATTAGTTCTGTTATTTGATTTTTGATTATATCATACAAAAAACTATCTTTAAAATTTTGCAAAGCGCCTCCGCTTGCATTCGGATGACCGCCCCCGTTTGCTAATTCGCTTGCGATTTTACTCACGTCAACTTTGTTGTTCGCTCTGAAACTCACAGTTTTTCTCGACGTTACATCCATAAAAAAATCATAATCATCGTTTTTGACTAGAAAATCATTTCCAATCGTCGAAGCGCTACCTATATTAAAAGTTAAAATACCTTTATGACCTTTGTAAAAAATTGTCATTCTGTTTTTCATTTTATTTAATAATTCAACGTTGTAATTAGAAACCAGATTGCTCAAGGTATCGTTTTTATCTGTTTTGAAGAAGTTTTTTTTCATTACATGTATGTTGTCATCAAGTGTGATATGAGCATCTTTTTTATCAAAAAAATCGCAGCTTTGCTTCAAGAGCGAAAACATAAATTGCGTGTTCGCTTCATCAAACATAATGCGATTTAATTCTTTGGCATTTGCTACCATTCCAAGACACACTTTGCCAAGTTCAAAATCTTTATCGTCGCTTTGCCATATATCAACCGCATTGATAACATTTGCAAGTTTTGACAAATTATCGTTTTTGCCGTAAAGCGATGAGAAAAAATCATAAGTTATTTTTGTAGCGCTGCGTTTTGTATCCAACAAATACCAATGGTTGCGATTTGCTGTTTCTTGACCGCTTTGATGGTGGTCAAAAAGCATAAGTTTTATGTTTTTATTTAGGGCTATTTTCTCTTCAAAATTTTTTGCTTGCTCGGATGTAAGATTTAAGTCCGTTATCAATATAACATTAAGTTTTGCATTTGCAGTTTTCATATCTTCTAAAATTTGAGCGTATCTCTCGTCTATTTCTCTGCCGTAATTTGAATTGTAAAATCTTACGTTTTTAAAGTAATTTTTTACTATAAATTGACAACCGTAGCCGTCAAGGTCTGTATGTGAGAGATGAAAAATATTATAATTCAATTATTATTCCTTGGGATTTATTGAGACTTTATGTAAAATCACTCTTTAACGATATCAGATAGCGTAATTGTTTCTAAAAATTCGTCTATTTTGTTTTGAAAGCGGTTGAAAAACGGCCAAATTTTGCAAAATTCCGCACGATTATTGGGGCAGCTTGTGATAGAGGGAGCGCATTCGAAAATGACGGTCGGTTTTTTTTCGGCACACTCTACAATCTCTCTTATGGTAAGTTCTTTTGGGTCTTTTGCCAAAATAAAACCGCCGCGAGCGCCTTTGAATGATTTTAAAACATTTTCCTTTGCCAAACATTGCAATATTTTTGCCAAAAAGCTTTTTGAGATGCCAAGTTGTGTCGAGAGCGTATCAACGTCTTGCGGCGCGTTCCTTTGGGCTATGATTATTAAAGATAGTAGGGCATACTCACTTGCTTTTGTCAATAACATAAACTTTTTCCTATTTAAATTATTTTTTAAAATATAATTCTACTAAACCCTACCTCGTTTTTAGATTAATCAATATGAAAAAAATTTAAATTTTTTTTTATGTCGTTTTTATATACCATTGAAAAATCTCAAATGTTTTTATCTGTTTTTGTGTTTTTAATGGTATAATTCGCTTCCCCAAGCAATTGGGTAATTTACCAGTCAGGAGGTCAGAAATGGCTTTGGATTCGGCAGCTCGCAAAGAGATTATTCAAAAATTTGCAAGAAAAGAGGGCGATACGGGCTCTCCGGAAGTACAAGTGGCACTTTTAACGGGTCGTATTGTGTATTTGACAGGACATTTAAAAGTTAATGTCAAAGACCATTCATCACGATTAGGGCTTTTGAAACTTGTAGGACAAAGAAAACGTTTGCTCAAATATCTAAAAGCAAAAAATTATACTCGTTATCAAGAAGTTATCAAAGAACTTTCAATAAGAGATAAATAATGCTTCGGAAGTTTTGCATATATGCAAAACTTCTGCTTACTCACTTCAAATCTATACAACTTTAATCTAACTTAAAACTTTTACATGCAGTGATATTTATCTACTTGCAACATTTAGTCAATTGGACTAAACATTCTTTATATCAGCATAGTTATAATTATACTTGACAATAACACACTCAATGTTGTATAATTACAAGCAATTAAGACAAAAGAGTGCTAAAAGTGAAGGCGATGTCTAAACAAGATTTGATTTTAGAAGCTATTATTAAAGCGTATTTGGAAGATAGTTTGCCTATTGGTTCAGCGGAATTGCAGACAAAAATGCCAATAGAAATATCGGCGTCTACCATAAGAACCTATTTCAATAAACTTTGCAACGAGGGTATTTTGATGCAGCTCCACATAAGCGGCGGCAGAATACCTACAGTAAACGCTTTAAAAAGGTATTGGATAGAAAAGTTAAAAACCGATACGACTGTAGTATTTGGAAGTTTGAACAATATAAAAAGTGCCCTTAGGGAGTACGAACTTTATTGTACTTTGGAATTTTACGATAACGAAGAGTTAAAAGAAGTTATTAAAGTTCAAGACCGCTTCTTGCTTTTGGTTTTTACCAATAGCGAGGTTACTATATCTTACAGCGATGAAGCGGCAAGGTTTTTAAACGAGCTTTTGGGTTTTAACATCTATGATTTACGCGCTATTTCGGCAAAGGTCGGTTTTAGCGAACTTTGCACAAAATTAGACCAAATGCTTGTAGGGAAAGTGCTTTTTCAAGAGGGTGAAAATGTCTTATACGAAATGACAAGAGAGAATGACGATAGACTTTTGTACGACTCTTTTAAAAATATTAGAGCCATTTTAGAGCTTAAAGACGGAATATATTTTGAAGAGGTAGTTCCAAGCGGCTATATGGCTGTAAAGCAGAGAGCCAAAATCGGAGATAACAACGCTAAAATGTTCTGTTTGGGCAGATTAAATACCGATTTTGAAAGTTTTTTTAATAAAGCTAAGGAGATATAATGAAAGATAAAAAAAGCGAACATGTACATGCAAAAGGAGGAGAATTGGCGGAAAATGTTTCAAATGTTGATGAAGCGATAAAACAAGATGAAGTTTTACCGAGCTCTGATGAAAGCATAAAAGAGCTTGAGGAGAAATTAAAATCTTGCGAAGATAAATATATAAGAGCTCATGCCGATTTTGAAAATATAAAAAAGCGTTATGAAAAAGAAAAATACCAAGCTATAGACTATGCGCATGAGCAGTTTGCAAGAGATTTATTGCCGGTGATAGATGCGCTTGAGATAGCTTATAAATCGGCAGATGAAGCTGTTGATGAAGTTACAAAAAAGATAAAAGACGGTATCGGCTTAACGCTTGAACAGTTTAAAAAAGTATTTGAAAAACATGGTATAAAAGAGACTGAAAGCAGCGGCAAGTTTGACCCTAATTTTCACAATGCCGCACTGCAAGTGGAGAGCGAAGACAAGGAAAGCGGGGAGATAGTCCAGACTTTTCAAAAAGGTTATACCATTAAAGGTAGGGTGCTAAGAGCTGCAATGGTCAGCATTGCTCGTTAGATTGCAATATTGGATATTTTTGCTACATGTTAGTTGCGAAAATGTGTCAATTTAGATTTAAGTCGCCGCTTTTTAGCGGATTTGGTTGAAAAATTTATTTAAAAGGATAAAAAGATGGGAAAAGTAATTGGAATAGATTTGGGAACAACAAACTCTTGCGTATCGGTATATGAAAGAGGCGAGGCAAAAGTTATACCAAATAAAGAGGGTAAAAATACAACGCCTTCAGTTGTGGCGTATACGGACAAAGGTGAGATTTTAGTAGGAGATACGGCAAAAAGACAAGCTGTTACAAATCCACAAAAAACTATCTACTCAATAAAAAGAATCATGGGTCTTATGAGCAATGAGGATAAAGCTGCAGAAGCTAAAAAACGCCTTCCATACAAAGTTGTAGATAGAAATGGCGCGTGCGCAATAGAGATAGCAGGTAAAGTTTATACTCCTCAAGAGATAAGCGCGAAAGTCTTAATGAAACTAAAAGAAGACGCCGAAAGCTTTTTGGGAGAGGGCGTAACTGATGCTGTTATCACAGTGCCTGCATATTTTAACGACGCGCAAAGAAAAGCTACAAAAGAGGCAGGAACTATCGCCGGATTAAATGTGCTTCGTATTATAAATGAACCTACTTCAGCTGCTCTTGCTTACGGATTGGATAAAAAAGAGGCTGAAAAGATTATGGTATACGATTTGGGCGGCGGCACATTTGACGTAACCGTACTTGAGACAGGCGATAATGTAGTGGAAGTTTTGGCGACAGGCGGAAATGCGTTTTTGGGCGGAGATGACTTTGATAATCGCTTGATAGATTGGTTGGTCGGCGAATTTAAAAATGAAAGCGGCATTGATTTGAAAAATGACGTTATGGCGCTTCAAAGATTGAAAGAAGCTGCTGAAAATGCAAAAAAAGAGTTGTCTTCAGCTAACGAAACAGAGATAAATTTGCCTTTCATTACGGCAGACGCTACGGGTCCTAAACACTTGGTCAAAAAACTAACAAGAGCGAAATTTGAATCTATGATAGAGGATTTGATAAGCGAAACGGTAGATAAGATAAAAGAGGTCATAAAAGACTCAGGCGTATCAAAAACCGATATTAAAGAGATTGTTATGGTGGGCGGTTCAACAAGAGTGCCATTTGTTCAAGAAAAAGTTAAAGCGTTTTTCGGCAAAGAGTTAAACAAATCTGTAAATCCCGATGAAGTTGTGGCTATCGGCGCGGCAATTCAAGGCGGAGTTATCAAAGGCGATGTTAAAGACGTACTGCTTTTAGACGTTACGCCTCTTAGCCTTGGCATAGAGACTCTTGGCGGAGTAATGACAAAATTGATTGATAAAGGCACGACGATTCCTGCAAAAAAAACTCAAGTTTTTTCAACGGCCGAAGACAATCAACCCGCAGTTACTATACATGTATTGCAAGGTGAAAGAGATTTCGCCAAAGATAACAAATCTTTAGGTCAATTTAATCTTGAAGGTATTCCTGCCGCTCCGCGCGGAATTCCGCAAATAGAAGTTACGTTTGACATAGACGCGAATGGAATTTTGACAGTTTCCGCAAAAGACAAAGCAAGCGGAAAATTGCAAGAGATTAAAATCACGGGAAGTTCCGGACTTGACGAAAAAGAGATAGAGAAAATGGTAAAAGACGCCGAACTTCATAAAGAAGAAGATAAAAAGAGAAAAGAGATAGTAGACACGCGAAACAGTGCGGAAGCTTTGGTTCATCAAACAGAAAAATCGCTCAAAGATTTGGGTGAAAATATATCAGCCGACGATAAAGCCAACATAGAAAAAGCTTTGAATGACCTAAAAGAGACTTTGAAAAATGAAAACGCGAGCAAAGACGAGATTGACGCTAAGGTAAAAGCTCTAACGGAAGTAAGTCATAAATTGGCTGAAGAGATATACAAAAAAGAGCAGGGCAACAATGCAGGCGAAAACAAAAACGACGCTTCATCAAAAAAAGATGATGATGTTATAGACGCCGAAGTAGAATAAAACTTTTAGGTTGATTTTCTATTCTCTAGTAGGAAATCAACCTTTTTAACTCAACAAAAAGCTTGCATGCAAGAAGTTTTATCTGTTTTTATTTTTTGATAGGCTAAGCAAAAATATTTTTGGAATTATCTGACAAATAAAATCAACGTTTAAATATTTTTCTGATACTATTTTTCACTTGATAAAAATAATTAGTTGAATATAAAAGGAGCGATTTTGCAAAATTTTTCCAAAAATCAACTTACAATGTCTATTTTGATGACGCCGAATATGGCAAATTTCAGCGGAAATGTTCACGGTGGAGATTTGCTGAAACTTTTAGACCAAGTGGCTTACGCGCTCGCGGCAAGATACAGCGGAAAAAATGTGGTAACGCTTTCGGTTGATAGAGTGCTTTTCAAAAATCCTATATCTATCGGAACATTGGTTACATTTTTGGCAAGCGTGAACTATACCGGCAAAACCTCTATGGAGATAGGGATAAAAGTTATTTCCGAAGATATACAAAAGCACACCGTTACACACACAAACAGTTGTTTTTTTACGATGGTGGCGATTGACGACAATGGAAGACCAACTCCTGTGGAGACTTTTGTGCCTAAAAGTGCAGACGAAAAGAGGCGTTGGGAAAATGCAAAAATAAGACGAAAAAATCTACTCAAAGAAAATCCCGCATAGTTTTTTCACATTATCATGATATATGGATTAAAAACATTGACATAAATAACGATGAAAATAATAAAAAAATGCCGTTTCTTTGTTGTAAATATAAAAGACGTGGTTGTAGAATTTGAAAATAATACTAAATGCAAATAAATAGCGCTAAAAGGCAAAACCATTTTCATTTTAATAGGTACATGTAACCTAAAACAATATGGATAAAAGTCAAAACAAAAATATTGTATTGGGGTGGGCAAACTTGTCATTTACGCAACTCAAAGCGCGATTAAAGGTGTTGATTTAAGCAAACTTTTGAAAATAAAAAAATTCCAAAGTTCACGTTTTAAATAATCTATCACAAAGATAAAATCGGAAAAACAACCATTGCAACGACTTATTGTCTATTATCAGAAAAATAACGATACCAAATCCGCCTACATGTAATGAAATACGTCATCATCGAGCTAGTATTTTATTTTTTCAGTAATGATTGAAGCAACAAAATATTGACTTTGGTTTTATTCTAAGTAAAAACTTGAATATATTTTCGCGAGGTATTGAAGGTAAGATGGCTTTTTTACTCTTGCAAGTTTACTTATGTTGCGCGTTATAACCGTGTCGTAATTTATATGCTTTTAACAAATGTATAAATTAAAGTGAAGAGCTCAAGAAATTGTAAAAGATACAAGTTACTTAAAAATGTTTTATAAAAACTGTTTTTAGTGAAATGAAGCCAAGAACTCTAGCCATTGATACTTAAAGATACACGCTTGAGTTCTTTCTCAAAAAATTGGTTAATTTTTGAAGAACTCTAGCAGTATTTTATTAAGTTAATAATTGTAAGTTTTACTGTTTTTTGTAAAATTTTTCAATCTCTCCCATGTAAACTCTGTGATAGTCTTTTAGTGGGTAAAGATCATTTATGCTTTTGTCTATAAAATTTTTTGGATCAAAAGCGCCAAAGTAGATTTTTTTGCAAACTACTATCTCTTTTGCTTCCTCAAAACTTATAATATCTTCATCAAAATATATAGGCGTTACGTTTGCTGTTCGTGCTTTATCCGTGTCGCGTCCTGATTTATTGCCAAATACTTTATGCACTTTGCTTTTGAAAGATTTATCAAAAAAGGTCAAGGTAAAGTGGGCTGATTTTTCTATAAAGTCACATGTATGGCGAGTAGGACGCACATATACTATGGCGATATTTCTTTCCCAAAGATGTCCGATTGCTCCCCATGAAGCAGTCATAGTGTTATAATCGTCTTTCGTGCCTGCACTTATTGCTATCCACTCTTTACTTATCTTTGTGAACACGGAACCTTCAAAGTCTGTGGCTATATTTTTCTCTTCCCATAACTTTGAAGCTTTTATCGCCTTTGTCTGTTGCATGTAATGCTCCTTTTGAAAATTTTGCAATTATATTTAATTTCTTTTTAAATACAAGTAAAAAAGATATTTTTGCATTAAATGGAATATCTAAAATACTCTAATTATTCATGAGGTATTTTCGTGCTCTATCGCCTGATTTGTCAAGATTTAGCTTGCACAAGTCGCTGCATTACTATTTTTTTATAATTTTTTATTGTCTGCAAAAAGACAAGAAAATCGTCTTTTAAATAAATTATTTTGCAAAGAGAGGTCAGCCGGATATTTAACTTATATGAAAAACTCTTCTATCGTTTTTCGCATCTCATTTATATCAATAATAGAGTTCACTTTATGACGAAATGCAGCAGCTTCGGGAAAAGATTTTGAGTATGCATGTAAGTGTTTTCTAAATAGAACTACTCCCATTTTTTCTTTGTAAAACTTTGCCATAAGTTGCAAATGCTCCAAAACGATAGATTTTATAAATGATTTATCAACGCTGTTTTGGTTGTGCTTTAATTGGTAAAATATCCAAGGATTGCCTATCGCGCCGCGCCCTATCATCAATCCGTTGCATTTAGTGAGCTCTTTGACTGTTGTTGCACCCTCATAAGTTGTAATATCGCCATTGGCAAAAATAGGGATTTTGGTCGCTTCTTTTGCGCGTTTTATCGCGTCATAATCTACTTCGGATTTATACGCGCCGCTTCTTGTTCGCCCGTGAATGCTGATAAAATCAGCCCCAGCATTTTCAATAGTTTTGGCTATGATTTCAGGCGTTTTTTCACTAAAACCGATACGAGTTTTAACAGAAGTGTAGCGTTTGTTTGAGTATTTTTTTATGGTTTCTACAATTTGCGATAGACGCGGCAAATCCTTTAAAAGCGATGAACCGGCATCTTGTGCCACGACTTTTGGCACGGGGCAGCCGCAATTTAGATCAATACCCGCTATACCCTCTATGTCATTTAAAATTTCAACTGCTTTTATGATACTGTTCGTATCGCTTCCTACGATTTGCACTATGTACATATCTTCATTTGGCGCGCGCTCTAACATGTGAAAGGTTTTTTTTGAATCTCTTATAAGCGCGTTTACGCTTATCATCTCTGAAAATGTCAAATCAACGCCGAATTTTTTGCAAATATGACGAAAAGGCAGGTCTGTAAAACCTGCAAGTGGAGCCAAAGCCGTTGGGCTTTGGTCAAAATTAATCTCAAGCATTAAACGATAAGGTCTGTATCTACGATTTTTCCATTATCGCGCAAGAAAAGTAAAATTCTGAACTTTTCAAATTCGCTATCTTCATTGTTTTCTAAAAAGTCTCTCGCTTTATCTATCAGTCTTAATTCAAACAATATATACAGGTATGCGAACGCTGCATGTTGATTTTTAGACTGGACATTATCATAAAGCTTTAAAAGTGCGTCAGGCTCAACAACTATTTTGAGTATTTTTGCCGTATCTAAAAACTCGCTGGAACTCATAGGAGTTTTTTCCAAAAGTTCTTTTATTTCGGCGTTGCTCAGCGTAAAGTCATCATTTTGGTCGGTAAATCTTTTAAATAAAATAAGCAGCATATCGCTCGTTAAGTCAAAATTATACCCCTTTATATCCGCATATGAAGCTTGTTTTAAAAGCGTATAGAAAGCTTTTTTGCATATTTCGCTATCAAGAGAACTGCAATGTTTTAAAGTTTCATCAATAAATTTTTTGTCGTTTTGTGAAAAATTGAGACGATTTTGATTTAGAAGGTCATTGTCGCTTCTTAAGCGAAATTTTTTCAAATCCACATATTCGCCATTTCTTATCTTCTCTAAAATGCTAAATATCTCGTCAAGCTCTTTTTCGCCAGTTTTTTCATCGGCGCTTTTAGGGTTGTAGCTCATTTTTTTAATCGCCGCAGCTAAAGCTTTAAAAGGTTCTGTTTTATACTCCAAATCTTTTTCTTCGCCTAAAAGGGTATGTTTTATATGCAATACAAGTGTTTCATAATCTTTTTTAGTAAGTCGTTTTGCCAAAAAATTTTTTACAGAGTAAAACAACATATGGATTACAGAAGCTATGAACAAAGCAACTGCCGGTATGATAAACCACACGGCTATAGGCAGCTCCCAACTATAGTTGAAAAATGTCAATGTATAATATGCGTTTTCATTTGGAACTATACTGTAGACATAAATGCCGACAATCGCCAAAAGTAAAACAGAGAAGACTATATATTGTTTAATACCCATTAGAAACCCCTTTTTTTATTTTTTTCTTTTTCCGAAATTTCACGACATATAATGCAGTATTTTGCATGTGGTTTTATTTTGAGCCTTTGAATACTTATGGCTTCTTCACACATCTCGCATATCCCATAAGTACCTTTTTCTACTTTACCCAGAGCGTATTCTATCTCAAAAAGTTCTTGCGACTGTTGTATATTTAAAACTTGATCGATAAGATTGTTTACATTTAAAGTTGCAAAATCAACCTCATCTCTAGCATCGGAGACATCTAAACCTTCAATCTCTTTCGTTGCTCCGTCAATGTTTTTTAAAACTTGTTCTTTTCTTTCAAGAAGTAAGTTTTTAAAGAACTCAATATCGTTTTGTTTCATTTTCGTCCTTAGGTTTGATTTTTACTCTTTATGATACGGGTGGTTGTTTTTTATGCAAAGTCCGCGATAAATCTGTTCAAACAACACCAGTTTTGCTATTTTATGTGCATATGTTAAACTACTTAAGCTTATAACTCTTTGAGTGCGTTTTAAAAATTGTTTTTCAAAACCATACGCGCCGCCTATGAAAAATCTTATATCCGCGTCGTTATCAAAGATTTTGCCAAACTCTATACTGTCTAACATTTCTCCATCTTTGTCGAGCGCTAAGGTATAATTTTTAATATACGGTTCAAAACTTTGAGTGTATGATTTTTGCGCTTCCAACACCCCTTTGCTTTGCGCTGATGCGATTTTACTGTTAAAAAGCGATATATCTTCTATTTTGGCGAAACGCAAAATCATCTTTGTAAACTCTTCCGTCATATTTTTAATTTCACTTTGAGGAGTTTTTTCAATAGAATACACTGTAATCTTCATAAAGTCCCGAACCTATCGTTAAATATGTTACATATTTAAACTCATCATACAATTTTACTCCGCCTATGGCTGCGACCGGTTTTCTGGAGAATTTGGCGAGCGAATCAAGCGTGTTTCCTAGAATATTGGTTGTACTCTTAGTGCTTGTTTTGCGATATGCGCCAAGTCCTATATAATCAATGGGTAAAAAATTTGCCGCAGCTATTTCATCTGCATTGTGAGTTGATAAACCAAAAAGTTTTTTGTCGCCGATAGTATGTCTTATCAAGCGGGCTGCATCACCGATATTGCCAACAAAGTTCAAAATATCTTCTTGTCCGAGATGAATGCCGTCGCAATAATCTATCAGCGTTATATCGTCATTTATTATAAGCGGTGTATCGCTACAAAGTGATTTTATCGTCAACAAGTCCTCTTTTTTTTCATCAAAATCACCTGTTTTATTTCTATATTGAATTAGATAAGCATCGAAACTTTTTGCCTTATCAATTATCCATTCTAATGATTGATTGTTTTTTTCCAATGTCGCTTTATCTATCAGCGCATATAATTTTAATCTTGCGATTTTCGCTCTCCCGCTATTTTAATTTTTATCATCGGATACAAGCTCATTTTCTTTTTCATTTGTAAAATATCTAAGCAAATCGGCTATTGCTCGTTTCAAGTCGCCTCTTTTTATTATCATGTCAATAAGCCCGTGTTTCAATAAAAATTCCGCTCTTTGAAAACCTTCCGGCAATTCTGTGCCGATAGTTTGTTTGATGACTCTTTGTCCGGCAAATCCTATAAGAGCGCCCGGTTCTGCTATTATCACGTCCCCAAGCCATGCGAAAGATGCGCTTACTCCACCCATAGTAGGGTCTGTCAAGACGGATATGAAAGGAAGATTTTTTTCGGACAATTTTGTTAAAACAGCCGATGTTTTTGCCATCTGCATCAATGAAAACGTACTCTCTTGCATTCTTGCCCCGCCGCTTGCGCTTACTATGACAAGACCTTGATTTTTCTCTATCGCTCTTTTTGTGGCGCGCACTATCATTTCACCTTCAACAGATGCTAAACTTCCGCCCATAAATTCAAAGTCAAAAACAACAAGTTGAACGCTTATGCCTTCTATCTTGCATTCTCCTACAATTACGGCAGAATTTCTCTTTGTCTTCTCATATGCCTCTTCTATTCGTTTTTTGTATGACTTTTTATCAACAAACTTTAAAGGGTCTATCGGCGCCAAATCTTTATCAAATCCTACAAAAGTGTCTTTATCGCTCAACAAATTTATTCTCTCCAGCGCGTTTATTCTCATGTGAAATCCGCATTTTGAGCAGACATTGGCTTGAAGCATAATCTCTTTTCTGTACATCAAAGAGCCGCACGCTTCGCACTTTACCCAATGACTTGGAGCTTCGTTTGCTTTAGGTTGTTCCTTGCGCGTTTTAAATATTTTAGAAAAATCCATTTATAGATTGCTCCTTTATAAAGTTAGAAATTTTATCAAATATTCCCTTATCTTTACTTACAAGCAGAAAATTATCATTTCTAAATCTAAATAAATCCTCGCACATGTACCAGCCGCCCGCGATGTCAAACTCTCTGATTTTTCCTTCGTACAGCACAAAATTTACTTCGTGAGCCATACCCAAAGATAGAGCCAATGCTCCCATGGAACGATATTTTAAGCGTTCGTTTTTTAAAAAATCATGAAGTTTGTCGGAATTGTAAGACTTTTCAAAAATGCCGACGCTTGAAAAAGCGTTTGGAAAAATATTTTCTGTTTCGGAGTTGAATAATGAGCGTTTTTGAAAAGTATCAAAACTTCTTACATGTAAAGAGCCGTTTGATAAGTTTGTTACGACGGCGTGCGTGACAACGCCATTTTTTTGTCTGGCAACAGATGTACCGAAATACGGTATATTTGAGATAAAATTTTCACTACCGTCAATTGGATCTACGATGATAATATCACTGTTTTTTCCTATCATGCCGCTTTCTTCGGAGTATATCGCGCCAAATTTTTTTAAATGTTTTACAAAAATACTTTCAGCTTTCAAATCCGCTTTTATGCTTATGTCTCCGCCAAAACCTTTTGAGAGTTTTTCGCATAAAAGATTGTGTGCAGAGTTTTGTAAAAGATGGTAAATTTCAAGATTGGCGTCTATGACGGAGTGTAAAAATTCCATTATTTAATCCGTTTTTGCCGTACATAATACCCAAATGCGCTTTATCTTATGATAAAATGGAGTATACATGTAAAGACAAAGGCGCTTATGCAAGGGTTTATCATAAATATCAATAAAGTTCGCGACGAGGATTTGATAGTATCTATCCTCACCAAAGAAAAGTTAAAAACCACATATAGATTTTATGGAGCGAGGCATTCGACAATAAATCTTGGTTATTTGATAGATTTTGAGACGCAAGTGAGCGCAAAATCAAGTATCGTTCAACTAAGAAATGTTATACATTTGGCTCATAGTTGGAATCTTGAGAGAGACAGGTTTTATTTTTGGCAGCAGTTTGTGAAGCTTTTTTACGGTCATTTGAGAGATATTGAAAATCTTGACGGTTTTTATTTTGAACTTTTAGTCGGTTGTGCTAAAAAATGGCAGAAACAAAACCCAAAAAGAGTTATAGTCGAGGCATATCTGGAACTTCTCTTTTTCGAGGGCAGACTTCACTCGCTGGAAGAGTGTTTTTTGTGCGAAGAGAAAATTACAGGCGATGAAATAGCGTTAGCACGTGCTTTTTTGCCTGCTCACCCCGAGTGTATTCACAATAAAGGCTTGAAAACGGCTAAAATAAAAAAACTTTTTTTAACAAAACAGACGATTTTACTTGACGACGATGAAGTAGAATATTTATACATGGTAACTCAAGAGGGATTTTAAGCGCGATAATATTGGTAATAAATTTGGGTAACGATAGTTGGCGGGAATATTTCGGAGAAAATTTTAAAGAGTTAAATACATCTATTTTGTTTTTGCGTTTTTATTACTTTTGACCTGCTTGTACGATAAGATTGTCGCTATTGTCAATAGAAGGAACGATACGATAAATGCGGCGCGCATACCAAATACAAAAAGTTCTTCCTCGCCTTTTGCAAAAGTTCTTACATGTAGTCCGGATTTTATGCTCATAGCCATAAAAAGTATTGTCGTAGCAAGCGCTATACCTGAAATATTGCCCATATTTTTTGCCAAAGAATTTAAGCTACCCATCATGCCAAGATGATTTTTATCAACAGAACTTATAACAGAGGTATTGTTAGAGGGGAAAAATAGGGCAGAACCCAGTC
Organism: Campylobacteraceae bacterium; assembly: GCA_031268335.1. GTDB lineage: Bacteria > Campylobacterota > Campylobacteria > Campylobacterales > Campylobacteraceae > JAIRKW01. The sequence goes on from JAIRXG010000025.1 coordinate 47,580, forward strand.
CCACAAGAGCCGCCGCAATAGGAAAAAATAACATATTCGTATCAACGCTGATAAAAATCAGCATAACATGAGCCAGAGCCAAAATCAAAATGCCTATAGTAGTTATTTTGCTTGCGCTGATTTTTCCGACCAAAACTCCTGAAATAGGGGCGCATACTACCATCATTATCGGCAATATCATCAAAATAAGTCCCGTGCGGCTTGCTGAGTATTCTCTTGCATTTTGCAAATAAAACGGCATAAGAATATTAAAAAAATAATTTGAGGCAACTACGGCAAATGCGCAAAAAAGACCTATTCCAACTGATTTTATTTTAAAGAGAGCAAACTCTATAAGAGGCGATTTTTTCTTAAGTTCGTATTTTATAAAAGCGATTATACTAATGATTGCCGCTGAAAATAGAAGAAGCACTATAGGTTTTCCAAAACCTATCTCTTGTCCGGCAAATGCGGCTGTAAAAAATGATACGATGAACAAAGCGTAGATACAAAAACCCATAAAATCCATTTTTGATTTGCTTTTTATGATATCTTTTGGTAGATATTTTACTCCAAGATACATAGCAAATAATCCAAATGGAACATTAATCCAAAAAATATAAGACCATGGCAAATATTCTACCATAATACCGCCGACGCTAGGACCTATTATGGTGCCAAGAGACGCTATGGAGCTAACAAAACCTATAACTTTGGCTCTATCTTTTAGCGAAAACACTTCAACTATTATTCCGAAATTTGTAGCCATAGTCATGCTTGCGCCGAATGCTTGAATAACGCGAGCAGATATCAGCATCAACAGTGAATTGCTGAAACCTGCCAAAAAAGAACCCGTTATAAAAATCCCTATTCCTATCCTGAATATCTTTATTTTACCGATACTATCGCCCGCTTTCCCGAAAAGTATCAAAAATGTACATAATATTATCATGTATACCGCTACTATCCATATTGATTTGTTCATATCTATATTCAAATCTTTGGCTATAACAGGAAGCGCAATGTTTATAATACCGCCGTCCATAGTTGCCATGAAGTTAAAAAGCATAACGCTGAAAAATATTTTCCAGCGGCTTTTTTGTACCTCGGGTATTTCATAAAGATTTTGGTATTTTTGCTCTTCTTTGTACATGTAGGGTCAAAAACTCCTATTTCGGTTTGCTATTTTTAAATTGCGCAATAGATATCAATAGCGCTATTGCCATAAATATCAAAGATACGGCAAATGTAATATGCATACCGAACATAAACAACTCTTCTTCACCCCTAACATATGTTGAGATATGTTCTTTTGCTTTGAAGCTCATTGCGGCGAATAGTATCGTTGTGGCAAATGTTACGCCTACGATATTTCCGACATTTCTTGCAAGCGCGTTGAGACTTCCTAAGACACCCAGATATTTCTTATCCACAGAACTCATTATAATCGTATTGTTCGGCGATTGAAAAATAGCATTGCCAAGTCCGATAAGTCCGACAAGCGTAATAAAATAAGCTATATTCATATCTATCTTTATAAAAATAAATAAAAAATTTACAAGCGCTATAAGACTAAGCCCCAATATTGTAAGTTTACCGGCTCCCAATTTGTACGCAAGACTTCCCGCTATAGGCGCTGCTACGACCATAACTATCGGAAAAGCCATCATGATAAATCCTGCCGCACTCGGAGTGTAGCCTCTTGCTGTTTGCAGGTAAAAGGGCATCAGTATGGCAAAAAAGAAATTTGCGCCGAATACTATTAAAGCGCATATGAGTCCAACTGTTACGGCTTTGTTTTTAAATATCGCAAATTCTATCAACGGCGAATTTTTGCCGTATTCGTATTTGATAAAAAGTATCGCAAGCGCCAATGAAAGAGTAAGCAGTATCTGTATCATTGTATTGCCAAATCCCACTTCTTGCCCCATAAACATAGAGCCAAAGAAAAGAGTAATTGCAGCCGCATAGATAAAAAAGCCCACAAAATCAATACTGCTTTTTGTCTTAGATACATCTTTTGGTAAATATTTGACGCCAAGAAAAAGTGTTAAAAGACCAAATGGAATATTAAGCCAAAAGATATATGACCATGGAAGGTAGTGCACTATTATACCGCCGACACTAGGACCCGTGATACTGCCTAAAGAGACGACCGAACCTATAAAACCAAGCGCTTTTCCCCGTTCTTGCGGTTTGAATATTTCGGTTATGATGCCAAGATTTGTTGACATTGTCATGCTAGCGCCGAGAGCTTGCACGACACGCGCTGCTACAAGTGTATCGAGCGAATTGGCAAGACCGGCTAAAAATGTACCGCTTACAAATATAAGTGTGCCTATGCGAAAAACTTTTATCTTTCCTGCGATATCGCCGATTTTGCCAAATAACACTAAAAATGTACAGATACTTATCATGTAAACAGCGACTATCCATATGGATTTGTTCATAGGTACATTGAGGCTGTCGGCAATTGTCGGTAGCGCTATATTTACTATACTGCCGTCAAGCGTTGCCATAAAAGTAAATAAAGAGACGCTGATAAATATCTTCCAGCGATTTTTTTGTACTTCCGGCATATCTTGGAAATTTTTTATATTATCTTTTGTATACATATTGTCCGCTAAATGTTTTTACATGCAAGAATTGTATCTGCTTTATGCTGTTGAGTTCTTGCAAATTTTCGGAGGTTAGCCTGTTTTCACGCAATGTAAAGTGAAAATTTATCTTTTGCCCATGCTCGCTTTTTGTTTCAAAAAAATCAGAACAAAAAAGCTTTTTGTAATCGCCGTATGTTGTGCCGATATTGTCTATATCGTGCAGTATGTCCGTATAATCAAGCGCATAAAGACGACTTAAGTTTACCGTTTTAGAAAGATTTGCTATAAAGTTTTGCGTATTGTATCCTGCTTGCACGATTAGTTTTTGTAATTTTAAATTTTTGAGTTTGAAAAAATCCTCATTTGGCGCAGACGGCACTTGCAATATTTTGAGATTCGGCATTTTTGCGGCAAGTTTTGCTATCTGTCCGTCTTCATCATAGTCTTGAGCTATAACGCTTTGATTGTGCTCTCCCTCATCGGTTAGTTTGACTTTGAATTCTTCTAAGTTTTCAAAAACCGCATTAGAATTTATAAGTCTCGTAAAATCCCAATTTTTTGTACCGTTTGCTCCTTCGTCAGCGCCTGTAAATATAAGAGATTTGATACATGTAGAATATTTTGTCAGCAGTCCTATAAAAGCCAAGAATGCAAAATTTGATCTGTTTCCATCGTCATATCCGTCTCCAGAGTAGGTTATCTCATAAAAATCACCTATTTTAGAAAAGCTAACTCTTGGCGAATAGTACAATTGATAGCCGTATCTCTCTTTTTCATTTTTGTAAATTTCCTCTTGCAGTTTCAATAATTTACTACAAAAATCCATACAATTTTCCTTAAGCGTTTCAGAACTTTTTTAGAGGCTATGATTTGCGTTTTTCAAATATCAATTTTAACGATTAAAATTTGTGATTGGTCGCAAGTATAGCTACATATTTTACCTCTTATAAGTAGTTCTAAAGGTAAAATCTAAAAAAATAAGCGTTTTTACGGCACAGCCTTTATATATTTTTTAATTTTTAAACTTCTAAAAACTCTTTTTGACAAAAACTATTTATTTGCACTTTTTCAAACGCTCCTTTGAGCGACACAAAAAGATTCGGATGTGTTTTTTCAAGATTTGCCAAAAGCTCTTTTGTCTCATATCTTGCGTGCGGCATTTTTACGTCAAATCTCATAGCCGGACACGCTTCGTCTCCTATCGTGGGGAGATTATTTAAAATAGCGTTATCTCTAAGTTGTCTCTCTCTTACATGTATCAATGGGCGAATTACGATAATGCCATTGTCGGCTTTATATATAGGAGGCATTGAACGCAAAGTTCCGTTATTCATAAAATTCATAAAAAAACTCTCTGCCGCATCGTCTAAATGATGCGCTAGGGCAAGTTTATTAAAACCATTTTCCAAAGCATATGTGTATAAAGCGCCTCGTCTCATTCGTGAAAAAAAACTGCAAAATGAGGAATTTTTTCTTATTTTATCTTTAGCGAGTTCAAAGATTGTAGTATCTATGATGGTATGTTTTATTTCATATTCTTCACAATGCTTATGCAAAATATTCAAATCTTCGCCCATACCGTAAGTTATGGTAGCCGCTTCATAAACAAAATCAAAAGGCGCTACTTTTTGCGTATGTTTAAGTGCGTGCGCCAAAGAGAGCGAATCTTTACCGCCGCTAAGCCCTAAAAGTACTCTGTCCCCTTCTTGTATCAATCCGTATTTTGCATTTGCGCGTCCGAGCGAACGCAGTATTGATTTACTTATATTCATTGCTTACTTCTCCAATTTATCCAGCATAGATACAATAAAATCCGCGCTTATTTTTGAGCTGCTTTGCAAAAATTCGTCAAAATCAAATTCGGCTTTAGCATCAGCCGCATCGCTTATCGCGCGAAGTATAAAAAACGGAATATTTAAAGATTCACACACAAACGCAACGCCGGCTCCTTCCATTTCAATGGCATTTGCATTGAAAGTTTTTCTTATCCACTCTTTTTTAACTGCATCGCATATGAATTGGTCGCCTGTTGCTATTACGCCTGACTTTAATGTAAGATTTAATGTTTTTGCAGTCTCTTTTGCTATTTTTAAAAGTTCTTCGTCGGCTTTGATTAGGATTTTACTTTCCGGCACAAAACCATACGGATGTCCGAAAGCCGTAATATCAAGGTCATGCTGTACAAGTCCTTCCGCGGCTATCAAATCTCCTATGTGTAAATTTTCTTCAATGGCTCCGGCTACGCCTGAAAATAGTAATTTTTGAGCGCCGAATATATTTATCAAAATAGATGCCGTAAGAGCTGCGTTTACTTTACCGATTTTGCTGTAGGCTATAGTTATGTCAAGATTTTTATATTTTAAAGTATAAAACCTATTATTAGCGAATTCTACTGTTTTATACTCTTTAAATTTCTCCAAAAGAGGCGTTATTTCCTCAACCATTGCTCCCATTATAGCTATTTTCATTATTTAGTCCTAAAATATTTAAAAGTTTGCAATTATATCATTTTTGCAATGTTGTAAAAAACAATCAAATTGATTTAATTGGCAGAAAAAATCGGTATTTTTTAACAATATTGCAAAGAATTACCGAATGCTTTTCAGCGTCTCTTCAAGAGTTGCCATATCCGTTATACTGTAAGTAGGAGCTTCGTTTAAGCGTTTGTTCAAACCCTTTAGTACAGAACCGCCAAACTCTATAAATGCGTCTACTTTTTGTCCGCTTATTGATTGTTTATATAAAACGGGCGATATAAGTTGTTTTTCCAATAAATCCACAGCCTCTTTTTTATTCATGTACGGTTTTGCGTTTGCATTTGAGATAATAGGCACTGCAAATTTATCTTTTATAAAAATTTCCAATTTTTCTCTTAATGGGCTTTGCGCGTTTTTTAAGAGAGGACAGTGGCTTGCTACGGACATCGTTAAAAGCATAGCTCTTTTTGCGCCCGCTTCTTTAAATTTGTCGGCATATTCGTTCAAATCGTCTTTGATGCCCGCTACTACTATTTGCCCGTCGCTATTGTAGTTTGCAGCCCATATCTGCTTGCCGTTTTCCCTTGCTTTTTTACATGTAGTTTCGGTTTTTTCATCATCAAGTCCGATAATCACCATCATTCCTGCATTTTTGCCTTCACACGCTTTTTTCATTAAAAGTCCGCGTTCTCTTACGAGTTCAAGCGCATCGTACATGTCAAGCGCACCTACGCTAATCAGCGAAGTTATCTCTCCAAGAGAGTGTCCGAGCGCAAATTTTGGCGTGATTTGTATATTTTCCTGAAAAAGCTTAAGAGCAATTGCGCTTACCAATAATATAGCCGGTTGTGCAAATTCGGTTTCATTTAAACTTTCATTCTCTTCAAACAAAATAGATTGCATATCAATACCGAGTTTTTTGGAAACTTTTTCAAAAATATCTTTTGCAATGGAGTTTTTTTCATAGAAATCTTTCCCCATTCCAACGATTTGCGAACCTTGTCCGGGGAAAATAAACGCTATCTCTTTTGACATTTTTTATCCTATTATCTTTTAAATTTTTTACTTACTGTTTTTTAAAAAACTGCGCAATTCGGATATCTTTTTACGCAAAGTATTTCTATTTAAACCAAAATTTTTAGATATCGCGAGCTGCGAATGAAATTTTTTAAAACCCGCTCTAAGCAGCGGTACGTCAAATATATAGAGGAATTTACGATAATCATCGCCGCTGCCAAGTTTTTGTGTCAAAAACTTTTCAAGCAGACTCAATATATCTTCCTCTTTAAACTGTTCAATCAAAAATGCGTTATATACAGAGCGTCTTAGAGAGTACGCATTGGTACTCAAATCAAGATTTATATCTTTTATGTCGATATGTTTTTTGCTCTCCTCATTCGAAAAGAGATTTGCAGCTTCGTCATAAAACTTTTGCGCCAGTGCTTCAACATCTTCAGGACGCTCCGACAGAGGCGGGATAAGTATCTTTAAACTGAAAAAAGTATCCGTAATTTTCTCATCAAGCTTTTTCGTTGAAGTTGCTATTATTCTTGTCGGATTTGTTTTCAAAGAGTCTTTTAAAAGTATAAAATTTGAGATTTTATCAAAATTTTTTACTATCAAAGTCGAGTTTGAGCCAAGCGCTCTTATAAGGGTTGAAAAATCTTCGCCGTCTATTATATTTGCGTCCAAAATATTTTGCGCCAAAGTTGTTTTTCCAACCCCTTTTTCTCCCGTGATAAGCGCGTTTAGATTTAAATTTTTCAAAAGAGCAGCCATTCTTCCCGCTTCTTTCGAAGAGTGAGAATTGGCTATAAAGCTACTGTTTATCACGAATTTTGCTTTTTAACTAATGATGATGTTTGCCGCAACATTCGTCTTCGTGTTCGTTGCAACATTCATCATTGTGTTCGCCGCACGAACAACTATGCGAACCTTCTACATGTCCGTTCAAAAGCTCATCTTCCGTAGCGTCTCTTATCTCGGCTATCTCTATATCAAAATATAAATCTTTTCCGGCTAAAGGATGGTTAAAATCTATAGTTACGTCTTTGTCGTTAAACTCTTTAACTATGACTTGGACAGTATTGCCGTCTTCGCCTTGACCGTAAAGCGTCATTCCGTTTGTAAGTTCAAGTCCGGCAAATTGTTCAATCGGAACTATTTGAACGGCATTTTCGTCATATTCTCCATAAGCGTCAACAGCTTTTATCGCTACATGTGAGGCGTCTCCTTGATTCATATTTATTATTTCGCGTTCAAGCCCCGTGATAATTTGATTTTTACCCACAATAAACAAAAGAGGCGCACTATCCATATTTGAATCAAGCAGATTTCCATTTACATCTTTTAACTCATAAAACATTGATACAACTTGATTTTCAACAGTTGCCATAAATTCTCCTATTTTTTTAAAATTTTCACAAAATCTCATTAGTAAAGTTTTTGGATTTGGAATGAAATCGGATTTTATCATAAATAAAATAAATAGTCTATTTTGTGTATAACTCCCCGTATGTAACTTAAATTCGTTTAGCAATACAAGCTGTAAGCAAAAACTTTATCCCATTCTTTGCATAAACAGCATGAGGGATATTTGAAGGCATAACGATACCCTCACCACTTTTTAACTCATAAATTTTATCTGCTATCGCGATTTTTGCTTCACCGTCAAGTACTTGCACAAAAGACCAAAAAGAGTTCATGAAAGATTTAAGCCAGTACATCAAGCAGCATCTAAAGATACTGTGGAATCAAACTTAATGAAAAATGGGGCAAAAAGTATCAATAGTTTTACAATCTTGGAATAGCAAGTAAGATAACTTGTCCATTTATTTCAAATATTCGCATATATTAGAAGAGTTATACATACCACCAATATTATTGATTTAGAAAACTAATCAAAACCAAAGACGTATTTCTAAATGAAAGTTCATTACTCAAAATTCTTCGAGGGTAGATTGGATAATGAACTTAAAATTTAAGAAAAGGCGTGATAGGATTTCTCCTATCAGAACTACTTTGACGCGAAATTATGAATAGTCTCCACAACTTAAAGATTTATTTGCTCTATCAATTCCATCCACTCATAACTATCTGCATGATGGTGTCATTATTTTTAATATTATTGCAGTTTTGCATATCTATACCATCATCAACTACAAATGAGTTAATATTTTCAATGATACGATTGATATCATTTAAACTTAGGAAGTTATCGTCAGATACATTTGTATCTGCAAATTTTGCTACAAAAGAGTCATATTCAAATACAACATCTGCCATATAGTGTTCTTCACCATTTCTTACAAATGTACCTTCATGCGTAACTCTTGTTATTTGTCCATTGTCATCAATTATTGTATTTGAAGTTCTTATCTCTGTTATGCCAAGTTCGTCTAAAGCAAAGAGCTCATCTTTTTGTGATACTCCATCTTGATTTTTGTCTTGCCAAACTTTTAATTTATTGAAGTTTTCATCTTGATAGTTTATAACTCCATCACTATTCGAATCAATTCTGTTTTGAAGATCGGTAAAACCGTCAACTACATTATTTCCAAAGAGTTCATTTATGTTATCTATCTTTTTATTGTTGTTTTCATCGTACACAAGAAAGCCATCGTTTTTATCTATCCATGCCGTATGTTTGTTTATACTATCAGCATTTAAATCAAAGAAAACATTTGACTTGTCAAGTTCTACAAAAGAGACTTGTGAATCTCCATTTAAATCAAGAACAAGCGGATCCCAACTATATGGACAAAAATTGGTTGTTACATCATTGATTGTCCCCGTATCCTGCGATACGGCAAAATACATACCGCATGGGTCTACTATAGAAGATCTTCTATCTGCAGGCATATAAAACGAATCGCCTAGATACAATAATTCTTCTTCTTGAAGGTATGTTGCTCTAAACTCTGCATTTATGTCCAACTCAAATATTTCTTCCAAATCTTCTCCCAAGTAACTTTTTAAATTTACCACGCCGACGATGTCCTCTATTATGTCTATACGAATGTATTCAACTGTTTGCGTATCGTCAATATGTTGTTCATCGTTGTCCGAATTTTCTATCAAAGTACCGTCATTGCCAATCGTTACTGTATTCTGTGATACGGCAAAATACATACCGCCCGGGTTTGTTATGGAAGACCTTCTATCTGCCGGCATATAAAACGAATCACCCGCATACAATAATTCTTCTTCTTGTACATATGTTGCTCTGAATTGTTGATTTATGTCCAATTCAAACATTTCGTCCAAATCTTCTCCCAAGTAACTTTTTAAATTTACCACGCCGACGATGTCATCTATTATATCTATACGAATGTATTCAACTGTTTCGTTATTGCCGGATTCATTTTGAATATCTTGAGGCAAAACTTCAGAACTATCATCAGATGAATCTTCGCTTGGAACAGAAAGATCATCATCTGTTTGCGTATCGTCAATATGTTCGTCATTGTCAAAATATTCTATTGAAGTGTTGCTATACTTAAGCATAGCGTTTATTATGCTTTCATGTTCTATCCACCTTACTTGTTCTTCTATCCATCTTAAGTCCTCTTCCACCATTAACATATTTTGTGTAAACATATAATTCTGGATATCTTCTAAAGATAAATAAGAATTTTGATATGTATCAGAAGAGGAACTGTCATAGTTATATCCCCAAGGATCCATATCTATCGGAATTTCTACAGTTGTAGTATCGTAACTAAGCTGAGTGAAGACAGTAGCTGCGTCTTCAACATTTTGCTGTTCGGACATGGGCAAATATATTACTCCTGCGGTAGGTCCTAATAAGTTACCGCTAACGTTAATGCTGCCTACTTGATTTATATTTGTATGTGTATACTCTTCCACATTAAAATCAAGTTCTTCTGACAATTCTTCATAGTCAATATCTTCATCCGATTTAAGCGCTATAACTGTAATTAGTCTAGTTTGACCATTTGCAGCGCCATAATAATCTTCTGGCAAAATCCCATAAACTGCACTGTTAGATTCGGAACTTGAAGAACTGTCAACAATACCAAGAAATTCTGCAACTTCCATGACCATATATTTTGCAAAATCTATAATGGTACCTATTCCGTCTATAGCAGCTTTTGGTAAATCCCACAAAAGTGTTTTAGCGGCAAAAGCTGCAAATATACCAACGCTCAAAACCAAATCATATGCTGATTCTATATTGCCCTGCGTATACAGTCCCGCGATATCTGCCATCAGTTTCAAATCGGCTGTCAAGATATCCATAGCATTGGTAGCTAATCCATATGCCGTATCATGATCCATGCATGCTTTATCAACTGAAGTAAGAAACTGAGAACTTGCTTCGGTTGCCTCAACACCTGAGTTATCAAATACTCCTGCCGTCCAACCCGGTCCGCAATAGTTGGTACCATTAATTGCAAATTGAAAATAGCCACCGCCAAAACTAATAATACCCATAAGTGTAATCTCCTTTATTAATAAATTAATTAATCGCCTATCTCAACCAATTTTCTAAAAACTATCTCATTGTCTATAGTGTCGCTTATAAAAATATCTTTTGTGCTAAAAGGAATTTTGACTAAGCTATATGATGATCTGCTTCGTATATTTTCACAATTGTTTCCACTGCTATCGCACCTGTAAACAAAAAACAAGAAACGACCGCTTTTACCCTCTTTGTTTGTTCCAAAATAGATATTGCCGTCCATATCTTTACCGCTAAAGTAGATATCAAAAAAACCGTCACTTTGGTCAAAGCTCAACATACGAAGTTTAAGGGTTGATTTATTTATGGCATATAAGCTTGTTTGATTAAACATGCTTCCTTTTGGTTTAAAATTAGGTAGTCTGGAATCATGTGCTGCAAACAGTATCTCATTGCCATCGTCATATGCGCGCTCCACTAGATACATTTTATAATCTGTCAATTTTGTCTCTTTGTTTGCAACCAAATCATAAGAGTACAAGTCATAATTACTCGCAGGCGTTCTTCCGCTCTCTCTTTTGATACCTCTAAAGTAGTAAAGCATTTTTCCATCCGTAGAAAAAATAGGAGCACGATTTACTCCTTGAGGGATGTTTAGATAACGATAACTCCAATCTTTCGTATCCAAGATAATCACATCTTGTTCGCCATATATATAATAGTTGTTGCGAATAACGGTTGATATAGTTACAACTTTTGTCCCATCTCTTGACCAACTGGTTTGTGCCCAAGATCTATTTGTTTGCACTTGTATCTTAGTCATCTCTCCGCTTTTTAAATCCAATAACTGAAGCCCATCTACTAATTTATTTGTATTAAATAGTATTTTTGTACCGTCGGGAGATACGGAATAACTTGATACCGTTTTATTTGTTATTCCCGTTTTATAAACAGTTTCTATAAAATCCATCGCTATGCCCTTTTGTAAAAAACTAAACATAATTAAAAAAATGAATAGTATTTTGAATGTTGAAATGTTGTTGTTTGCAGTAAGTAGTTTTTTGCTGCAACCTTTTTTTGTATTGATATCTTCCATATTTATACCTTATAAAAAATATTTTGCGATTTTAACAAATCCAAACTTAAATAATATTGATAGTACATATCAATTGAGAGATGTTAAAAATTGTATGAATTAAGATTATGTGATATTTAATTAATTTAAACTTTTAAATTAAAGCATTTTACTTTCAAAGTTGCAGCCGTGTCTCATCCTTTTTTTATCTGCTTTGTTAAGAGTTTTTAAAAGTTTCATCAATAAATAATGCAAGTTATTTTTTCACAAAGTGCAGTTAAAACCTCTTTTGCTAAAAAACTTTTTGATATACCAAGAGTTATAGCAAGTGTTTCCGCATCTTAAGACGACGATGGTTAAATGATTTTGGTATATACATATAAGTATTTATATGTTTAAAAACAACCTAAATACAAGCTGTTTCAAATATGTTTTTCAAAATAAAATTTGAAAAACATATAAATTAACACAGATGTTTTTTATGCTTTATAACAAACTCTCAACTACTTAAAATTTTTTTACATATAGTCTTGGAAAGTGGCTATTTTAAGATTTTGGGAAGCGTGATGCCTGTTTGTCCTTGATATTTGCCGGATTTATCTTTATATGTGATTTCACACGGTGTATCTCCTTCAAAAAATAGCACCTGAGCTATTCCCTCGTTAGCGTAAATCTTAGCCGGAAGCGGCGTAGTATTTGAAATCTCAATTGTTATGTGTCCTTCAAATTCCGGTTCGAATGGAGTTACGTTGACGATAATGCCGCATCTTGCATATGTGCTTTTGCCAAGACATACGGCAAGAACATTTTTTGGTATTCTAAAATACTCGACTGTTCGCGCAAGAGCAAAAGAGTTTGGCGGAACAATACAAATATCGCCTACAAAATCAACTATATTTTTATCTTCAAAATTTTTAGGGTCAACGACTGTGGAATTTACATTGGTAAATATCTTAAATTCTTTACCAACTCTTATATCGTAACCATAACTGCTTACGCCGTAGCTTACAACGTTTGAACCTATTTGAGCATCGCAAAACGGTTCTATCATTTTTTCTTTAATCGATTTCTCTTTAATCCAACTATCTGCTTTCAATCCCATACAAATCCTTAAGAACAAGTTACAATGAAGTATGCTATTATAACACACCTTAAAATTTTGTGCTAGAAAATCAAGGAGATGTTTGATGAACAAACAGGATATAAATGTAAAAGAGTTAATACGCATATTTGATAAGAGTAGTATGAGTAAACTCAAAATAACCGAAGGAGACTTTTCTATAGAGATGAAGAAAAACTCATCTTCAAAAACATATGTAAACAGCGATGAGTTACAAGTCCCAATCATAGAGACAAAGCCTCAACCGCAAATAAGTGTAAAAGAGGCTGACGAACAAGGCGCTAAAGGAGTAAAAAACAATCTCCCGACTTTCAAATCCCCTATGGTAGGTACATTTTACAAAGCTCCGTCACCTGGAGCAGAACCGTTTGTTAAAATCGGAAGCGTCGTAAAAAAAGGACAACCTATAGCCATTGTGGAAGCTATGAAAATCATGAATGAAATAGATGCTGAGTTTGATTGCAGAATAGTAGATATATTGGTTGAGGACGGACAACCCGTCGAATTTGATATGCCCCTGTTTAGCGTGGAGAAAATCTAATGAGTCAAATAAAAAGAGTCCTGATAGCCAATCGCGGAGAGATTGCTCTTAGAGCCATAAGAACCATAAAAGAGATGGGTAAACAAGCTATAGCAGTTTACTCTACGGCGGATAAAGACGCTTTATATCTGCAACATGCTGACGCCTCCATTTGTATAGGCGGAGAGAAATCATCACAAAGTTATCTGAGTATCCCAGCCATAATATCAGCAGCTGAAATTAGCGAATGCGATGCAATATTTCCCGGATATGGATTTTTGAGTGAAAATCAAAATTTTGTCGAGATTTGCGACCATCATAAAATAAAATTTATAGGTCCAAGCGCTGATGCTATGATAATGATGAGCGATAAATCAAAAGCAAAAGACGTTATGAAAAAAGCCGGAATCCCGGTAATTCCTGGAAGCGACGGTGCGCTTAAGGATTTGCAAGACGCATTTAAAAACGCGGACGATATAGGATACCCCGTCATTATAAAAGCTGCGGCAGGCGGCGGCGGACGAGGAATGAGAGTAGTTGATAAAAAAGAGGATTTGGAAAAACTATATCTTGCCGCTGAAAGCGAAGCTATGACGGCATTTGGCGACGGCACTTTGTATATGGAAAAGTTTATAAGAAAACCAAGACATATAGAAGTGCAAGTCATGGGAGACAAATATAGAAATGCTATACATATAGGCGAACGCGATTGCTCCATGCAAAGAAGACACCAAAAGCTCATAGAAGAGTCGCCGGCGATTTTATTGGACGAAGAGACAAGAAAAAAATTGCACGATACTGCCATACGAGCTACTCAAGCTATCGGCTACGAGGGTGCGGGGACATTTGAGTTTTTAGTGGATGAAAATAAAAGTTTTTATTTTATGGAGATGAACACAAGACTTCAAGTTGAACATACCGTGAGCGAAATGGTAAGCGGACTTGACATAATCGAATGGATGATAAGAGTAGCGGAGGGCGAAAAACTCCCATCGCAAGAAGAGATAAAATTGAAAGGGCACTCCATAGAGTGTAGAATTACCGCCGAAGATCCGGTAAAATTTATTCCAAGTCCCGGTAAAATAAGCAAATATATAGCACCAGGGGGCAGAAATGTGAGAATGGATTCACATGTATATCAAGGTTATGTCGTTCCTCCTCATTACGATTCTATGATAGGTAAACTCATTGTTTGGGCGGAGGATAGAACGAGGGCTATTGCCAAAATGAAACAAGCTTTGAGCGAACTGACTGTAGATGGTATTAGCTGCACAAAAACTTTTCATCAAAAGATGATGGAAAATGCTGATTTTATAAATAACAATTTTGACACTAACTATTTAGCAAACCACTGATAATTTGAAGCGCCGCATTTTTTGTCTGATATAAATGCGGCACTTTCTACATGTAAGGACTTTGCGCTATCAAGGAAGTCTGATTATGGTGATAGTTGCTCTTGATTTTAATGTGTCAAAATACTCTTTTAATATATCGTTTTCTTGTTTTGAAGAGATTTTAGTCATTATGAAATTTTTTACTTGTTCATACGGCAATATACTCTCGTTATTTTTGGCTTCCATGAAAAATCTTACAAATCCATCTCTTGTTTGAATTATCGGCGTTATAGCGTCAATATTTGTTTGCGAAAGCATGTTTATTATCTTAGGATCAGAATCCAAGCTTGAGATGTTTTCTGAAAATACCATCACGTTTTCACTTGAAATCGTGAAAGAATCTTTTTTCGAAAGACTTTTGTCAGACATAATATTTTCATGCAAGCTATCATTAGATAATTTGACCACGATGTTGCCATCATGTGTATTCGCATCATATACATTATCTTGTTCATTAATATCGATGCTTGCCGATTCGTCGATTTGCATAGCGTTATCTTGTATTTGTTTGATATCGGCTTGTGTCGACTCTTCGCTATTTTTGGATTTTACGGATATATCTTCCAAATCTTGCGCATTTTGGCTCTCAAATCTTACGACATCAAAACTTTCAAATCGCGTAAACTCTTTTTTATTTTTATTGTAATACAACAAAAATTCATCCTCATTAGCGGCTTGAAATTTACTGCTTAAAACATATTGATATAGTTTTTCTTGCTGCATTTTTCGCTTTAATTCGGCTTTATAAGTATCCGAAGTAATACCTTCATTGCTTAAAGCTTTATAAAATGCTTGAACACTTAAATTGTTTTTTGCGGCAATTTCATTCATTTGTTGATTTATATCGTAGTCGCTTACTTGTATATTCATGGCTTTTATTTGAGAAAGCTCCAATTTTTCTCTTATCAATATATCCAAAGCCTCTCTGGTTTGCATATTGAACTGTTTTGAGAGAGCATATATCTCATATATGGTCACAGGCTCGTTGTCAACCACCACCGATACTGCATCAACAAGTGCGGCGCTTACATGTGAGGAAGCCAAAAATATGGCGCACACAGCAGAAGTTAAACTGTTTCGTAGTTTCACTATAATCCTTTGTTAAGTAAAAAATCATTATAATCACACATTTTTAGAATTTGAATTCTAACATTTTTTTAGTATCAAAAAAATTAAAGTGAAATCTAAGTTCGTACGAGAAATTTAATTTTTAAAAAAGACAGGGACTTTTATTATGATAATTACTAGATTCGCGCCTTCTCCAACAGGCTATCTTCACATAGGAGGGTTAAGAACGGCGCTTTATAATTATCTGTGGGCAAGACGAAACGGCGGAAAGTTTTTGCTTCGCATAGAAGATACCGATCTTAAAAGAAATTCTCTTGAAGCCGCGCAAGCCATTAAAGAAGCTTTTGAATGGACAGGGCTTTCGTATGACGGAGAGATAGTTTATCAATCTCAAAGATTTGATTTATATAAAGAGTATGTAAAAAAACTTTTGAACGAAGATAAAGCTTACTACTGCTATATGAGCAAAGAAGAGTTAGATGCTTTGCGCGAAGAGCAAGTAGCCAATAAACAAAGACCAAGATATAACGGAAAATACAGAGACTTTAAAGGAATTGCGCCGATAGGAGTAGAACCTGTAGTGCGTATAAAAGCGCCTTTAAATGGAGAGATAATTTTTAATGACGGCGTGAAAGGTCGTATCAGCTTTAAAGCAGAAGATATTTTAGATGATTTTATCATAGCAAGAAGCGATGGCACGCCTACATATAATTTGACAGTTGTTATTGACGATGCGCTTATGGGCGTAACAGATGTGATAAGAGGTGACGACCATCTCTCAAATACCCCAAAACAGATAGTGATTTACGAAGCTTTGGGATTTAAAGTACCGAAATTTTTTCATGTTCCCATGATAAACAATCCACAAGGCAAAAAACTCTCAAAAAGAGACGGCGCAATGGACGTTATGGAGTACAAAAACATGGGCTTTTTGAGCGAAGCTCTTTTGAATTTTTTAGTGAGACTTGGCTGGAGTTACGGCGATCAAGAGATATTTTCTTTGAAAGAGATGATAGAGTTTTTTGACCCTAACAATATAAATGCTTCAGCTTCATCTTACAATCAGCAAAAGTTGGAGTGGCTTAACGCTTGTTACATCAAAAATGCTACTTCAGCAAGGCTTTGGCAAGAGGCTTTAAACTTTAAACTTGACATAAGAGACAATAAGAATGCCGAACTACTGGCAGATATGTTAAGAGAGCGGGCGAAAACTATAGTACAGCTTGTTGAAATGACGAATGCCATATTAAGTGAGCCTCAAAATTATGAGCAAAAGGCGATTGAAAAATTTATAACAAAAGAGAGCGTCTTATATCTTAAAGAGTATTTGAATATACTAAGCAAAAGCAAAGATTTAGAGTTTGCAAATGATTTTGAAAATGTAACAAACGAATTTTTAGAAAAAACCGGACTAAAATTAAAAGATATAGCGCAACCCATTAGAATTGCACTTGTCGGAAGCAGCGTAAGTCCATCAATATTTGAAGTGATGAGTGTTATCGGATATAATAGCGTTCGCACAAGAATTGAAAAATTTTTAAACAGGGAGATAGTATGAGCAGTAAAGTAACTGAGCAAGATGCTTTAGAGTATCATATCGGCGGGAAAATAGGTATAAATGTTAAAACGGCATGCAACAGTGCTAGAGATTTGAGTATGGCATATACTCCTGGCGTTGCGCATCCTTGTCTTGAAATAGAAAAAGACAATGAGTTAGCTTACAAGTATACCAACAAAGCAAATTTAGTAGCAGTTATCACAAATTCAACTGCAGTACTTGGGCTTGGCGATATAGGACCTGTTGCAGGTAAACCCGTAATGGAAGGCAAATCTGTTTTATTTAAAAAATTTGCCGACATAGACGCTTTTGATATTGAGATAGACGAATATGATGTTGAGAAATTGGTAGAAATTTGCAGAGCTCTTTCGCCTACATTCGGCGGTATAAATTTGGAGGATATAAAAGCGCCGGAGTGTTTCGATATAGAGACGAAACTTCAAGCGATAGTTGATATTCCGATTATGCACGACGACCAACATGGAACCGCTATGATAACAAGCGCTGGTATTATAAATGCGCTTGAGATAAGCGGTAAAAAGATAGATAGTATGAAGATAGTAGTATCCGGTGCAGGTGCGGCTGGAATAGCGTGTGCAAAAATGTATAAAGCTTTAGGTGCGAAAAATATAGTCATGGTCGACTCAAAAGGCGTGATATATAAAGGCAGAGAAGAGTTTGGCAGACACAAAAATGAATTTGCGATTGATACGGAGGAAAGGACTTTGGCCGATGCTCTCAAAAATGCCGATATGTTTTTAGGACTCTCAAAAGCGAAGCTTGTAACGCAAGATATGGTAAAGTCTATGAATAAAAATCCAATTATTTTCGCGCTTGCAAATCCCGTACCGGAAATTTTACCCGAAGAGGTTAAAGCCGTGCGAGACGACGTTATAATGGGAACAGGCAGAAGCGACTATCCAAATCAAGTAAATAATGTTTTAGGCTTTCCGTTTATATTTAGAGGCGCACTTGACGTTAGGGCTACAAAAATTACTGAAAATATGAAAATGGCTGCTGCCGTAGCTTTGGCAAAATTGGCCAAAGAGCCTGTACCTGATTATGTTAAAGCAGCATATCCGGGAGAGAATTTTTCATTTGGAACAGATTATGTTATTCCAAAACCGTTTGATAAAAGGGTGTTGGCGTGGGTAGCTCCTGCTGTTGCAAAAGCGGCTATTGAAGATGGCGTCGCTAAAGTCGAAAATTTTGACTTAGAAGCTTACACAAAAAATTTGGAAGATAAAATAAAATAGTTTTTTTGGGTTTGGGCTATCCAAACCCAAGCAATTTTCAAGATCTGCTTTTCTATTTCATCACTTTTTGCGTCGAGATTTAAAACGGGACAAGAGTTTATGAATTTGGATAAAATGACAAAAAAATAAAAGGAACTCTCATATGAAAAACGTACATGTAATAGCTCATCCGTTGATAGAGCATAAACTTTCCATACTACGCGATATTAAAACAGAGAGTTTTCAATTTAGGTCATTGGTTGATGAAATAACGTATTTGATGATTTTTGAAGCCACAAGAGACTTGCCTCTAAAAGAGGTAAATGTGCAAACGCCAGTATCGTTGACTAAAGCAAAAAGACTTGCATGTGATATCATGATTTGTCCGATTTTGCGCGCTGCACTTGGAATGCTTGAGAGTGTTTTTAAAATAATCCCCGATGCAAGTGTTGGATTTTTAGGATTTCAGCGAAATGAAAATACGCTTGAAGCCGAATTTTATTATGCAAAACTTCCAAGTGATCACAAAGACAGGATAGCCATCGTCATTGACCCTATGTTTGCTACGGGCGGAACCGCTATAGATGCGGTAAATTTTTTAAAGTCAAAAGGCGTGAGGGACATTCGTTTCTTGTCTATTTTATCAGCTCCAGAAGGGCTTGAAAAATTTTGTGCCGTTCATAGCGACGTTTTAATTTATACTGCATGTATAGACGAAGGATTAGATAGTAAAGGGTATATAGTGCCGGGTCTTGGGGATGCTGGAGATAGAGTGTTCAATACCGATTTTTAAAACGATCTTTTAATTTCATAAAATAATAAAAAAGATTTACTCAAATCTTAAATTAGTGAAGATGTGATATTTGCCGCGCATATTTATTTCTGTTTTTGCGATTTTTATAAAAATGGCGAATCAAAAATACGTTTTAAACGTTATTTTATTGATAGTTGTCGACATTATTTTGATATTTTTTATTTGAATTTGCCATACTTGTTTTTCAGAAAAAGGCAAAGTTTATACATGTATGGCAATAAGGCGCTTTGTAAAATAAAACCGCTCTTTTGATATGCATTTTTGTTTGAAGTTGGTTTCATGTTAAATTGTAAGCTTTTAAAAATAGACAAATTTCAAAATGGCTTATGCTAAAAGCAAAGAATTCATTTTTGTTATAAAATTGCAAAATTACACCGCTTTTTTTGCAAATTTTTAATGTGCGTTTCTGATAAATCATTTTTCTATCGCCAAATTATCGTCAATAAAAATCTTTATAACATTAGAGATTTCGCTTGTTGTTTGAGATAATTTTTTGCGGGCGTTAGACTTTGCAATATAATTTTATATATTTAAGCTAATACAATAACTTGCAAATAACATCACTTAGTTACTTTATTTTTTGATTTATACATGTAATAAAATATGAAGTATTGAGCTTGCATATACAAGCTCAATAAGATTTATACTGCCCCTTGCTCTATCATAGCGTCGGCTACTTTTCTAAAACCGGCTATATTTGCTCCAAGCATTAAGTTGCCTTCATCTCCGAACTCTTTTGAAGTTTCGTAAGATAGGTCAAAGATATGTTTCATAATACCTTTCAATTTTTTGTCCACTTCGTCAAAGCTCCATGAAGTCATACTAGCATTTTGACTCATTTCAAGCTGACTTGTAGCAACGCCGCCTGCATTTGCCGCTTTTGCCGGAGCGTAAAAAATGTTATTTTCAAGCATATAAGATATAGCATCCAACGTGCTTGGCATATTTGCACCCTCGGTTACTAACTTGCAACCGTTTTTATGAAGCTCTTTTATATCCTCGAGATTTAGCTCGTTTTGCGTAGCGCTTGGGAAAGCCGCAAAGCAAGGTATATTCCAAACGAGATTTCTGCCTTTCGGATAATCTTTTGCAGATGTATAAACGGCTTTTGGGCGATATTTTATATATTCGCTCAAACTTACCTTTTTCACCTCTTTTATCTCTTTCAAGGCTTGCAAATCTATACCCTCTTTATCATAGACCATTCCGCCAGAATCGCTGCATGTAACCGGCAAAGCTCCTATCTCATATAATTTTTCAATGGTATATATAGCCACATTTCCGGCACCGGATACGCTACAAACTTTACCCTCAAATCCAAGCGAATATTTGTCAAGAATATTTTCAGCAAAATAGACCGAACCGTATCCCGTAGCTTCGGTACGCACCAATGAACCACCCCAGCCAAGCCCTTTGCCTGTCAATACGCCTTCATATTGGTTTGTGAGTTGTTTATATTTACCATACATGAAACCTATTTCGCGTCCTCCCACACCTATATCGCCGGCAGGAACATCTTTGGTCGCGCCCACATGTTTGAAAAGCTCACTCATAAAGGCTTGACAAAAGCGCATTATCTCTCCTTCACTTTTGCCTTTAGGGTCAAAATCGCTTCCACCCTTTGCACCGCCAATAGGAAGACCTGTCAAAGAGTTTTTGAAAATTTGTTCAAATCCCAAAAACTTTATAATGCTTAGATTAACGCTTGGATGAAATCTAAGTCCGCCTTTGTATGGACCTATACTTGAGCTGAATTGAACGCGGTAGCCCATATTGGTTCTGATTTTGCCTTCGTCATCTATCCAAGTTACGCGAAATAGTATCTGTCTTTCAGGTACCGTTATACGTTCTAATATGCTGTAACGCTCATATTTTGACTCTTTTTCAAGTAATAAATCCAGAGACGAAAATACTTCCGATACTGCTTGACAAAACTCTTTTTGTTCCGAGAAGTTTGCACCGACTGTTTGTAGAATTCTATTTTGATAGTGTTCTTGCGCCATACTTTTCCTTTGTTTTAGTTTGTTATCTTAAATAAACGGCTTGCTCTCAAAAAAGTTTTTAAGCCGCAACTTGCCTTCGCGTCTATCTTGTAACTCAAGTTTTTCAGATAGGTTTTTATCTCTTCTGCCTTTACCCCCCTTTCTTCGGCATATTTGTTTAGAATATAATATGGAATAAAAATTTTTTGATTTGCAAATTTTTTACCGATGCGATTGTAAAAATCATAATACCTATTTACGCTAAGTCTTGCAAACACGAAAGGTAGGTTGTGTTTTTCGTACCAAAGTTTTGCCAAATCCGTATAATCTTGCGGATTTGCCAAGTAAAGCTTTAAAGCTTTGTCTCCTATAACTACCTCGCCTTCAACTTTCAGTATTTTTGCTAAAAGGTTTGATGTGGCGGAATGCGGATCTTGTTTATAGTCGCCTGCTTTAACAAGTACGCTTTGCACCTCTTTTGTAGCTACGATTCCCGTGTTGATTGTTTTAAAGTTTTTGTGAGCACTTGCTATGCTTGATACGATAGCGGCGTCAATTTGACGTTTTTTTAATCTTTCGTTTAGTTTTGCGGGGTAACTTTTTTTGTAAGCGATTGATTGTTTAAATGAATTATGAAGCGGTTGTTTTTTTAAAAATATGTGAAACGGAAGTAGATTTATGTAGTCAATTTTTCCAAATGTCAATTAAAAGTCCTTATAAAATACGTAATTATAATCTTAGCGTGCTAAAAAATAGATTACACGCAAAAAATATTCCACAACTAAATAAAAATTATACATAATCGTTCAATTATGTTTACAAAGGATAATATACATTTAGGAAGTGCAAAAATGGTTTAAAATCAAAGGCGTTAACGACAAGTATCATAGCATTTTTTATAATTAATTATTATAGCTAAGGCAAATCTACAAGAGGGGAGGGAGGAAAGTACATTTTGCAGCAATTTCATAAAAAGTCGCTCTTATAGTGTGTCGTTCAAATTTTAGTCATTAAAAAATAGAATAACTTTATTTTTGATGAAAACGACAAACGGATATGAGTTTACATGTATGAATATTTTGTTGTTTGATTGATTAAATGTTATGAAAGAGAAATGTGTGAAAAACGTGTTTTACGTAAAAAGCTAGATATACATGCGGTAATGTTTAGTCATTTAATTTTTTTAAATTTAAAATGATATGTTGTATTGGTTTATATCTTTTGAATACTTTCAACAACTCATACATGTATGAGTTGTTGAAAGATTTGGAGTTTATATGTATAAAAACAAAAACAAACGCAAAAACTTCCTCCTCAATACTTATATACAAAACTTTAAAATCTAACATATAAAAACAAATATTTTTAGCGACAAACTCTCTTTGAGCACAAATTTTCATTTAGAATTTATATATATAAAAACGAACAAGAAGCAAAATGTGGGCGCCGACAAACGCCCGTATTTATTATTTAGGCGTTACGACGCCGTTTGAAGTTGTAGCGATAACCTCGTCGCCAGCTTTAAATACTTCGCTATCTATTTTGAATATATCTTTATTTTTTGACTTTTCCGGATAGTCAATCTGGCTCAAGATGTATCTTATAGTGTTTAATCTTGCCACTTTTTTATTATCCGAGTATACAATTGCCCACGGACACTCTTTGGTGTGGGAGGCTAAAAACATTGAGTATTCGGCAAGGGTATATTGATCCCAATAATCTTGCGCTTTTTCATCAATCGGCGAAAGTTTGAAGTGCTTCAAAGGGTCTTTTTTGCGCTCTTCAAAACGCTTTTTTTGCTCCTCTTTTGTTACCGAAAAATAGAATTTAAATATTTTAATACCCGACCTTGCTATCAAGGATTCAAATTTAGGTACTTCTATCAAAAATTCTTGATATTCTTCTTTCGTACAAAATCCCATGACCGGCTCAACGCCCGCTCTGTTATACCATGACCTATCAAAAAATACTATTTCTCCGGCAGATGGCAAATGTTCCACATATCTTTGAAAATACCATTGAGTGCGTTCTTTGTCAGATGGTTTTTCAAGCGCGACTACTCTGGCGCCTCTTGGATTTATGTGTTCGGTCATTGTTTTTATCGTGCCGCCTTTACCTGCGGCATCTCTGCCTTCAAAAATGATAAGTATGCGAAGCCCGCTCTCTTTGACATGTTTTTGCAGTTTTAAAAGCTCTATTTGTAAGTCTTTGAGTTTTTCCTCATACTCAAGTTTATTTTTTTTCATCCATATTTGCACTTTACTTTTTTTCTCTTTGGGTTTTTTGTTGACTTGCTCTTTTTTTGCCTTTTTGTCGGATTTGGCACTGCTTTTTATCTCTACTATTGATGCTTTATCTGTTTTTTTGCTCATCTGTACCCTTTTTTTGAAGTAACTTTTATAATGATAGCTATTTTTATCTCAAGTTTTTGTTAAATTTGACTAAATTTAAAATTCTATCAATTTATTATAATTAAATTGATTTTTGCAAACATCTACAAAAAATTAAATTGAGTAAACTATTTTTTATCTCAAAGGGATTGAAAGAATAAAAAACAAAACGGTTAAACATATATGATTGTCTTTACATGTACGGTAGAGATGTGAAAGAAAAAATGGAGAGAGTTGCTTAAAAGGCTGAGTGAACATTCTAACATGCCAAGCGTTATATAGCTTGGGAATTTATGCAGTTTAATATCTCATTTATCAACATTGGATACAATTAAGGATTTTAGAATTTTTGGAAATCAAGTGCGAAAAATTATAACTTTTTTACTATTTGCTGCAATTTTTGTTTGGGCGCAAAGTCCTCTTAAGATTATCCCGCCCGAAGATGCTTTTAGCATTAATTTTACGGAAAGCAACGGATTTGTCACAATTAGAATAGATATGGCTGATGGCGTATATCTGTTGGCAGATAAATTTAAATTAGAAGTGTTAAAACCAAAAAAAATTGATTTGAGCGCTCAACTTTCAACCTCTCTACCTGAAATCTATAAAGAACAGAGAGTTTTTTGGAATTTTTATGAAACTGTTGTCTCGGTTGATTTTATAAAATCTTTAGGGATAAACGGCGGCGTACTTTTGCAAGCTACATATCAAGGATGTGCCGGAGGAGGCATTATATGTTATCCGCCGATGACAAAAACTTTTGAAACGTACATTGAGAGCGACGGTTTATTATCTGAACACGGTTCAATAGCCGCTATGTTTAAAGATAAAAGCTTTTTTATCATTTTGGCAAGTTTTTTTGGTTTCGGTCTGCTTTTATCTTTTACGCCTTGCACTTTTCCGATGATTCCTATACTCTCATCAATGATTGTTAAGCAGTCCAAAAAAAGCCTTATGAATACTAAAAAAGGCTTTTTGCTCTCAAGTATTTATGTCTTTTTTATGTCGCTTGCTTATATGATTGTCGGTATAGCGGCAGGGTTATTTGGTTCAAATATTCAATCAGCGCTTCAAATGCCTTTAATTATCGGTATATTTAGCGCGGTTTTTGTGCTGCTTGCCGCATCCATGTTTGGATTGTACAGTTTTCAAATGCCTTCTTCTTTGCAAAATAAACTTGCAAAAAATCTTAGCGATAAACATGGTTTTATAGGCGTTGCCGCTATGGGTTTTGTATCTTCTTTGATAGTCGGTCCTTGCGTAGCTGCGCCGCTTGCCGGAGCTTTGATATATATAGGGCAAAGCGGAGATGCGATTTTAGGGGGGGCCGCTCTTTTTGTTATGAGTGTTGGTATGGGTGTTCCGTTGTTGATTATCGGGGCGAGTGCCGGTAAACTTTTACCAAAGCCTGGCATTTGGATGCAAACAGTGCAAAGAGTTTTTGGATTTATTATGTTAGGGTTGGCTGTATGGATGAGCTCGCGGATATTGCCCCTACATGTAAGCCTCGTTTTGTATTCGCTTTTAATCGTTGCTTTTGGTATTTACATATTTGTATTGACAAAATTTACTCCAATATGGCAAATGGCGTTAAAGATTTTTTCCATTTTTATTGTTATTTATGGATTAATTACGCTTTTCAATAATTCGCTTTTGTTTTTGTCCGATGGAGACCAAAAAGTGCAAAAATTGCCTATTGACTTTGTACATGTAGCAAACTTAGACGAATTAAACAGTATATTAAAAACGGCTCAAAAACCTGTGATGTTAGAATTTACAGCTTCTTGGTGCGCAATTTGTACAGAATTGGAAGATAAGACTTTTAGTCAAAAAAGCGTACAAAAAAGTCTTGAAAATTTTCTTGTGTTGAAAGCAGACGTAACAAAAAACAGCAATGACGACAAAGAGATTATGAGACGTTTTGGATTATACGGACCGCCCGCGATTATTTTTTTTAAAAACAATTTTGAGCTTAAACACTTGCAAGTTGTAGGTTTTAAAAACGAAGCCGAGTTTTTGGACATTTTATCAAGAGTTGAAAATGAGTAAAGAAACAGAAGTTTTGGTGGTTTTGGATAATCCCAAAGTTAAAGATATTGGGTTATTTGAAAAGCATGTAAAAAAAGAGGGATTTTACATAGTAGAAAATGAGGCTTTTGCATACAGAGGTTTTAGCACGACGCCGATTTTTAATACGAAAGCGTATATTTTCGGCACTTTCTCAAAAGCTTTTGAAATAGCTGAAGTTCTTGCATGTAAGCTCATTTGTCAAATAGGCGAAAATCTGCCCGAAGTCTATCTATATGAAAAAGACGGAGAGTTTTTCAAGGAGATAAGTTAATCGCCTTGAAATATCTTTAGCGCTTTTTGTAAATCCTCTTTTGTATCTATGCCAAAACTTTGACTCTCTACTTCTATCATATTTATTGTTTTGCCATGGCATAAAGCTCTTAATTGTTCCAATTTTTCCGTCTGCTCAAGTAAAGACGGAGCAAAAGCGCAAAAAGAGCGCAAAGAGCGAAGCGTAAAACCGTAAAGTCCTAAATGTCCTAAATATTGCACACCTATATTTTCTCTATCATACGGTATGCGCGACCTTGAAAAATAAAGCGCGTTTTGATTTTTATCCACCACCACTTTAACAAGATTTGGGTCAAGCGCTTCGTCTTTGGAGATTTTTTTGCAGCAGCTTGCCATAACCCATTCACTTTTTTCTTTTAAACTCTCAACCCTTTTTTTTAGAGACAAAATCACACTTTTTTCTATAAAAGGCTCGTCTGCTTGCACATTTATAACTGTGTCATTTTCTTCTAACGATAGTTTTTGCGCCGCTTCGTTTATTCTATCTGTTCCGCTTTGATGATTTGCGTTTGTCAAAATCGCCTTGATATTATAATCTTGCGCGATTTTTAGCACCTCTTCACTATCTGCCGCAATGACAACATCATCTATATCTTCAACCGCTTTGGCTGTTTTTATGACCATCGGAAGTCCGAATATATCAGCCAATATTTTATTTGGAAACCTTGTTGATGCGAGGCGGGCAGGGATAATTATCATAATTTAACCTTTTAAAAAATCACTTATGCTTTTTTCAATTTGAGACTTTTCCACAACATCATGATGAAGTATCTTTTTCTCAAATAAAGAGTTTATAGAGTTTGGAATTTGTACATTTAAACTTTTACTGAATTTTTCAAGCGCTTCTTTATCATTGTATTTTTCTTTGTCATTTTGCAAAGCGTTCCACATTGTAGGCGCAAATTTTGTCCATTCGGCAGTTGAGCATATAACGCACGGAATGTTTTTTTGCTTTATAGTCTCATATGCTTTTATGCATGTAGCTGTATGCGGGTCTAATACATAGCCTTTTTTTGCAAATCTTGCTATAGTTTCTAATGCAAATTTGTCGTCTGAATATACGGCGTCAAAATCTTCTTTTAGAGCGTCTAATTCATTTTTGGTTAATTCATAAGATTTTTTATCAGACAGCTCGCTCATCAACTCTTTACATCTTGCACTTTTAAATTTATCAAATAAAATTCTCTCCACATTTGACGATATAAGAATATCCATCGCGGGAGAAGTGCTTTGCAAAAGCTCTCTTTTGCTAATATCGTAAATACCCGTCGTTAAAAGGTCGGTTAGTATGTTGTTGATATTTGAGGCTATTAAAATTTTTTCAATCGGCAAACCCATCTTTTTTGCATAATATGCTCCAAGAGCATTGCCAAAGTTGCCGCTGGGAATAGTTATGTAAAATTTTTCGCCGATTTTCAACTCATTTTGTTTAACTAACTCAATGTAGCTTGATATGTGATATATGATTTGAAATATAATGCGTCCGAAGTTTACCGAATTTGCTGCGCTTAAATTAATATTTTGTTTTTTTAGACTATCCTTGAAAGAGTTTGAAGCAAGCAGCGATTTTAACGCGTTTTGCGCATCGTCAAAATTGCCGTGTATTCCTATAACTTTTAAGTTTTTTCCTTCGCTTGTTGTCATTTGAAGTCGTTGCACATCGCTTGTTCCGCCATCGGGATATAGACATACTATTTTTATATTTTCTTTATTTTCAAAAGCGTTGAGCGTAGCAGGTCCCGTATCTCCGCTAGTAGCTGCTAAGATGAGGTATTTTTCATTTCGTTTTTTTGCTAAATATGAGAGAATATACCCAAAAGGCTGCAAAGCCATATCTTTAAAAGCGCGCGTCGGACCGTGATATAGTTCGTTTACAAAAAGGTCTGATTTGACCTTTACAAGTAAAGCCGGACTGTTTTTGTCGTCAAATTCGTCATATAAATCCAAAGCCTCTTTTAAAATATTTTCGTCTATATCCGTGTCAAAAAGTTTTAAAATCTCTAACGATAACTCTTTATAACTTTTTTTTGTCATTTTAGTAAAGAAGTTTTCATCAATTTTTGGTAAATTTTCAGGCGAATAAAGTCCGCCGAAACTCGCACTCGGATTTAATATCGCGTATGAAAATTGAACTTTTTTGGGATTTTTTCCGTCATTTCCTCTTGTTTCTACAAATATCATCAATTAGCCTTTTAGTGATTTGTCTATCCATTCAAGATAGTTATTGCAGCCTTGCTTTATCGCGACTGCTATGATTTGCGGCGTTTCATACATGTGGAGAGATTTGATAGTCTCTTCTACCTTTTTGTATAATTTTGCTTTGGTTTTTATCTGAATCTCTATCTCTTTTTCTCTTTGAATACGCCCTTGCCATTTATAGTTTGAAAAGATGGGCGTAAAACTGACGCATGCAGCTAAATTTTTTTCTAATAATTCATCTGCTATTTTTTGCGCCGACTCTTTATCGGCAGTAGTCGTAAAAATTATGATATAGCTCATTGTTTTATTATCGTTCCTATACCTTCATTTGTGAAAAGCTCCAAAAGTATTGAATGCTCTATGCGTCCGTCAATGATATGAGCATTTTCCACGCCGCCTCTTATCGCTTCCAAGCAAGCGTCAACTTTAGGAATCATTCCGCCGCTTATAATGCCGTCTTCTTTTAATTTTTCAATATCGCTTTGAGAAAGTTTTGATAAAAGTTTTTTATCTTTATCTAAAACTCCTAAAGTATCGGTTAAAAATATCACTTTTTTTGCTTGTACGCTAACGGCAATCTTACTTGCTGCCAAATCTGCATTTATATTATAACCCGGATGTGAAGAGTCGTCGCCTGCTGCTATGGGAGCTACAACGGGTATAAATTTTTCATCTATTAAATCATTTAAAACGCTTTCGTTTATTTGCGTGATTTGTCCGACAAGTCCGTATTTACCGTCATCCATAGGTTTTGCATGTATGAAATTAGCATCTTTTCCCGTAATGCCGATAGCTTTCGCGCCGTTGTGATTTAAAAGAGTTGTGATTTCTTTGTTCACATTTCCGCTTAAAACCATCTCAACTACTTCCATCACTTTTTCATCGGTTACACGAAGACCGTCTGCAAAATCACTCTTTATGTTCAGCCTGTCCAAAATAGAGTTTATGCTTTTGCCGCCGCCGTGAACTATGATAACGCGAATGCCCACAAGATACAAAAGTACGATATCTTGCGCAAATTTCTCTTTCAAGTCCGAATTTATCTGCGCTGCGCCGCCATATTTTATGACTATGGTTTTATTTCTGAATTTTTTAATATAAGGAAGCGCGTCGAGAAGTATTTGTGCTTTTTGGATTTTTGCTTGCAAAATTTTTCCTTTAAAAAGATAAGCTCTAATTTTATCAAAAATTACGTCGTTTTTGACGAAGTACTGATGAATTTTATGCAAAAACTATTTTTAATACCATCAAAATCAAAACTTTTTGAATTCTTTTATCATTCTTCTTTCTTTTTGAAAACTTTATCTTTATTGCTTGAATACATTATACATGTAATTATTGGTTTGTTGTAAAATTAAAACATTTAAAATAATTAAATTTATTTTGAAGTTTTTATATGTAAACGACTACACAGTACATGTAGAAAGCTTTTGTATACGAATAATCATACATGTAGCGTTTTTGAGATTTATGCCTAAAACTCAAGGGGTTGTTTGAGGTTCTTACATGTAGGGCTATATTGCATATAAATTATAAACTTTAAATGTTTTAGTCGGTTTGTAATTTTTCAAAATTTTATATGTAAAATAAAACAGATGTTTTTAAGCGCAAATCATTGCTGATGAAAGAATAGTTTCGTGAGGTTTGAAATAGATGGAGCAATTAATGTTTTGCGCCAAATATTCAATATTTTGCTCTTTTTTAATATCTCTGTCGCCGCCCTCTATTCCTAAAATAAAGATAGGATATTTTTTATCGCTAAATTTCACGTATTCGCCTGTTTTTACGGCAAGTTTTGTAATGATTGCATCGGTGTTTTGATGGCTTTCGTAAATTTTACCGACAAGCTGTGTGAATTTTTCTACTTGCAGTTTAAGATCCGGGAAAGTTGGGTCAAACTCTTTTTTAAAAATTATTTTTCTACTCACGGAAGCAGCACTTATACATAAATCCAAAAGCGAATAGATATTAATAAATTCGCCGTTTTCATTAAGAGAAGTAAATCTTTTGACCGGAGTTTTGTATAGCTTTATACCGATGTTATCCTCATCTAAATAACCGACCGTAACTCCGTAAAACGAACTTTCTCCTATTCTAAAATCGAATAAAGTCGTTTTAAATCCGAAAGTTACGTTTGCATAGATATTGGCTATATCAAAGATTTCTCTCGCGGTTACGTATGAGAGTAAAAATTGTGCTTCATGGTTTGCTGTGACTATTTTACCGTTTACGTCAAATAACACAAACGGATTATAATCGTTTTCAAGCCACTGTTCGTAAAATTGCATAGAAAAACTCAACCTTCAATATAGCTTTTCAATTTTCTGCCGACTTTTGGGTGTTTTAGCTTTTTGATGGCCGAACTCTCTATCTGTCTTACGCGTTCTCTGGTAACGTTAAGTTCTTTGCCTATCTCTTCAAGCGTTCTGTCGCTCTCGTCTTCCAAAAGTCCAAAACGCATTCTGATGACGGCTTTTTCGCGCTCGTTGAGTTGTTCCAAAACTTCGTCTATCTGTTCTTTTAAATCATTTTTGAGTATGTATTCTATCGGAGAGAGCGTATTTCTATCCTCCACAAAATCGCCGAATTTTCCATCGTCTTCATTGCCGATAGGAGCTTCCAAAGAGATAGGCTCTTTTGTAATCTTGATAACATTTCGCACTTTGTCGGGGCTTAATCCCACCTCTTTTGATATGATGTCCACATCCGGTTCTTTGCCGTGTTCTTGCAAATGTTTTCTTACGACTTTATTTATTCGGTTTATAGTCTCTATCATATGTATCGGTATTCTTATGGTTCTTGCTTGGTCTGCTATTGCGCGGCTTATCGCTTGTCTTATCCACCATGTAGCGTATGTTGAAAATTTGAAACCTTTTTCATATTCAAATTTATCAACGGCTTTCATGAGTCCTATATTGCCTTCTTGGATGAGGTCTAAAAACGGCAATCCTCTATTGGTATATCTTTTTGCGATTGAGACTACAAGACGGAGGTTTGATTTTGCCATACGTTCTTTTGCTTTGTCGGTTATTCTTTTACCGCGTTTAATCTGTTCCAAAATCTCTTTTAAAACTTCAGGCTCAAGGCTGAAACTCTTTTTTGAAGCCTCTTTCGTTTGAAATAGTTTTTTTATCTCCATGTAAGTAGATACCATAGTGGCTTCCGGCACTACAAGCGTTACATCTTCTTTGCTCATGTCGGTTATTTTGGAGAGTATTTTTTTGTGATTGTTTTTTAGCGTGTCGTTAAACAAAGAGAGTTTATATTCAAGTCTTTTTAACTCTTTGTCAAATTCCGTATCGCTTTTAAGAGCTGTTTCAATGGCTCTTACGAGTTCATTTATGAGTTTGCTGGTAGGTCCTAAATCCATAAGTTTTTCTTTCAAGACCTTTTTTTTGTAGGCGATTGCGAGATTGTGTTCCAAAGACTCTTCATCATTCAAATCTTTGGGTATTTTAGCGGTGAATTTCATCCACTCTTTTTTTGCCTTTTCCAAAGCTTTGAAACTTTCTATAACGTTATCAGAGCGTTTTACCTCTTTTTGCGTCATTGTTCGCTTGCTATCGTTTTCATCTCCTTCTTCTCCTTCAAATTCTTCAGTAGAATCATCCGCATCCTCTTCCTCTTCGCCGTCGTCAAAGCTTTTGAACAACTCTTTCACTCTTCGTTCTCTATTTACAAGCGCCTCTTTATATTCCAAAATAAAATCAATTAAATACGGTACGGAACAAAAAGCGTCTATGATAATATCTTCGCCAATTTCTATTTGTTTACTGATAAAAATCTCTTCGTCTTTTGTCAAAAGAGATATTTGTCCCATTTCGCGCAGATACATACGAACAGGACTATCGCTTCTTGACCACTCCAAAAGCTCTTTTTCGTTTGCCAGGTCAAACTCTTCTTCTAGCGCTTTATCTTGAAGTTTTTGTTTTTCCTGTTCTCTTTTTTTGGCTTCTTCCAAATTGCGCATTTTTGCTATTTCAGCCGATGTTATCAAAGATACATTGTGATTTTTTAAAAGCGTGTCAATTTTTTTGACTATCGCTGAAGTAGGTTGTTTTGGAAAAAATTCTATTAACTCATCATATGTAACATAACTTTTTTCATTCTTTTTTAAGAGCTCTTCCAAAGCTACAAATACGTCTTTCTTTTGCGTGGACATATGCTTCGCTCCTTTGCAATTTTCAATGTTAGGTTTAATTAGAAAGGGAAGTATTATACCCAAATTTTTTTAAAAAATATTGAGTCATAATTTTAACGATTTTTAGCTGTAATTTTTTAAATATAAAAGTCGTTTTGAAATCTTTTTATAGACCTACAATTACATAAATTTTTAAAAAGAAGGGGTCAAAATGTCTTTTCGTATAGAACACGATTTAATAGGAGATAAAGAAATCTCCAATGATTGCTACTATGGTGTGCAAACGGCACGAGCGCAAGAGAACTTTCATATAACAGGCATAAAACTTTCAAGTTTTCCTGTTTTTATAAAATCATTGGCTTTTGTGAAAAAAGCCGCTGCTTTGGCAAATTATGAGTTAAAATTGCTTACCGAAC
The DNA here is from genome assembly GCA_031268335.1 of Campylobacteraceae bacterium. GTDB lineage: Bacteria > Campylobacterota > Campylobacteria > Campylobacterales > Campylobacteraceae > JAIRKW01. The sequence continues at coordinate 80,334 of JAIRXG010000025.1, forward strand.
CTAAAAAAAATGCTATTTGTGAAGCTTGCGACGAGATAATAAGCGGAAAGTATCACGACCAATTTGTAGTTGATATGATTCAAGGCGGAGCCGGAACTTCAACAAATATGAATGCAAATGAAGTTATCGCAAATATAGGTCTTGAACTTATGGGACACAAAAAAGGCGAGTATAAATATCTTCATCCTAATAATGACGTAAACTTGTCTCAATCCACAAACGATGCGTATCCTACCGCTCTTCGCATAGCTCTTTATGAAAAACTCGGCGAATTAATAGAGGCTATGGGCATTATTAAAGACTCTTTTTCAAAAAAAGCTACAGAATTTAAAGATGTAATTAAAATGGGAAGAACGCAGTTGCAAGACGCCGTTCCTATGACTTTGGAACAAGAGTTTAGAACTTACGCCATTATGATTGGCGAGGATATTCAAAGAGTAGACGAGGCAAGACAATTAGTTCGCGAAATGAATCTCGGAGCTACCGCTATCGGAACCGGTATAAATTCTCATCCGGATTATTCAAAATCGGTAGAGAGTAAATTACAAGAAGTTACAGGTCGTCCGTTTATAACGGCAAAAGATTTGGTTGAAGCCACTCAAGATACCGGAGCTTATGTACAAATTTCAGGCGTTTTTAAAAGGGTTGCGACAAAAATGTCAAAAATCTGCAATGACTTAAGACTTTTAAGCTCAGGTCCTAGAACCGGTTTTAACGAAATAAATCTTCCCGCTATGCAGCCCGGAAGTTCAATAATGCCCGGCAAAGTAAATCCTGTAATTCCCGAAGTTGTAAATCAAGTTTGCTTTCAAGTGATAGGTTCGGATATCACCGTTACTTTAGCAAGCGAGGGCGGACAATTGCAGCTTAATGTTTTTGAGCCGGTTATTGCTTATAATCTTTTTAATTCGGTAAATATGATGAGCAATGCATTTAAAACCCTTGCCCACTCTTGTGTGGACGGTATCACGGCAAATAGAGAAAGATGTAAAGAATTGGTATTAAATAGTATAGGTTTAGTAACGGCTCTAAATCCGTTTATAGGATATGAAAACTCAACTTCCGTAGCAAAAGAGGCTTTGGAGAGCGGAGGTTCGGTTTATAACATAGTGCTTGAAAGAGGGCTTTTGGCAAAAGAAGAGCTCGATAACATAATAAAGCCTGAAAATATGATTAAGCCTCGCAATTTCGGATTATCCGAAAAACATAAAATGGATGGTAAGCAAACCATAAAAAAATAAAGGAGCAAAGCAATGTTAAGTGCTTTTTTTAGTCCTGAAGTGCTTTTGATACTACAAGTATTTGTAGTATTAGCGGCTATTTTTGTAGGCGTTCGTTTGGGCGGTATAGCTATAGGCTACGCTGGAGGTATAGGCTTAGTAATTCTATGTTTGTTTCTCGGGTTAAATCCGGGCGGCATCACGGGAGACAAAGTTCTTATTCCTATAGACGTTATTTTGATAATTATGTCTGTTATTTCGGCCATTGCAGCTATGCAAGTTGCCGGAGGACTTGATTATCTGGTACATTTAGCAGAGAGACTTTTGAGGAAGCATCCAAAATACATAACATTTTTGGGACCTACTGTAACATACTTTTTGACAATATTTGCAGGTACGGGTCATACGGCATTTTCCGCGCTTCCCGTTATTGCTGAAGTTGCAAAAGAACAAGGCGTTAAACCCTCAATTCCTTTGAGCGTGTCGGTTGTATCATCGCAAATTGCTATCACAGCTTCGCCGGTTTCAGCCGCTGTCATTTTTATGAGCGGTGTTTTAGAGCCTCTTGGGGTCGGATATCTTACAATTTTGGCTATTTGTATTCCTACAACGTTTACAGCTTGTATGGTAACTGCTTTTATCTGCAATCTTTTTGATACCGATCTTGGCAAAGATGCCATATATCAAGAGAGATTGAAAGAGGGTTTGGTTAAGATTCGAGGTCAAAGAGAGTTTGTCGCTAAAAAAGGCGCTAAATTATCCGTTGGGCTATTTCTAATCGGTATTTTGGCGGTCGTTTTGTACGCTAGCGCTATTAGTAAAAATATCGCTTGGATAGAAAATCCAATCGTTGGACGCGACGCGGCCATTATTATGTTTATGCTTACAATTGCGACTCTTATCTCAATTTGTTGCAAGATAGATACCGATAAAGTTTTAAACGCTTCAACATTCAAATCAGGTATGACCGCTTGTATTTGTGTCCTTGGCGTTGCGTGGCTGGGTTCTACTTTCGTAAACGGAAATATTGATAGTATCGGAAGTTTTGCGGGCGACTTATTAAATAAATACCCTTGGGCATTAGCTATAACGCTATTTTTTGCAAGCACACTTTTGTATTCACAAGCGGCAACTGCAAGAGCCCTTATACCGACGGCGATTTTGTTGGGCGTTGAACCGACAACATTGGTAGCGTCTTTTGCGGCAGTAAGCGCGCTATTTGTATTGCCTACGTATCCTACGCTTTTAGCGGCTGTCCAAATGGACGATACCGGAAGTACAAGAATAGGCAAGTACGTTTTCAACCATCCGTTTTTATTTCCCGGAGTATTGGCTATAGGAATAGCGGTAACATTAGGATTTTTGATAGCCCCAATACTTATTTAAAAACCAGACAAAATTTTTAAAAAAGGACATTGGTAGAACGTTTGTGCATACATGTACGGGCGTTCTATCTTTGGATTTGTGATTTGACACATTTTTATTAAAGGAAAATATAATGAAGTATCTTCAAAGAATATCCGTTTTATTGTTGATTTGCACATCTTTTTTACTTGCAAAGCCGACTATATATATTTTAGCTACAGGCGGCACTATCGCAGGTAGCGGTGATTCTGAGATAAAGAGCAGTTACTCTGCCGGTGCCGTAACGGTAGACAAACTTATAGCCGCCGTTCCGTCTATAAATGATATAGCTGTTATCAAAGGAGAGCAAATCTCCAGTATAGGTTCTCAGGAGATGAATAACAAAGTTTGGCTGAGGCTTGCTAAAAGAGTTAATGAACTTTTAGCCAATAAAGATGTTGATGGTATAGTCATTACTCACGGAACCGATACTATGGAAGAGAGCGCGTATTTTTTGCATTTAACGGCAAAAAGTAAAAAACCTATCGTTTTTGTGGGAGCTATGAGGTCGGGAACCTCTATGAGCGCAGACGGTCCGATGAATCTGTATAATGCCGTCAATGTAGCCATCAACAAAGAAAGTATAGGCAAAGGCGTGCTTGTAGTAATGAATGAAGATATTCATTCCGCAAGAGAAGTTACAAAGAGTATCACAACGGCAGTTCAAACTTTTGTCTCTCCAAACGCAGGCAGAATAGGCTCTGTATTTTACGGAAATGTGGAGTATTTTATGCAACCCGTTAAAGCTCATACTGTAAATTCAGAATTTGACATAAGCAAACTTGAAGATTTACCAAGAGTAGATATACTTTTCGCGCATCCCGAAGATTCGAGCATATTTGTTGAAGCGGCTGTAAATGCGAGCGCAAAAGGTATTATACATGCAGGCATGGGCAATGGAAATCTGTTTCCTTCAACTCAAAAAGCGCTCTCTAAGGCTGTTGAGGATGGCGTTGTAGTAGTTAGAAGTTCGCGTGTTCCAAACGGTGCGACTACTCTTGAAGGTGAAGTGAATGATAAAGAGTTTGGTTTTATAGCAGCAAATTCTCTAAATGCTCAAAAAGCAAGAGTCCTTCTGATGCTGGGACTTACAAAAACAAACGATTTAAAAGAGCTTCAAAAATTGTTTTTAAAGTACTAAAATCACCCGTACTTCCACCTTTCCATGTTATTTAAAAAAGATAACATGGAAAGATACTTTTTTTTGTTAAAATGCTTTATATTTTTTTAGTGTTGCGGATATAATGAAGTCTTACATAAAAATTTTTATTTTGTTATTGGTGATAAATTTTGCTTTTGCCGAAGAGAAACAAGTGCTTGTAATCAACTCGTATCATCGCGGTTTTCAATGGAGCGATGATGTGATAAAAGGGTTAGAGAGCATATTGTCTCAACACATAGATATAACTATCAACGTTTTATATATGGATTCGAAAAGAATCAATTCGCAAGAGTACTACAAAAAGTTATTGGAACTCTATAAGCTTCAATTACAAAATCGCAAATATGATTTAATTGTCGTGATTGACAAGTTTGCTTATGATTTTATACTTCAATATTACTACGAGCTTTTTACGAATGAGCCGATTCTTTTTAGCGGTCTTGAGAGAAACTCTCTTGAAGAGATAAAGGAGAGCAAGCTTGAAGATAAAGTTTTTGGAGTATATGAAAGAAGAGCTATCGGTGAAATTATCGCTATGATTTCAAAGATGATTCCAAATCTAAAAAAACTTTATATCATCAACGACCAGAGTGAAAATGGCGACGATACAAATCCTTTTATACTTGAAGCGATAAAAGAAAATGAGAAAAATATTAATATAGAATATATAAGGACGTCCACGTTAGAAGAAATTGAGGAGAGATTTTCTTCATACAAAAAAGACGAAGCGATTTTTTATATAAGGTTTTATAACGACAAGTACGGTAATTTTTATAGAAATAACCAGATAGCCACAACTCTGGAAAAAGTTAAACTGCCCATTTTTGTTACTGACACTCTTTTTATGGGTAAAGGCGCGCTTGGCGGTCAACTTGTGCTTATCGACGAATTAGGACAAGAGACGGGAAGAGTTGCTATCGATATCTTGGAGGGCAAACTAAAACCGCTTTTTACTACGACATTTGATAAATACACTTTTCAATTTGACTTAAATAAGATAAAAGAGTTTAATCTGCATCCGAGCCTTGCCGTGAAAGATTACACTATTATAAATATACCTCAGACATTTTTTGACAGGCATAGAGAGTTTATAAATTTTGTTTTCATCATTTCGCCGCTTTTGGTTTTTTTGATTTTGGGACTTTTGCATAATATCTACATGAGAGTTAAAAACGAGAAAAAGTTGCGTCTCGCGGAACTTGAAAAAAATAAACACAGACAATTTGTAATTCAGCAATCAAAATTAGCCGAAATAGGCGAAGTGTTTTCTTCCATTGCGCATCAGTGGAAAAATCCTCTGGTAGAAATAGCGACTATAGCTCAAGAACACGCTTTCAAAGAGCGTGATAAAAACAGCCAATTTGTAAAAGATATTATGGTTCAGATACGCTATATGACCGATACCATGAGCGATTTTCAAAAATTTATAGCTCCTTCTAGCGTCAAAATCTCGTTTAACGTGGAAGAAGCTATAAAATCTATGATGAAAATCATAAACCATACGATAAAGTATAATTATATAGACATCGTTATAGACAAAAAAGAGGCGGAACGGCTAACTGTTTACGGTTATAAAAATGAGTTTATGCAGATACTTTTAAATATTGTAAATAACGCCAAAGATCAGATAACGGAACTTAGAGGTAAAAGAGCGATAAAAAGAGGACAAATAGAGTTTTTTATATACAATAAAAAAGAGCTTGTCATTATAGAGATAAGCGACAATGCCGGCGGTATAAAAGAAGATATGCTTCCGCATATATTTGATGTTTACTTTACGACTAAGAAAAATGGACACGGCATAGGTCTTTACATGTCGAAGCTTATAATTGAAAATAAGATGGGAGGAAAGATAGAGGCTTTTAATAAAAAAGACGGCGCTTGTTTTAGAATATCATTGGAGGCTGTAAAATGAAAATTTTAGTTTTGGAAGATAACGAGAGATTGGCAAATCTGATAAAAGCCACTTTGGAACAAGAAGACTTCAAAGCGGATGTTTTTTATGACGGCGAAGAGGCGCTAAATGCAATAAACAACGGATATCATTGCTATGTTTTGGATATAAATGTGCCATCAATTGACGGCATAAGCATACTTGACACTATAAGGCTTTACCATAAAAGCGTACCGGTTATTATCATTAGTTCAAATCACGAGCTGGATAATATCCAAAAAGCTTATGAGATAGGGGCTGACGATTATTTAAAAAAGCCGTTTTTTAACTATGAACTTGTTCAAAAAATCAAAAAATTTTGTCGACCTTCGGCGGCTTTAACTATAAATCTAACAGACGGATATGTATTTAATTGTGAAAACAGCAGATTATACGACAATCAAGGCAAAGAGATACCACTCGCAAAAAAAGAGATACTATTTTTTGAACTTTTTGTGAAAAATCGTCAGCGCATCGTAACATTTGACGAGATGGAGGAGTACATATGGGAGGGTGAGGACACTTCTATATTAAATGTAAGAGCGCTTGTTAAAAGATTGCGCAAAAAACTTCCCGAAAACGCTATAAAAATAGTTAAAGAGATAGGTTACGCGCTAAATTAGACATCTGCTAAAACATACATATATACATGTAGATATTTTAAAATTATTCGTCAAGATAAAGATAGCAAGATAACCAAAGATGTAATAAGTTTTAATTTTTGAGTTTTTAACTCTTAATCACATACATAGTTTTATTTGCAAATAAAAAGCCTGACAGGATATAAACCCTTATAAATTTTCATAACCGTAATTTCTCGCGACACATTTATTTTAGCTGGAAAATAGCAAAAACACAGCGCCTATATGTTGAAATATTCTCTACATGCAAAATCTGTTCCTTTATCTTTTTCATTATTTTATCCATGAATGGTTTTTCGAGTATATTTATTGTCGATATTTTTTTGCTTTTTATAAAACACAAACAGCGCTTTAAAGGCGTACATGTATGAGTTGATTTTTATTAGAATAAAAAGCTATAAACGGTTGATATGTTAAGTTACATTTACGCTATATGAACTTGATTGTGTTTTGTGTGGTCGCGACGCGTTGGAACATGTGCATACTTATTATTTCCATCGGCGTATTTATCGCTTTAGATACTAAAGCCCAAACTAAAAGATGGCGCGAAAATGGCGCTATGTGGTCTTGAGATTTGAAAAATATGTTTATTTGAGCATATATTGATATTCATTATTGTTATTAATTATGTTTTAATAATTCTGCATATATAATTCGTTTTTATATAATGAGAGGAGCTAATATGCTAAAAACATATTTAAATGGTTACAATGATGGAAAGAGGTTTGTGAGATTTTTTCATATACTAACTTTCATCGGTTTGGCTTTTGCTGCAAATCTTAGCGCGGATTGCACAAATTTGGGTTCAGGGCATGTAGAGTGCGATGAAATGGTTAATTCTAATGTTTACGCAAATGCGTCAAACGGCGTTTCAAGTTCATCGTTATTGGACGTAAGCGTAACGGGCAACAATGTTTACGGCGTGCATAATAATGGTAACGGAACTTGGAACTTTGATGGATTAAATGCTGTTACTAATGGAGACAATGCACATGCTGTTTATGGACAAAATGGAGCAAATATAATTATTGACGGCAATGCTCACTTAACAACAAACGGCACAAATTCGTACGGCGTTTATGCTATTGGCAATTCAAATATCAATATAGGCGATAATGCGCAGATAAGTACATACGGTCCTGACGCACCTCCAACATCTACAGCTCACGGTGTTTTAGTGCCTAAAAGCGCGAGTTATGGAATTATGACGTCAAACTCAAGTGTTACTATCGGCGATAATGCCATTATAACCACTGCAGGCATAGGAAGTACCGGCGTTTATGTAACCGAAGACTCTTTGCTTGTTATTGGAGATAACGTAACTATAGCTACCACAGGCGGAGACCCGTATTGCGGACCATGCGGAATAGTACCGGCAACCGGATACATGGCTTCGGCACTTTCGGTGGGTAGCACTAATACTGACACCTCAAGAGTAATTATAGGCAATAATGCAAATATAAGCACTCAAGGCGCTATAGCATACGCGGTTAGTTTAGGCAGGCGCAATGTCTCTGTAGATATCGGCGATAATGCAACTATTACCGCAAATGGAGACAGAAACACAAATGCGATAAACTTAGCAACCGGAGGAAATCTTACGATAGGCGCAAATGCCGTTATAACTGGCTATGGGGATATGATTTATTATGACGATAGCAGATATAACGGTCAACCTCACACGATTACGGGAGGACAAAGTGCGATTTTTGTTTTAGGCGATAATGCCACCATAGCCTCATATGGAAAGTATGCTCACGCGGTCCAGTTCAATGATGCGCTTGTTATTATAGGCGATAACGCGCGTATAACCACATACGGAGAGGGAAGATATACTGGTGCTAGCAGTACAAACGAAGGAGGTTTTGGCATAAAAATCAGAAATGGTTATGCAACGGAGGGACCGGATAGGATTGAAGTAGGCAAGAACGCTATCATAACCACATATGGCAATCAAGCGGTAGGCATTCAAATCAGGGAGTTAAGCACAGGAATCTTTGACGATAACCTAAGTGTAATAACGCATGGAAACAACGCTAATGCTCTTGAGACTTATGACAGGAGCAATGTTACGGTGGGCGATAACGCTTTGATAACTACGTTTGGAAACGCTTCTCACGCCGTTCACACTTTAACGCATACATCTGTTGGTAATACGACTACTATTATAGGTAAAAGTGCTTCTTTATCAACTCAAGGAGACGGTTCTCACGCTGTGTTCGTTGAGGGTAGAGATGCAAATACAGGCGCAAAAGTCATTTTAAATACAGATACGAATATATCAGCCTTAGGAACAGGCTCTTATGCTATCTATTCTGCTAATACCAATGGTTTGGTTTTAACAAATGGAACCGCTAAAATGAATATTTTAGGCGATGTAACAGCCGTAAACGGAGGTGTCATTGATTTGAATTTAAATGACGGTTCCACTTTTTTTGGAAATGCGATGATAGGTTCAAGCGCAGATACTATAAATTTAGCGTTTGACGGAAGCAATTCGTTATGGAGGCTAAAAGGTAATTCGTCTTTAACAAATCTCATCTTAACAAATAAAGCTAAAGTTGATTTAACAAAAGGCGCATCTTACTCAAATCTCATCATTGACAATCTTGCAGGCGAGGGTGTTTTCTATCAGAGAATAAATCTGAACGGGGACGGGGATTTGATAACTATAAACAATAGTTCGTCCGGAGAACATCAACTAATACTTGACAGCAGCGCTTTGGGCGGAGTTACGCTCAACGGAAACGAGAGTTTTTTGCTTGTTGAGCAAAATTCGCCGGGCGGAGTATATAATGCTACATTTACAGGAGAGGCTTATATAGGGGCGTATGTATATAATTTATATGATAGTTACGGCAATCAATATTTGGCGACAAGCGCGTTTAACGGCACGAACGGCACACAAATCAACCCGCCCGTTATAAATCCGATAGCTCAGGCGTCTGTGAGTTTTGCCAACATAAATTATATCTCCAACTATGCGAATACTCAAACATTGTTGCAAAGGATAGGAGAGCTTGACGCGAACAGAGATACGCTTGATGATATTTGGGTGAGAACGTACGCCGGAGAGTTGGATTCGTTTGACAAAAAATTTGACGTCAAAGATGCCGGTTATTACGGTTTGCAAGTGGGATTTGACAGAATATATGATATAGGAGATGCGAAAGGTTTTGTAGGTTTAACGTTTGGCGTTTCAAAAACGGATATTAATTATAAGCAAGGGGACGGCGAGGTAAATTCTTATGATTTTGGTTTGTATGCTTCGTATAAAAACAATAATGATTTTTATGTGGATACTCTTTTAAAATATACAAAAAATAAAAATGAGTTTAGCATATCTACTCCAAACGGCGCAACAATAACGGGAGACGGCGACACCGATGCGTATTCGCTTTCTATTGAGAGCGGAAAAAAGTTTGACGTTGGCAACAACTTTTATTTAGAGCCTCAAGCAGAATTTACTTTCACTAAACAACCAAAAGTTGCAAGCGCCGCATCTTCAGGCTTAAAGACAAAATTTGACGGCTATGAGTCAATTTTGGGAAGAGTCGGAACGATTTTTGGTTACAGTGTCAAAGGTAAAACAAATGTATACTATAAGATAGGGTACATAAAAGAGTTTGACGGCGATATATCGTATAGTTTCAACAACGAAGAGACAAAGCGCGAGCTAAAACTCAACGGCGATATATTTGATAACGCTATAGGTGTTACTTCAACCATAGACGGCGATCATCATATATATTTTGAAGGAACGTATCAAATAGGAGATAGTTTTAATAACAAAAAAGCAAATCTCGGATATAAATACAGCTTCTAATTTTTCAGTCAAAACAGGCTCAAACGCGGGTCTGTTTTGACCAAAATAAATTTACGCTAAAGATAATAAAAACTACAAAATACACCGCATCTTAGTTGGTTTTAACTTTAAAAGCCGATCTTTTTTAAAGTTTTTAATTGCTATGTTTTGTTAAGCTACTTTAAATTGCTTTTAATAAGATTATTATAATTTTACAGATAAAAACAAAAACATTAAAGATGTATTTTACAATTTTACTGATATGATTGCTGATTTTTAACACTTAACTTTCAAGGTGTCGTTTTGAGCTTTTTAAAGATTTTTCGCTTGAGCATCCCTGTATTTATGGGCTATATTCCTTTAGGCATAGCTTTTGGACTGTTAGCTGTCAAATTTGGAATCGCTTGGCACTATGCTTTTTTGATGAGCATCTTTATTTACGCCGGTTCGGCACAATTTTTGTGCGTTTTACTTTTTAGTGAAATAGCGTCCTTGATTGAGATATTTATAGCAATATTTTTACTAAATCTTCGCCACTTTTTTTACGGACTCTCCATGATAAGCGAGTTTAAAACGTTAAAAGGATTTGCAAAAAAATACGCCGTCTTCGGACTTACCGACGAGACTTTTGCGTTATTAAAAACTTTTGAATTATCTAAAGAGGATAAAGAAAAAACAGTCGTAACCATAACGCTTCTAAATCAGACATATTGGATTGCAGGAACTCTTATAGGCTCTCTTGGCGGACGTTTATCATCTTTTGATTTTAAAGGCATAGAATTTGCTTTGACTGCTCTTTTTGTGGTTTTAAGCGTAGAAATTTATCAGAAAAACAGAGCTAAAAAAACGCTGTTTTTATCTTTAATGATTGGATTTTTCGGACTTTTGTGTCTTCCAGCGTCAAATATGTTAATTCTATCTTTATTGATATGCTCCTTTTGTTTAATAGCCTTAAAAGGACACATGTAAATGCAGACAAGCTATCTACTGTTGGCAATTTTAACGGCTGCTTTTGCGACATTTGCTACTAGAGTTTTGCCGTTTTTGTTGTTTGATAAAAAGCAAAAACCAAATAAATGGTTGGGGCTTTTTGAAAAAAATATGCCTTTAATGATAATGGTTATTTTGGTTTTTTATGCGATTAGAAATACAAATTTTAATGAATATCCTTATGGAATCAGTGAAATTATTGGTATCATGAGTGCGCTTTTATTGCATGTAAAGTTCAAAAATGCGCTTTTAAGTATTATCGGCGCAACTCTTTTTTATATGTTATTGATTGGAGTTATTTTTCAATGATGAAAAATATAGAACCGATAGATAAAGCAGAATATGAAAAGATAATCTTAATTTGGGAAGAATCCGTAAAAGCGACTCACCATTTTTTGACCGACGAGGATATTGCAAAGATTAAACTTGACGTAATTAAATATCTGCCTTGTTTGAAAATTTATGCATGTAAAGATTCAAAAGCTAAAATATTGGGTTTTATCGGTATTTTTGAAAAAAAGATAGAGATGTTGTTTGTTTCACCGAAATATATCGGAAAAGGCGTGGGCGGCGCTTTGGCAAATTTTGCGATAAATAGTATCGGCGCTAGAGAAGTTGATGTTAACGAGCAAAACTACAAAGCAAGAAAATTTTACGAACATATAGGATTTAGAGTCTATTCTCGTTCAAGTAAAGACGCGCAAGGGCGGGCATTTCCGCTGCTGCATATGAAAATATCAAACGTTTCTTGCATGTAATTAATTTTATTAAAGCGGCTCTGAATTAATTAAAAATATAAAAACTTTTTGTATATTGAGTAAAGCAAATGGATATTAGATAAAATACATTTTACATGTAGAATAATTAATGTTGTTAGGTTGCAAAATGGGGTTGGAGTTTGAAGTTTGGATTGTAATTATTTTATGTTTTACATTTTTTATATCGGGATTTGTAGATAGCGTAGCCGGAGGAGGCGGACTTATAAATATTCCGATATTTTTACTTGTGGGTGCGCCGCCGGAATTTGCTCTTGGCACTACTAAAATGTCGGCGACCATAGGCAAAATAGCCGCTCTTATAAATTATGCAAAAAACGCTCTTATAGATTGGCGCTTGGCTTTTGCCGGATTGCCTGCGGCGATAATCGGCGGAGTTTTAGGAACAAAAGCGATATTATATTTTGATAGTGCAAATATCGGCAAAATAATACTTTTTTTGCTTCCCATCGGTGTTATAGCCATACTTTTGCCAAGAAAAAGTTTTGATGTCGCAAAAAAAATTACAAAGATAAAACTCTACTTGATTACGCCGATAATTTGTCTGTTTTTAGGATTTTACGATGGATTTTTTGGTCCGGGTGTCGGTAGTTTTTTTATTATAGCTTTAAATTTTTTTATCGGTTTGTCGCTTGTAAAAGCTGCTGCTATGACAAAAGTATTTAATCTTGCGACCGCTTTTAGCAGCTTTATAGTCTTTGCCATAGAGGGCAAAATCTTTTTTGCAGTCGGTATTTTACTCATCTTTTTTAGTGTTATCGGCAATATAGTCGGAAGCTCTTTAGCTATAAAGATAGGTTCGGATTTTGTCAAAAAAGTATTGCTGTTTTCGCTTAGTTTGTTATTTGTTTCTTTGATGTGGAAACTTTTTATATAGGTTTTGAACGCTTATCTTGTTTGGTTTTTTTACATGCAAAGATTATTAATTTTAATTTTTTGCTCGCTTTTTTACGATTTGATTATGTGGTAATTTTGACTTTACATCGCATTAAAAGCTATTTTAATCTCTTTCATAAATAGATTTTGCTAAAATAATAACTTTAATTTGTATCTTCTTAAGGATATTTATGAGTAAGATAAAAGCACATGTATGGCGTTTTGGCGACAATGTGGATACGGATATTATTATTGCGGCGCGTTATCTAAATACATCTGAGCCAAGCGAATTGGCAAAGCATATTATGGAAGATGCCGATCCTGATTTTGTCAAAAAATTAAACAAAGGCGATGTGATAGTAGCGGGCGAGAATTTTGGTTGCGGCAGTAGCCGCGAACACGCCCCCATAGCTCTCAAAGCTGCGGGAGTTAGCGCCGTTGTAGCTAAAAGCTTTGCCAGAATATTTTATAGAAACTCTTTTAATATGGGACTTCCTATATTTGAACTTCGCGAAACAGATGAGATAAAAGAGGGCGAGCAAATTGAAATTGATTTAAAAAGCGGAACTATAAAAAATATAACTACCGATAAAATTTATAAATTTACCGCAATTCCTCCTTTTATGCAAGAGCTTATAAATGCGGGCGGACTCATTAAATATGCGCAAAAAAAGATAAAGGCACAGTAGATGAAACATTACAAAATAGCTTTAATAAGAGGCGACGGCATCGGTCCTGAGATAATTGACGAAGCGGTTAAAGTGTTAGATGCGGTAAGTTCTAAAGAGAATTTCACGATAGCTTATAACGATTTTTTGATGGGCGGTATAGCCATAGACGTAAAAGGCGAACCGCTTCCGCAAAAAACAATTGACGGATGTTTGGCTTCAGATGCTGTGCTTTTTGGCGCTATAGGCGGTGAGAAATGGGATAAGCTGCCGCGCGAAAAAAGACCCGAGAGCGGACTTTTAAGGCTTCGCAAGAGTCTTGGAGTATTTGCAAATCTTAGACCGACTACCGTATTTGACGAACTTATCAACGCAAGCACATTAAAGCATGAGGTTGTAAAGGGCGTAGATTTACTTGTGGTAAGAGAGCTTATCGGCGGTATTTATTTCGGACAACCGCGCGCAAACGACGGAAACAGAGCGTACAATACTATGGTTTATGAAAAAGACGAAGTGATTAGAATAGCGCACATAGCGTTTCAAGCAGCGCAAAAAAGGTCAAAAAAAGTCTGTTCTGTTGATAAATCAAATGTACTTGAAGTAAGTCAACTTTGGCGCGATACCGTGGAAGAGGTTGCAAAAGAGTATAAAGATGTCTCTTTGTCTCACATGTATATAGATAATGCTGCTATGCAGCTGATACGCAATCCAAGACAATTTGACGTTATTTTGACGAGCAATCTTTTCGGCGATATATTGAGCGACGAAGCAAGTATGATAAGCGGTTCCATCGGACTTTTACCCTCCGCTTCCATAGGCGGCAAAGTAGGGTTGTATGAGCCTATTCACGGTTCTGCTCCCGATATCGCGAAACAAGGTATAGCAAATCCGATAGCCACTATTTTGAGTGCGGCTATGATGCTTAGATTTTCTTTAAATGAAATAAATGCTGCCAATAGAATAGAGATGGCTGTAAAAGAAGTTTTAAAAGACGGCTACAGAACCAAAGATATTTCGCAGTTTGACGCAAAAGAGATTTGTACTACAAACGAGATAGGTTCCATTATCGCCGATAGGGTTTCCAGACTTTAAAATGAGAATAATAAAAGGAGACGCCACAAATCCAATAGGAGACGGAGATAAAATAATAGCTCACATTTGTAACGATGTGGGCGGTTGGGGCAAAGGGTTTGTGCTGTCAATATCAAAAAGATGGACTAAACCCGAAGAATCTTATCGTGAGTGGTTTAATTCAAAAGAAAATTTTTCTTTGGGTGAAGTTCAGTTTGTATATGTAGAACAAGAGATAACAATTGCAAATATGATAGCTCAAAGAGATATCAAACATTTAAACGGTGTGCCTCCCATACGATATGACGCTTTAGAAAAGTGTCTTATTAAGGTAGCAGATTTTGCGCTTCAAAATAGCTCAAGCGTACATATGCCGCGAATTGGCTGCGGGCTTGCCGGCGGAGAGTGGGATAGGGTAGAGTTTATCATCAGACAAACTCTTTTGAATGTCGGAGTAAAAGTCTTTGTGTACGACTTAAAATGAAATCTACATGTAAAGCGTTAAAATAAAATGTGCAGCGATATATTTAAAAAAGGAGTTTTTATGAGCAAGAAATCTTTAAAAAACAGAATGATTGATTATGTTTTTACCGTCTCAAAGCAGCCCGTGCGCTATAAAGATTTGCTCGCCGCAAATGCGTTTTATAACGAAGGAATGCATGTCGATCCGGCAAAGCTTAATTTTAGAATGAATATAACAAAGGCATATTTTGTATATGCTGCGATATGCGTTTGCATATTATTGCCGTTTATCGCGCTCATACATCTTATGCCGCACATTAATAATCACATCCCAATAATTGGAGTTATATTTGCCACATCATGCATTTTTATCAGTTTTAATTTTTTTACGGCGTGGCTTAGAGACAGCATAACTCTAAAACTTATAAAAGAGGCTTGGCTTGTGCATTTTCCATATTTTCCATACGATAAATATAATAAAAAAATAGAAGAGTTATATCACGAAATAAGAAAAAAAGAGCTTCCCAGAAAAGATTGGGAACAGTATGTTTTAGATGGGCTTTTGAAATAGACAATCCTAATGAATTATTTGAAAATAAAAATTTACAAAAAAATCCTTGAGATAACAAAAATTATATGATGTAAATAAATAGTTTTGACAAAAGGAAAATGTTGTGGAAACATTGAATGAAAAAATTGAAATTCAAATAAGCAAAGGTAAATCCTTTTTGATTTTATTAGGCGCTGTTGGATTTGTAATTACCGGAATTTATTTTATACTTAATCCTCCTCACAACTATAATCCATTTTTTATTAGGATAATTGGCATTGTGACAATTGTTTTTTTTGGTTTTGGAATTATTGTGGCATTACGGTCGCTTTTTGAGAAAAAAATCGGACTTATAATTGACAATAACGGCATATTGGATAATTGTAGCGGAATATCGGCAGGAAGCATTCCTTGGGAAAATATTATTGAAATAAGGGATATAAAAATAAAAGGTCAAAAAATATTTTTAATTATTGTAAATAATCCGGAAGAATATATAGAAAAGCAACAGAATTCATTTTTGCGGCAAATGGTTAAAATAAGTTATAAAATATACGGAACCCCAATTAGTATATCGGCAAATATATTAAAATGTAACTTCAATGAATTGAAAAATATATTGCAAGAACAATTTAAAAAATATAAAAATATTACATGAAATCCGGCTATGCATTTGTTGCGCAAATCTTTAATTGTCCAATCAAATTGTCATAAATCGTCAAAACAAAATAGCTTAACGCTACACATTTAAAGTTTTATTATCAGAAAAACAAACAAAAAGAGTTTGCTCGGCAAGATATGATATAATTCGTATTTTTAAATACTGACAAGGCGATATATGAACGCTACCCTTTCTATCTATATCGGACGTTTCCAGCCTCTGCATAACGGGCATTTGCATGTTTTAGAACATGCGCAAAAGATTGGCGATACGCTTGTGCTTATAGGTTCTGCTAAGGAGGCGAGAAATATCAAAAATCCCTTTCCTATGGCTCTTGTGCGCGAAATGCTAAAACCGTACGCTACTTTTATAGAAGAGATATCGGATTATCCGTTTGACGATTCGCCGTGGCTTGCAGAGATACAAGAAAAAGTCTCAAAGTATGATTATAAATACGATAAAGTTTATATCATAGGGCACGATAAAGACGAGAGCAGTTACTATCTTAAAAGTTTTCCTCAATGGACGTTGAAAAATATAGACAATTATAAGAAAATAAATGCCACTACTATTAGAGAAGAGCTTTATAAAGGAAATATTCCGAAAAATATACTATCTTTACATGTAGAGAAAATCATCAAAGATTTTATGCAGACAAAAGAGTGGCAAAACAGGATAGAAGAGTATCAAAACCATCTCAAGATGAAAGAAGCGTGGAGTAAAGCGCCGTATGAACCGATATTTGTTACTACAGATTGCGTTACGGTTTGCAACGGGCATATATTGCTTGTGATACGAGGCGGCAATCCGGGTAAAGGGCTTTATGCACTTCCGGGCGGTTTTTTGGACGGTAAACTTACGATTCAAGAAAGTGCGATAAAAGAACTTAGAGAAGAGACGCGCATCAAACTCTCAAAAGCCGTGCTTATCGGCAGTATAAAAAAATCCGAAGTATTTGACAAACCTGACAGAAGTACGAGAGGACGTACGATAACGCATGCGTTTTTGTTGCAGCTTGGAGGAGTAGAATTGCCTGCGGTAAAAGGCGGAGATGATGCAAAAAAGGCTTTTTGGATACCTCTTTCAAAAGTGAAAGAAAATCGTTTTATGATGTTTGAAGATCATTTCCACATAATAAGAAAGCTAACGAATATTTAGCTTGTGGTTTTTAAAAGGTAGCGCTTTTAGAGTAAAATCAGCGCTCAAAGCGGAGAGCTTGAGTTTTGACTAAACCAAAGAGGTTTAAAATGAATTTTTTACTTGATAGCGACAGCTATAAATACAGCCATTTTGCCCAATACCCCAAAAACGAGGGGCTTTTTTCTTATATTGAGGCAAGAGACGGGATTGAGGTGAAATTTTTCGGACTGCAGTACATCGTCAAAAAGATGCTCATGAAAATGTACACGCAAGACGATATCAAAGAGGCGAAAGAGATTATAACTTCGCACGGACTTCCGTTTAACGAAAACGGTTTTAAAGAGTTGCAAGAGCTCGGATATTTTCCGTTAAAAATCAAAGCATTAAAAGAGGGCGGTGTTTATCCTGTACAAATTCCCCTTGCAAGTATTCAAAGCACGGATGCAAGATTTGGTTGGCTTGTAAGTTTTATAGAGACATTTTTATTGCGTTTGTGGTATCCCTCAACAGTCGCTACAAACTCTTACAATATGAAAAAAATCGTGCGAAATTATACGCAAAATGCTGATTTCAAAGTTCATGATTTTGGTTCGCGCGGAGTTTCATGTCAAGAAAACGCCATAATCGGCGGAATGGCTCATCTTTTAAATTTTAGAGGCACTGATACCGTCATATCGCTTTTGGGCGCAAAAAAATATTATAACGCCGATATTGCCGGTTTTTCAATTCCCGCCATGGAACATAGCACCGTTACATCTTGGGAAAACGAAAAAGACGCATACTTAAATATGTTAAACGTTTATGCAAAAAGCGGCGCTATTTTGGCATGCGTAAGCGATAGTTACGACTATAAAAAAGCGGTTGATGAGATTTGGGGCAAAGAACTTAAAGAACAAGTAGAAAAAAGCGGCGCGACTATAGTTATAAGACCGGATAGCGGAGATCCTCTTGAACTTATTCCGTATACTTTGAATAGTTTAGCGGACAATTTTGGTTTTACAAATGCGCAGGATGGCAAACTTTTAAATAGTGTAAGAATTATTTGGGGGGATGGCATAAATATTGATATGATAGATAAGATTTTGCACATTATAACAAAAAGCGGTTGGAGCGCGGATAATGTAAATTTTGGCGTTGGAGCGGCATTGCTTCAAAAAGTTAATAGAGACGTATATAGTTTTGCATATAAAGCAAGCGCTATAAAGATAAACGGAAAATGGCGCGGGATTTGCAAAAGCCCTGTTACCGACCCTTCCAAGAAGAGTAAAAGCGGCAGAATCGGCGCAGAATTTGTAAATGGAAAATATATAGTGCGCGACCTTGACAAAGACAAATTTGAAAATGCGCTGGAAACCATTTATTTAAACGGCGATTTGATTAAAGAGTATAAATTTGAAGATTTGGTAGACTAAGCGTTAGGACGTTTAGTCTAATTGCATGATTATCAAAGACGTTTTTGAAAGCGTCTTTGATAATTTTATATTTAGAAAATAAATCTATATCCCAAATTGATTTTCTGGTTGTTGAAATTATTTCCTTTTTGATACGTTCCTTCCATATATAAGTGACGATTTTTAAAATCCATAGCAACGCCAACCGCGTTATCCCAGAAATTGCCATCAAGATTATAATCATGTTTCTGAGAATTATCATCTCTTGGCGCATAAAATGTTTTGCCGTCAAACTCTTTTATATATCCGCTTTTTAAGTATATATTGGTGTTGCGAAGTTGATATCCGACAAGCGCGCTTGCTCTGCCGATAATGGAATTGAAACTACCAAGTGCCATATTATTCATCGTGAAACTACTTTGATGCGAGTATGTCAAAGCAAGTTCTGGTTCTATGTAAAAATTACCGAAAAATATTCTTTTCGCACTCTCGAGCGCCGCCGAAAATCCTTTTGCCTCGCCATTGCCGTTTATTTCAAAACCTCCTGATGTTTGGGTTTGAAATTCATTGTTGTTTGAACTATATTTTGATATGAAATCTACATAAAAATCATTGTTATTTTTATAGGTGACATATATTCCAGCCGCTTTACTATCACCCTTACCATCGCCTTTTTTATACTTAATATCCGCTTTTAATAAATCCACAAACATTCCTATTAAAATGCTGCCGCTGTCTACGCCATAGACATTGTCTACTCCAGCCGTTATCCCATAATAATTAACATCCGCAATATTTAATGCTTTATCAAAAGAGTCTGCTTTACCGGCATTAATTTTTATCCAAATATCATTTTGAATATCTTGTTTATTTCTGAGCTCACCCATTCTTTGCAAAAGAGTTTGCATCGCAAGGTAATTTGTGAAATAGTTGATATTTAAAAAACCGATTGACGACAGCGCCACATTATTGAGTTTGCCATCTGTTGCAAGATAAAAATTTTTATCATTGGTATTGTTTGAAGCGTTTAGAGTATATATGTATTGTCCGATATCAACGCTGCCTGAATTTAACGTAAAGTTTGCATTGTAATTTGATAATGTTCCGTTTTGTTGTTCGATTAAAACTAATTGCCGCTCGACATTAGCTATACTTCCGGTTGTACTGTCGTCTATGATAATCTGATAATTTCCTGACGAACTATTGTTGATTGTTATTTTATTTCCTGTCAAGTTGCCGTTGTTTACATTGACATTTAAATAGAATATGCCATTATTTCCATAAAGATTTGCAATTGTCATAGTAGATAAAATATCGGCTTTTGTTAAATCTATTTTAGCGCCGTTCGTTACATGTAGATTTGTCAAAACAGAACTATCATTTATCTGCCAAAGCGAATCACTACCGTCAAAAGCAAGATTTATTTTGCCGCTATTTTGCACATAAGTGTTTCCGATAAAACTCGAACCGTCACTCATCTTTAATTCGATTATAGAACTGTTATTGCTTAATATATCGCCTTGTATATTTAGTCTGACAAAATCATCTGTGCCGATATTAGAATCTTTATCTGCTACCATGGCATACGAATCTGTTCCTGTTACATTTATAACCGCGTTGCCATTAAAAGTAATATTTGAATTTTCATAAGCAAATAGCGCATAAGAGTGTTCCCCGCTTGTGCTAACAAGAGAATTATTGCCTAAAAATATATTGGAATAATACGAGGCGGCAAATGCGTAAGAATTATTTCCCGTTACATTTACCGTAGAGTTGTTTGATAGATTGATGAGCGCATTGTTTGTAGCTGAGAATGCATGGGAGTTATCGCCAAAAACATTTATAGTAGTCGCTTCTTGCATATTTATAACGGCGTTTTGCGCATAAAATGCATTGGAATACGCTCCAAAACTATTTAACAAAACATTGTTATTAAAATTTATAGTAGAATCATTGCTCGCAGCTACCGCATACGTATAATTCCCATTTGTATTAATAAAAACATCATTGTTTAGATTGATAGTTGAATTATCAAGAACATAGATAGCGCCGGCATTACTTCCGTTTGTATCTACATGCAAAGTTCCGTGCAAATTAATGGTTGCATTTTTGGCAAACACAGCGTCCGCATTATTGCCGCGCGTGGAGATATTTATGTTATCATTGTCAAATATCCAAGTGCCGTTATCTATGTTTGCTATACCCCTAAAACCGTTGCCGGGTTCGACGCTAAGATAATCCGCATTTGATATATCAAGAGTAGTGTTATGATAGACATTGGCATCAACTGTCACATCACAAAAAACACTTGCTCCGGTACTACATTCCGCAAAAAGATTTGCAGAAAAAACAATCGGCAAAAGCAGACAAGAAAATGCTTTAAATGCAGTCTCTTTAAGTACATTTATTTTTGATAAAATAAAACCGCGATACATAGATAACTCCTATTAAAAAAAATAAATGGTATTTTACATAGTAATTGTTTAAAGAATAATTTTAAATGAGAAATTTTTCAAGAATAATTGCATATAAATTTGATTTAAACGTAAGCAATTTTGAAAAAATAATTTTAGATGAAAATTCTATATAAGTATATGTTAGTATTTAATCATATTTCAAAAAAACATATCTACACAATCATAAAATTTATTTTAGTTTTAAAAACAGGAGTAAATAAATGAAAAACTACTACCTTTAACTCAAATACAAAAACCTATCTTTTTCTTAATCTTTATCCTGATTCCACTACTATATGAGGAAAACATTGAATAAGGAGTTTTTACGATAAATAAATTTAAATTTAAGATAAGCGAACTGAAATTTAAATTCATTGTTTTATATTATTCTGAGTATAACTATTAATTTAATTTAATATTTATGTTAAATATAGTAGGATTATGGTTAATTTTTTCTAAAAAATCAAAATCCGCAAAAGGATAATTTTTGAGAGACTACGACAAATATCCGATAGTTATCAAAGATTATAATTACATATTTACACCATTGTTTCTTTGTTGTGTATTGCCACTTGTTATTTATGCTTTTTTGTATAATCCAGGAGAATTATCAGCAATATCTCTTTTTATAAGTATATTTATGATATTTTCCATATCCATGTTTCCTGCTTTAAATATATATCGTAAGGATATGAGTGTTTAAAAACAAATACAAATTAACAGCGATTGCTTTTCTATTTGTCATAGTTTTCATTCCAAGATGCCTTGAAGCTGCTACAAATGCTTTTGAGCATAAAATAAAGCTCATAGAACAAAATAATTCGCTTGTAGCAGAAAAAGAGTTTAAACTTGAAAGCAGCGGTTGTCATGATATAGGGCTTTACAATACTGAAAATTTATTTAATGGCGTATTTAAAGATAGCCCAAAATATCAGGGAGATTTTATATTAATATATGGATACAACAATAAAATAAAATGGGAAAAAATAAACCAAGATGCAAAGATTTATACTCATGTTAGATTCAACTTTAAGTATTCATTGGCTTTATTAGACGAGATAGAGATTCCAAATTCTATAACGTCTTTACATATAAACTTAACTATAAACAATCCTGATCAAATACTTTTAAAAAATAAAAGTGATATCTATTTGTATGTAAAAAAATCAGCATTATGCGGAGATAAAAAGAAGAAAATTGATGATTACTGGATAAATTCACCTGAAGACAACGAAACTCTAATACCTTTATATAAAGCACTAAAGAGTAAAAATATCACAAAAATAGATGAATTTTTTAATTCAACAAAACTTCCTTATAATGTAAGCATGAGAGGAAACAGAACAGCTCTCCATTTTGCAGCTTATTTTAATAGTCCAAAAGAGATAGAGTATCTACTCTCTAAAGATATAACTATGTTAAATAAAACAGATATAGCAGATGATACTGCTTTTATGTATGCTATTTATTATAACAACTTTGATGCTCTAAAAGAGTTGCTAAAATATATGAATATCAAAGAAGTTGCTAAAATGAGAATAAAACAATGGGATATTACATTGCCCTACCATATAATTCAAAGCAAAAAACAAGGAATAGGACAAGAAAGACAAGGACCAGATTATGATACAGAACAGTTGCTTGAAATTTTACTTGAAGCGGGTATGAGCTCAAACATACTGGCATACGAATTTTACAGTAAACGCTCTAAAAAATACTTTAGAGCAACAATGCTTGATATGGCTTTTGAAGGACAAAGACTTTATGAAGATCCAACAAAATGGAACAATCAAGATTATTCACAAATCATAAAGATATTAAAAAAGTATGGCGCTAAAACTTATGATGAATTGCAAGAAGAAAATATAAAACAAGCAAATCAAACACAAAAACTTATGGAAGGCAAATAGTGCAAAGAGACTACGACAGGTATCCGATAGTTATTAGGGATTATAATTATGTGTTTTTACCATTAATGTATTTACCATCTATTCCTGTATTGATATATATATTGTTTTTTGTAGAAATAAGCGGTGGTAGCGTATTCGTGGGCGGCACCATCGGACTAATAGCTTTACATATATTTATAAATACAAGTAATGCCATAAAAGCATTCAATAAAAGAAATATTGTTTTATCCAATCAATCAATTAAGTTTTTACATGAAGGTAGAGTTCTTGAAGAGATAAAATTAGATGAGATTACCGATATAAAAAGAACATTTAGCAGTTTATATCATAAGTCGCAAGTAGTTTCCGATATCATCAAAGGTATTCTGATAATTGTCTTTCCATTCGTATGTATATTGTGGTTTTTACCATTAATAATTGTCAAATTTTGTTTTCATCTTTTTAAAAAAGGTTCAAGATATAGATTTTTTGATGCTGTTATGATTTTCAATAAAGAGAGATTTATAAATATATTGCCTGCTACAGAAGATGAATATGAAGAGTTAAGAGATTATTTTATGACTAAAAAACGTCTTTTTGATATAGAACAAGCGAAAATATTTTGGGAAGATTTTGGACATTATGAAGAAAATATTAAATAAAAGGAGTTTCTATGACAGATCAAGAGGCAATTGAAAACGCAAAAAAGGCTATAAGCCTTACCGCTTTATTTGCAGATGGAGTAGAAGGTAAAAAAGTCATTTTTGGAAGATTTGGAGCTGCAGGGTCGGTCATTAGTTTCGCAGTAGATGTTGCGAATAATAGACCGATAGAAGAGGCGCTTATCGAGAATGGAGTTGATTTTGTTTGCATGTCTATCATTTCACTTATTCCATTTGGAATAGGCTATGGAATTAATGCTACACTAATCGCAAAAGGAGCAACTCCTGGCAAACATATACTTGAACTATTGCAAGACATTAATCCTTCAGGAGCTGTATATTGGAAATATGAACAGAAGGATGCCGATACTTATGTCAAAACTATGTGCTGGAGAAGTACGGGAGAACCGGTAACGGACGGTTCAACGTACGATCAACATCCGGAAATACCCATTACAAAAGTAGAATACGACCGACATATGGAATTAGTGCAACAAGCGCAAGCAGAGCTAAACGCTCTTACGCAGGTTGAACCAGATACGTTTGTTACCGAAGAAAACGGCGTTTATAAAGTCAAATTTACAAATTCGGATGTAACAGTTATCATATCTAAAGAGGGTGGCGCCACCATACTTGGTAGCGACGGAGTAGAGTATATTGTCGCAGAATACGGCAACTCTACAATTGAAAGCGGCGGCGGAGATGACGAGATACATACCGAAGGCGGCGGTAATAAGATAAAAGGCGGCGAGGGCGATGACAAATATTACGTTAGTAACGGAGATACTATAGAGGATAGCGACGGAGAAGGCGAAGTAAAGTTTTTGGGTGCAACATTAAGCGGAGGTACAAAGAAAAAAGGCGAAGAGGGAGTTTATAAAGGAGACGGCGGAGAATATAAACTTAGCGGAAATACTCTGACATTTACTAAAGGCGGTCAAACTATTACTATCGAAAACTTCGATAAAGAGAACGAAAACGGATACTTGGGTATAAAGCTTGTAGACCTTGAGAATTATGCCAAAGTATCCATAAACGGCGGAGGATTATCTTTTACCGTCTCTTTGGATAAAGCTTTGGATTACGACGTCAAAGTATCATACTCCGTTACAGAAGGCTCTAAGTATGTAGAAGATAATAACGGAGGAAGCGTAACCATAAAAGCAGGTTCGACATCCGCAAGTATCTCTTTTAAAGATAAAGACGACAATGTGGACGACGATTGTTGTACAAGAGACCCAAGTGGACCGGTTGATTTTACAGTAGCATTAACTAGTGTTTCCATATCCGGACAAGACGCTTTAACTGAAGTTGAGATAGATAGCGAAAACAAAGATGCAAAAGGCAGCGCATGGTTTGACGGAGATGATACAGATTGTGTGGGAAACTGCGGATGCGGATGCACGGGAGTTGTTCCTGCGCCGGAAGGGAGTACCGAACTTAACTTTTGTTCACCTTTAGTATTAGACCTCAATAATAACGGCATAACCTCCATATCTTTAGCTGCTGCTAAAATATACTTTGATGTGGATGGAGACGGTTTCAAAGAAAAAACTGCATGGACAGAGAACGAAGACGGATTGTTGGCTTTTGACAAAAACCAAGACGGCATTATAAACAACGGAAACGAACTGTTTGGAAACTATACTAAACTATCAAACGGCACATATGCGAACAATGGATTTGAAGCTCTTAAAGAGTATGATTTGAATAAAGATGGCGTTATAGACATTAAAGATACTATATACAATCATCTCAATGTTTGGATAGATGCTAACCAAAACGGACAAACGGACGAAGGAGAATTAAAAACACTAAGCGAACTAAATATAACTTCTATCAATCTAAATGCCGATACGGTTGACATACAAGAAGCCGACAATAAAATATCTCATACCTCTTCATTCACTCAAAACGATGAAATAAAAACGATAAACGACGTATGGTTTGAACAATATAGACAAGATAGTATATATGACTATGATAAACCTATATCGCAAGATATACTCTTCTTGCCTAATCTCATAGGCGGGGGCAGAGTTATGAATCTACATGAGTCTATGAATGAAGATAGCGTGCTAAAACAAAAAGTAGAAGCTTTGTTGACAAACTCTCAAACTATGACTTACTCTTCATTTCTAAACTCATTTAAAGATATGATGATAAGATGGGCTAAAGTAGACAATGTAAACCAAAATCAATCAAGAGGCGAACAGCAGATACTAAACCATAACTACGACAACCCAAGACCTACTGGTTCTATATATTATATTTATGCTTATGAGAGAGACTTGAGACTACTCGAAGCTTTCGGAGGAAGAAGCTTTAGTATGAGCGTAAACGAACAGAGTACTCAAAAAGTTGTTGGTATGGAAGCAAGCGAGATGATAAAGAATAGCTTAAATACTTTTTTAAACAAACAGATAATGTTCTTTTTGACCGAAGTTTTATATCAAGATAGATTTGTAAAAGGAGAGACTTTTAAAACGGGAGAACTTGTTGATGAGCTAGGATATGTGCTCTCTTTGAGTTCCACACAAAACAAAAGTTCGTACTCTTTGCTTTTGGCTACAGTGATAAATCTCAAAGGATTATCCGTACTTGAGAGATTGGGTATAGATATGCTCAATAGTCAAAATCTCAAACAAGAGTTATCCAAGCAAGGTATAAATTATAACGTTAATAATGAAGGTCATATATATGGAACATACGGCAACACTCAAGTATTGGACAACAACGGACAAACAGTAGCTCATGGTGGCACTACGATAG
Organism: Campylobacteraceae bacterium; assembly: GCA_031268335.1. Lineage (GTDB taxonomy): Bacteria > Campylobacterota > Campylobacteria > Campylobacterales > Campylobacteraceae > JAIRKW01. The sequence goes on from JAIRXG010000025.1 coordinate 106,863, forward strand.
GAGGAAAAGGTAACGATATCATTTATGGAAGCAATGGAACGGATGTAATTGAGGGAGGAGATGGGGACGATATCATATATGGATATGACGGCAACGATATATTAAAAGGAGGAGATGGCAACGATACTATCTATGCCGGTAGATATTTTGGCGACGGTAACTATGGACATGACTATCTTGAAGGTGGACGTGGCGACGATACGTTATACGGTACGGAAAGAGACAGTACTTTTATCTATAACTATGGAGACGGACACGATACTATCATGGATTCGGGAAATGTAGGACCTACCGCGGATATCTTAAGGCTAAATGATATCCTGCTTGACAATATAAAAGTCACTAAAAATGGTAACGACATTGTCATAAACATAATAGATACAGAAGATAATAGTCGAATAAACGGTTCTATAACTATCAAAGATGGTCTTAATCACGGAAGTATAGAAACTATATATCTTAAAGATATAACAATTAATTGGAATGAGTTGATCTCTATGGAGGACAACAAATATGATGGTTATAGTTTGTTTTATCAAAAAAGCGATGGTAATAAAATCTTTCCTACCAGTAAATTGATAAATGTACTTGTTTTAAATGATACCAACTCCAATGACATTATCGTAAAATCAAATGCGAACTCAAACGATTTGATAATTGCCATAAAAGAGGAGGGCAAAAGTTATAATGAATTTTCAAAAATAACGCTTAAAGATTGGTTTATCTCATCGGATAGGATTCAAACGTTTATCTTTAATGAGGATATAATTTTAAATGCAGATGATATATTAAATCTCCAAATATCAAATAATGATGATATCGTAAGAGCATTTGCCAACAAGTCGCTCGTGGTTGATACTAAAGGTGGCAATGATATAGTCCATGGAAGCAGTCTTGACGATATCATTGAGGGCGGCAAGGGTGATGATGCTTTAAACGGTGGAGAAGGCAACGATACGTATATCTATGGTAGAGGTGAAGGTAAAGATACTATAGTCGATATATTGGGCAGTGATACAATCATCTTTAAAGAAGGAATTACCAAAGATGATTTGATAGTTAAAGTTAATTCGTCAAATGATTTATTCATTGGCATCAAAGAAGATGGGAGAAGTTTCAACGAATTAGACGACGTTATTTTATTAAAAGATTGGTTTATCGCCAATAGTAGGGTTGAGTATTTTGAATTTGCCGACGGAACTATTTTAAATGCAAACAACATCATATCCTTACAAGGCATTACAGAAAATGATGACTATATAAAAGTCGGTGAAGCAACAAGCATTAATGCTCTCGGCGGTAACGATACGATAATAGGAAGTAGTGGAAGCGATATGCTAATAGGCGGTAAGGGAAATGATATATTAAATGGTGCTGGAGGCGACGACATATACATATATTCAAAAGGAGATGAAACTGACACTATATATGACAATAATGTCTATCGTTACTCATATACTACTGACGGTGGCAAGGATACTTTGAAGTTTAGCGAAGGCATTGTAAAAGATGATTTGATATTTAAACTTAGTCTTACAAGTAACGACTTAATGATTATCATTAAACAAGAAGGAGTTGAAGATATCTTATCAACCGACAAGATAATCATAAAAGACTGGAAAGTTAAAAACAATAGGATAGAGACTATAGAGTTTGCAGACGGTTCTAAAATGAATGAAGAGGATATCGTAAACTATGCTTCTTTATTTAATAATGAGAGTATAGACAATATTATCTTTGTAGCCGCTAATTCAACTAATAACGGCATGGAAGGAGACGATACTTATATCATATCCAAAAACTTCGGCAAAGTGACCATATACGATGATTATAGAGTAGATAATATACAAGCTAATGGAGGCAGTGATACTTTAGTATTTGAGAATGGGATAAGTTTAGACGATCTTATATTTGAAACAAGTGGAAATGATCTTTTGATAGGCTTCAAAGAAGAAAGTAAAAGTTTTAGCGAATTTACAAATATTATAACTTTACAAAATTGGTTTGCAAACAATAACATGATAGAAAACTTTAAATTTGCAGACGGTTCAAATTATACGGCAAGCGATGTATTTGCTTTGATGCTTCGACATGGCGCAGCTTATGGAAGCAGCTATGACGATATCATGATGGGAACTGCAAATGACGATATTATTTATGGAAATGCTGGAAACGATACCATAGACGGTGGAAAAGGAGACGATACTTTAAACGGCGGTCAAGGGGACGATACGTATGTATATGGCAAGGGTGACGGCAAAGACATTATCTATGATGACTATAAGTATAACTCTCGATATCAATATGACGGTGGCAACGATACGCTGGAATTTAAAGAGGGGATTACTAAAGATGATTTGATAGTCAAATTCTCTATGGGTTCAAATGACTTGGTAATTGCTATCAAAGAAGATGGAAAAAGTTTTGAAGAATTAAATGATGTTATAACAATCAAAGATTGGTTTAACACAAATAATAGAATAGAGAATTTTAGATTTAGCGATGGAACGATACTAAACGTAAATGGCATCATTAATCTTCAAGGAACAGAGAGCGACGACATAGCCAGATTTATAGACAACACAACAAGTGTAAATCTTTCGATGGGAGATGGCAACGATATAGTTCAAGCAGGTTTGGGCAATGATACCATAGACGGCGGTAACGGTAACGATGTTATCAGCAGTAACAATGGCGACGATATCATAAATGGCGGCAAAGGCGATGATATTCTTGAAGGCGGTCAGGGCGATGACACATATATTTATGGCAAAGGAGATGGAAAAGATACTATCTATGACGACTACAGATATAATCAAAGCTATTTGACGGTAGTACAAAAGGATGCTGGCAACGATACGCTGGAATTTAAAGAGGGGATTACTAAAGATGACCTTATAGTCAAATTCTCTATAGGTTCAAACGACCTGCTCGTAGCCATCAAAGAAGACGGAAAAAGTTTTGAAGAATTAAATGATGTTATTGCAATCAAAGATTGGTTTAACACAAATAATAGAATTGAAAATTTTAGATTTAGCGATGGAACAATCTTAAATGTCAACGATATAATCAATCTTCAGGGAACAGAGGGTGACGACATAGCCAGATTTGTAGACAATACAACGGCAGTAAATCTTTCGATGGGAGATGGCAACGACACTGTTCAAAGTGGAAGTGGTAATGATATCATAGATGGCGGTAACGGTAACGATGTTATCAGCAGTAACAATGGCGACGATATCATAAACGGTGGCAGAGGCGATGATATTCTTGAAGGAGAACTTGGTGACGATACATACATTTATGGCAAGGGCGACGGTAAAGATACTATCTTAGATATTGGCGGTAATGATACTGTAAAATTTAAAGAGGAAGTTACTAAAGATGACCTCATAGTCAAATTCTCTCCGGGTTCAAACGACTTGCTCGTAGCCATCAAAGAAGACGGAAAAAGTTTTGAAGAATTAACCGATGTTATAACTATCAAAGATTGGTTTAACGTAAATAATAGAATTGAGAATTTTATTTTTTCCGACGGTACAACATTGGATATCAATGAGATATTAAGATATCAAGATACAACAGAAGAAGATGATTATCTAAGATACCTTGATGGAGATATGATTATAGAAGCCAGAAAAGGAGATGATACTATCACCGGAAGCTTTGGCAACACTAAATATATCTATGGCAAAGGAGACGGTAAAGATACCATAACAGACTTTGGAGGAGCCAACGACGAGATAGTTTTCAAAGACGGTATTACGCAAGATGATATCATCATAAGAGTTATAGGTTCTCAAACTATCATAGCTATCAAAGAAGATGGCAAAGAGTTTGACGAGCTAAGCGATAAAATCATCCTTATTAAGCCAAATTCATCTTTATCGCACGGCATTGAGAAATTATCATTTTCGGACGGAACTTCAATAAATCCAAGCGACCTTATAGCAGGATACTTTGGAACGGAATATGACGATGACATAGATATCGACTATCTTAAAACAATAAATCCTGAAGCTGAGGCTGACGATAACTTTATTATCGACCCACTTGACGGATACGATAGAGTTACTCTTGGCAACGGAAGCAATGTAATAACGAATGCCGAAAACGTGGATGTTGGCAATGGAAATAATGTTATAGTTTGCAATAGCAATGGCGACGATATTGGTATAAATGCAGGAGACGGTGATAACGATGTATCAATTAAAGGTATCATAAAAGATATATTGAGTATTGATTTGGGAAATGGAAATAACAATGTCAATCTGGAAGCATATGTCGGCGAAGAGCTTGGTATAACACTTGGCAATGGAAATAATACTGTAAATATAACAAATGGGGAATTGGTAGAATACTGCTATGAATATTATGATAGTGAAATAACAGAATATTCTTACGGATTGCAATATGTTGATATTAGTTTCGGCAAAGGAGATAACACTTTAAATGTAAAAACAGATGAACTTTCCGTGTATCAAAAAAGTTATAATAGTGACGATGATAGATATGGTGGTTTTAGATATATGGAAGAAGGAGCGGGAGTTTATGCATCGTTTGGCAAAGATTGTGATGATGAATACAACGAAAAGTATAGTTCAAATAACATTGTCAATATTGAAGGCAAGATAAGAAGTATTGGCTTAGAGTTTCAAGATGGCAATAATGTACTCAATATCCAAGCAGAAGCATTGAAGACAAGCGAGTACTTTTCCGACAGTTTTGATAATGAATTAAACGATATGGAATACATTGGCTACAATGAAGCGTTTGTTAATTTTGGCAATGGAAATAATATAGTTAACGCTAATTTTGCTGCATTTATAGGGGCTTTTACTTTTGGCAATGGAGATAACATTGTAAACATTAAAGACAGTCAATTGTTCTCAAAAGAGTATAGAAGAACAGAAGGTTTTGAAATGTATACAATGTATTCAGGCGGCAGTGAGTCGATGATGGGATATATTACATTTGGCGACGGCAATAACAATGTGGATTTGGAATTAAACAGCCTTAATGCTAAAGAATTAAGGTTTGGTAATGGAGATAACAATGTAAAATTTAAATCATATGGCGGTTACTACGAAGGTTATACAAAATATTTTGATGGCGGCGATGAAGCTTATTCGAAATCGAATTATTACGGGTCGTCTTTCTCAGATTTTTACGCTGCTTTTAAAGATGGAAATAACAACATTGATATTGAAGGACAATTTGATTATGTTGGATTAGAATTTGGCAACGGAGATAATAATGTCAATGTCAAATTTGAAAATCTTACATACTATATCAATGAAAACGAATATGAGCCTTATGACGGATGGTCCCTATTCGTATATGAGCAAGAAGATATGGAGAGTAATATCACAGCGTCTTTTTCCAAAGGAAATAATATCTTAAACATTGACGGTGCATCCGCAGCGAATTTAAGTTTTGGTGATGGAGACAATATCGTCAATCTAAAAATTAAACAAACGACTGTAGAGCGTAAAGAGTTAATGTTTGTAGACGGTAACGAAACCGAGTCTATTTATATGTATTATAATTCGTGCTATCATGCAGATCATTATGCTAATAATTTTTTCTTCGAAGATGGTAATAATATTTTAAATATCGAGGGAGAAGGGGTATTTGATGCGTATTTTGGCAATGGAAATAATACTCTAAATTTAACGTCGGGCTTTTCAATATATAAATATGTAGATACGCTGGATGATATTGATTTGTATAACGAATATATAAGTATATTAAGGGCTAGTTTTGAGAATGGAAACAATACGCTAAATCTTGTGAATGTTACGGCAAATCTCTCTTTTTTGGATGGAGACAATGTCATCAACGTAACAAACGATAGAGAAGCTTATTTAGCCGATGAGGAGGGGTCTACAGATGCAAGCATGCTTGATACGACTCATCATTTGATTTTTCAAAAAGGTTTTAATACTATAAATATCAATGGTGACATAGGAAGCGATGTAAATATCTCAGGAAGTACAAATACTATAGTTACTTTAACTAAAGGAGATGATAATTTATATGTTGAAAATGATGGAGAAAATAAAATTTTTGCTAATTTTGGTAATGACGTCATTCACTCAACAGGCAATAGCAACGATATTTATGAATTTGGCATAGGAGACGGCGAGGATAGGATAACAGACTACGGCGGTATCGATAAGATAGTATTTAAAGAAGGTATTGCCAAAGAAGATATAAGAGTAAGCGTCTTAAAAGAGATCGATGCCGATACAAATCAAGAAAAATTTAGTCTGATTATAGTTTATGGAGAAGATGATAAGCTCATCTTGACAGACTGGTTCAACGAAGAACATAGAATTGAAACGTTTGAATTTGAGGGCGGTATTACTATAAACGACCATGAGATAGTAAATCTTATAGGAACTAATGAGAATGAACTTGTGCTTGGAACAGAAGGCAACAACACTCTTGATGCAAAATTTGGAGACGATATCATTAACGGCGGTCTTGGTAATGATACGTATATCTTTGCAAAAGGTTACGGACACGATACTTTGGAAGATAGCGGAGGATTTGATGAAATACGTTTTAAAGAGGGTATAGTTAAAAACGATGTTATTGCTTTAAAAGAAGGTAACGACCTACATGTATACATAAAAGAAGATGGGAAAGCATACGAAGAGTTAAATGACAGCATACTCATAAAAAATTGGTTTAGCGAAAGCGGCATGATCGAGCGATTGATATTTGCCAACGGAGATAGTATAGGACTTGACGAATTGCTAAAACTTGACAACGGTTCCGTCGCTTTTGGAGGAACTTCAGGGGATGACGAAATAAACGGCTCTGACGATAGCGAAGTATTAATGTCTCTTGATGGGGACGATATCATTAATGCAGGCGGCGGAGATGATATCGTATTGGGACAAGACGGCAACGACACATTAGACGGAGGAGACGGCAATGATATGTTGTACGGAGGAGACGGCAATGATACTTATATCATTAGAAAAAATGCCGGAGATGATAAGATAGCAGACTCAAGCGGAAATGATAATCTGTTGTTTAAAGATGGTATTGTGTTTAACGACTTAGTTATAAATTTTGAAGGGAATGATTTGATTGTTGAGCTTGAAGGCACGAAAGTAACTCTGCAAGATTGGTATTTTAGAGAAAACAGGATAGAGAGTTTTGAGTTTGAAGACGGAACGATACTTAGCGCAAACGATATCCAAAATCTAAATATGACTAACGGCAATGATACCATAAAAGCGTTTAACGAAGGCGCACAAATAGATACCTTAGATGGAGACGATGAGATTATTTCAGGATTGGGAGACGATACTCTCAAAGGCGGAAATGGAGACGACACCTACTATGTCAAATTCAGCGGAAAGGATAGAATTTTTGATGCATCCGGATTTGATACCATAGTATTTGATGCATCTGTCAATAAAGAAAATCTTAAAATAGCTTGGATTCAAGGCAGCGATGATATCTTACTTACTTGTGATGATTATCCAGAAAGTAGTATAACGATAGAAAGTTGGTACGATAAAACAAATAGGATCGAGAGTTTTGTATTTGCCGATGGTACTGCTTGGGATGTGAAAGATATCATATTAAATATGGGAACAGATGAAGACGACGTATATAACGGTTTAAAAGAGACTTCAAGTACAATTGTTGCCAAAGGAGGCGATGATATTATCAGTACATTTGAATATGATGATACGGTATATGGCGGCGATGGAAACGATACGCTTGATACAAGAGGAGGAAACGACTATCTTGAAGGCGGAACAGGGAATGATTTATTGATAGGCGGTAGCGGAGATGACGTATATGTGTTTGAAGGAGATTTTGGTCATGATGTCATAGAGGACGATAGTGGTATTGACGCTATAATATTTGGAACTGATATAAACAAAGAGTCGCTGAGATTTTACTCTTATGAAAACGATACAAATCTTTATATAGGCATATATGAAGAGGGTAAAGAATTTGAAGAGTTTAAAAATACTATAACTATACAAGATTGGTACAAAAAAGAAAATACTATAGAAAACGTACTGTTTTTACAAAGCGAAGAGATTTTGTCTTTAAGAGAACTTACTACATCCAAAAATGAAAATGTCGTAAAAGCTTATGAAGAGGGCGGAGCGCTTATAGGAACGGATGGAGATGATTACTTGGTCGGTGGAAGCAGTCAAGATGAGATTTACGGCTTAGGGGGGAATGATACTATATTGGGAGAAGACGGAGACGATATGCTTGACGGTGGAAAAGGAAATGACTTTTTGAATGCCGGAAAGGGAGACGATCTGTATATATTTGGCTATGGATACGGTGAAGATACTATATACGATTATGCTTATGATGTACAGGTAAATTACGGATTTTTGAAAGATGACGAAGGTATAGACAGATGGACAGCTATAGAGACGCCATATAGTATCTATGCGGGGGATGATACTATCTTTTTTGCAAATGGAGTCACTAAAGATGATTTGATACTCTCAAACAACGGATTAGATTTAATTATAACGTTGAAAGATTCGAACGATAAACTTACTATTAAAGGCTTTTATGATGAAAATTCGAGAATCGAGAGGTTTCAATTTGAGGACGGTTCTACTTTAAGTGCTTCTCAAATGGAAGAGTTACTTTTCACCGATAGAGACGATAATGTGATATTTGTAGATAATATAAGCAGGTCAATTATAGGAAAAGAGGGTAATGATACTATTGTTGCAGGAAGCGGCAATGATATATTGGACGGTAAAGAGGGAGACGACATATTAGACGGAGGGCTTGGAGACGATACATATGTATTTGGTAGAGGATACGGACATGATACGATAGTAGGAGAAGATGCCAGCGAGTGGTGGCAGACAAACAAAGGCTTTGACAACATACTGCTTGTAGGCGATTTGACTCAAGACAGCCTTATCTTACAACAATCAGGTAACGACCTCATCATAGCCATAAAAGAAGAAGGAAAATCGTTTGAAGAACTAAGCGACACTTTAACTATTAAAAACTATTTTGAAGCCGGCTTTACCATTGAAAATATAGAATTTGATGGCGGCAATACGATAAGCATTGAAGATATACTCAATAGTAACCATACTCCTACTCTCAACGAAGCGGAATCATTTTACGATATTAAATCCAAAAACGCTATTAACGGCAATATCTTAGCTTCAGACGAAGACAATGATGCTTTAATATACTCTATTAAACAACAAGGAGTTTACGGAAGACTTTTGATAGACGAAGAAGGTAGATGGGCATATATCGTAAATGAAAACGTTACGGTTCAAACAGATGAGATATTGGTAGAAGTTAGCGATGGAAACGGAGGAGTTGTTGAAAAGAGATTGGTATTTAATATAAATATCCCATCTTCCCAACCGCCTATCCTCGACGAAACTTCATCAACATACGACTTAGTTGGCAAATGGATTGCAACAGGCAAAGTAAATGCTTTTGATCCTGAAGGAGATAATATCACATATTCCGTATCTTCTGATGCCAAACACGGTATATTTACTATTGATGAAAATGGCGATTGGATTTATAAAATCAACGATAGATTTGAAGGAGTTGATACGGTTAAAATAGCTGTGACGGATGAATACGGCTCAAGTTCTGAAAAGACTTTAAGCTTTGATATACAAGGTATAAATAGTAAAGCTACGGATAGTTCCGATTATATTGTGCTTGATAATACGGCGAATGTTTTTTCGGCAAAAGGCGGAGATGATTTGATATATTCTGGAGACGGTAACGATATCATAAACGGAAATGACGGTAACGACACTATTTATGCCCAAAACGGCAACGATATAATATATGCGGACAATGGAAACGACATGGTATACGGCGGAGAGGGCAATGATGTCATATACGGCAACAACGGAGACGATACTCTCTACGGCAATGAAGGAAACGATATCATCTATGCGGACGAAGGAGACGACATACTAATCGGAAATACCGGAGATGACGCTATGTATGGCGGAAACGGAAACGACACGTACATTTTCTCTAAAGGCGACGGTAAAGACTCCATAAACGATACAAACGGAAACGATGTCGTTAAATTTACAAGTAATATCAATAAAGAAGACATAAGCTTTTACATGCAAGGAAATACTCTTAATGTCTCTTATGGAGATAACGATAATATAAAGATCTCGCGTAATGCAATAGAGAAATTTGAATTAAGCAATGGAAATTATATTACAAAGCAAGATATAGAAATCATCATCCAAAACATAAACGCTTATGCCGAAGATAATGATATACAGATAACGTCAAACGACGATATCAGAAACAGTCAAGAACTTATGCAAATAGTGAATTCGGGATGGAATGAATAATATGTAATAATTAAGAAAAATATTGAACCCAAACAAGCGTTGTGTTGAAACCATTTTGCATTTTCATATTTAAGCGTTTAAAGTTTTATTGAAACGATACATATGTGAAATTTTAAATTTTTAAGAATTACATTTATTCTATTGAAATTAAATACAAATGAATGTTATGTAATAACCGGAAAAATATTCTCAGGGATAAATTTTGTAAATATAATATTGATATTAATAAATATTTAAAATAAATAAGGCAAAATAACATTCGTGTTTTTTATAAATTTTGAAAAATTAAATTATAATATTGTTAATGTTTGGCAGTAGCGTCAAAAATAACAATAAAATAATATGCCTTACAAATTTAAAACGGTATTATAAAATGAATAAAATGATATTTTGTATTTGTGTTTCACTTTTTTTTACTACACAAAGTTTTTCTCAAACCGTTTATGATTTTGATACTCTCTCAAATGCTCTTGTAAATACGTCTCCTAAATTAAAACAAGATGAAATTAATATCATGATAGCAAAAGAGAATATTGACATTGCAAATTCGGGATATTATCCCACTTTGAGACTTGCAGCCAATATGGAGCGCTCGAGGAAGTTTGAGAATTTATATGTTCCTTCATATATAGGAGACGATAGTTTAACCCAATCGGACGGTAAATACATTTCCACATCTTTGTATTTGTCATATGAACTATATCGTTTTGGAGCGACGGATTATTCGATAACTGCAGCCAAAGAGAATGCAAATGTCATGAATGCCGCTAAATGTATCAGAGAAAAAGAAAACATACTCTCTTTATTGGAGAGTTATTCAAAAGTTCGTATACAAAATTATCGACTTAACGAATATAAAAAAATACAAGAACTTTATGTGGAATTGTACTCTTTGACAAAGCGTCTTTACGAATCGGGAAGAGTTGCAAAAACAAATAGTATGGAATATGCCGAAAAATTAGCTGACGCGATAACCACAATTGCTGGCGTTAAGGAAGAGAGGGCAGGTTACCTTTCATATGTAGTATACTTGAGCGGTATAGACATAAAAGAGAACGATATTTTAGAACCTCTTAATAAAAATATTATAGATATGGATTATAAAGATGTGCCGTTTGAAAATAGCGTTACAGCCAAAAAAATAATGGCTGTTATAGCTCAAAAACAGACAGAACTTAGTCTAAGAAAGACAAATTATTTACCCGCAATATCTTTTTATATAAGATATGATTTGTACGGTTCGTCCATTGATAGCTACAATGAGGCTCTTAATGATTTTAAAGGAAATGGCTATAGGCTCGGTATAAGTTTTTCTATGCCGTTATTTGATGGGTTCAAAAGTGATTCCGATATGAATATAAAAAAATTTGAGCTTATGCAGAGTAGATTTGAATATGAAGATGCAAAAAGAGTATATGAAAGAGAGCAATTTATGATTAATTCACAGATTGAACTTGGTCAAAATAGACTTGATAGCATTTGGCAAAGTGCAAATTCTTCTCAAGAATTAACACAGGCAGACACATCATTGTATGAAGCGGGCGAATTGGATAGAGTAACATTATTAAATGATATGATAAATCAAATAAAAATAAATATTGCTCAAAATGAGGCATTGGAGCTTTTAGCCATGAATATTAAAAAAAGAGAGATTTCAAATCAAAAAGAGAGCCAATGCGCAGCGCATTAGTAGCTTTAGAGGTTGTTGGACAATTAAATAAGATATCTGTAGATACTCAATCAATTATTAGAGAGTATGCATTAGAAAATGAACCTTCTATGGAATTATTGGTGAAAATATCAAAAGATAGGGGTTTTAAAGCGAGAATAAAAGAGATAAAACCAGAAGAGTTGTCTAAATATCCGCTTCCATCCATTTGCAAAAGAAAAGACGGCGGGTATACTGTTATTTTGAAAATAGATTCTGATAAACAAGAAATGTTGCTATTTGAAAGCAGTAAAAAAGAGCCTTTTACTTTAAAATTTGATGAATTTGAAAAGCAGATGGACTCAAGATTAATTATTTTAAAACATAAAATATTAAACGATCAAATAAAGTTCGGTTTCGCATGGTTTTACAATCAAATATTGCATTATAAAAAAATAGTAGGCGAGATACTTATAGCTTCATTTGTAATTCAGCTTTTTGGTCTTGTAACTCCTCTTTTTACGCAAGTTGTGCTTGATAAAGTGCTTGTTCATCATAGCATCAGTACATTGAATGTGATTGCGATTGCATTTGGAATTGTAATTATTTTTGATATGTTTTTAAATTTATCAAGAAATTATATATTTGCCCATACAACCTCGAAAATAGATGCAAAATTGGGCTCAAAACTTTTTAAGCATCTTATATCTTTACCTATGGTCTACTTTGAAAAAAGAAAAGTCGGCAATATCGTTGCAAGAGTTAGAGAGCTTGATAGAATAAGGGATTTTATAGCGAACAAATCCGTTACGGTTATATTAGATATTTTATTTTCGTTTGTATTCGTAGCCATGATGATGCTTTATAGCGTAAAGTTAGCTTTAATTGCTATGGCATTTATTTTTATAATTGCTTTATTGTATTTTTTTATTACTCCTAAATTGCGCTCTCGTCTTGAAGATAAATTCCAAATGGGAGCACAATCAAATGCATATCTTGTGGAGTCTGTTACAGGAATGCAGACAGTAAAATCTTTGGCTATAGAAGGCAGTATGCAAAACAAATGGGAAAACTATTTAGCCAAATATGTAAATTCCAGTTTTAGACTCGCAAATCTTTCAAATAATTTATCCGGCGTGAGCGCTGCTTTACAAAAACTTATGACGTTAACAATCCTTTATTTTGGCGTAGGGCAAGTAATAGAAGGTAATTTAAGCGTAGGGCAACTTATAGCGTTTCAAATGTTTGCAGGTCAGTTCAGCGGTCCTATCATGAGATTGGTCGGGTTGTGGAATGAATTTCAACAAGCGCTATTATCCGTAGATAGACTAGGCGATATATTGAATTCGCCGACCGAAATGGCAAATGATAAAGCTATCACTCTTCAAACTCTTGGAGGAGATATAAAATTTGACGCAATATCTTTCAGATATACTCCGGACGGTCCTTTTGTTCTAAAGAAGTTGTCCTTACATGTAAAGTCCGGAGAAAGTATAGGCATTGTAGGGAAAAGCGGCAGCGGCAAAAGTACTTTAACCAAATTGTTGCAAAGATTATATATTCCGAATGACGGAGCGCTTTACGTTGACGGAGTAGATGTAAGGCACATGAGTCCATCATGGCTAAGACATAATATAGGGGTTGTTTTACAAGAAAATTATCTTTTTAGCGGGACAATAAAAGAGAATATATCGTTTGCTATGCCAAGCGCGCCGATGCAAAGAATTATAGAAACGGCAACGATAGCCGGAGCGCATGATTTTATAACTGCGCTTCCCGAAGGATACGATACTTTTGTTGGAGAACGCGGTTCTGCGCTTTCAGGAGGTCAAAAACAGCGAATTGCCATAGCAAGAGCACTTTTAACAAACCCTAAAATACTTATATTTGATGAAGCAACATCAGCGCTTGATTATGAATCCGAGAGCATTATCAGGAGAAATCTGAATCAAATAAAACAAAATAGAACGATGATCATAGTAGCTCACAGACTAAGTGCAGTGAGAGATTGCAATAAAATTATTGTAATAGAACAAGGAGAGATAGTTGAGATCGGCAGTCACGCAGAACTTATGGAAAAACAGGGTTATTACCACTATTTAACAACACAGCAGGCAAAATAATGAGTAGAAATAAAAATGATTCACACGAATTTTGGCCGTTATTAGTTGAAATAGAAGATAGACCTCTAAATCCGCTTGGACGCATAATACTTTGGCTGATTATCGGAATTTTGCTGATAGGAATCATATGGCTATATTTTGGCAAAATAGATGTTGTGGTAAGCGCTAGAGGAAAAGTTATACCGAGTGGAGAAATAAAGATTCTTCAACCGATTGAAACTGGAGTCGTATCAAAAATATTGGTCAAAGAAGGCGATTACGTCACTAAAAATCAAGTACTTATGCAAATAGATCCTACTATAACGGAAACAAGCTTGGAGTCAAAAATAAAAAATTTGGCAGTTATAAATCTTGAAGTAGAAAGACTTAAAGCATTGGTAGAAAATGAACCATTTATTCCGGATGAAAGTGCGCCAAGTAATATAATAAAAGAACAAATGAGTTTATATATACATCAAAGAGAGCTATTGCAAGAGAGTAAAATGCAATTTGATTTGCGAAAGGAGCAGACTTCATCGCAATTATCAAGTGCAAAATCCGAAAGTATTCGATTAAAATCTATGCTCAACAAAGAGCAAGATACTGCAAGTAGAATGGAAAAAGTGTTGGACATTATTGCTAGAAGAGAGTATGATGAAACGCAAAAAAATATCATAAATTTTTCAGAACAGTTTTTTCAGTCAGAACAAAAAATATCCGAAATCACACACAAATTAAATGAGATAGAAAAAGAAGAGAAAGTTTATATTCAGAAAATAATGTCGGAATGGTTTACTGCCCTTGTGGAAAAACAAAAAGAACTGCGTGATTTGGAATCCCAGATAAATGCCATCGGTTTTCAAAATAGACAACAACAAATCAAAGCGCCGCTTAATGGCTATATAGGAAAATTACTTGTGCATACCGAAGGAGGAGTTGTAACTCCTGCTGAAAAATTGCTGACAATAGTTCCGGAAGATGCACCGCTTATCATAAAAGCAACGGTTTTAAATCAAGATATAGGATTTATAACAAACGATATGAATGCTTCTATCAAAGTTGATACTTTTACTTTTCAAAAATATGGTCTTATTGATGCGGATGTTTTTTTCATCTCTAACGATGCTATTGAGGATGAAAAATTAGGACCGGTGTATGAAATAAAACTAAACCCTAAAAAATTGTCTCTAATAGTAGACGGTAAAGAGAGAAGTTTAGAGTCGGGCATGAGTGTTACTGCGGAGATTAAAGTAGGCAAAAGGCGAATAATAGAGTTTTTTATCTATCCGATAATTCGTTATTTAGACGAGGGCATGAGCGTAAGATGACAGATTAGTCTTTGCATGTATGATTAAGCCAAAACAGAGTTTTCAAACTTCGATAATTCAAGAAATTTATACAAAACTCAACTATAAAAATTAAACTAAGGCAGTTTTTTAAACCCATCTATAAATAACCAATATATCTAGCCTACATGTATTAAAATAAAACAGAGACTTTTTTTGATTTTCTTTTTAAAAGAATTTCACGAGTACATGTAAGGCTAACCTTTTTTAAGTTGTTTTATTGCAAAAGCACGTTAATAGCATATGTGTGGATAAACATAGATTGGCGAGCAAAATTTTATCCGCCAATTTCAAGATTAAATCCTCACATGTAAAGATAAACTTTTCTCTTTACGTGAAGTATAATTGCTATTTGAGTGCTTAGTTCTTGATAAGCATAATCTTTTATTTGCACTATTCTCTTCCATCATGCTAAAGCCTTGCTTTATAGAGGATTAAATCGTTTGATTGATATGCAAAAAGATAGCGTAGGCTGCAAATTAGACTTTTATTGAAGCTAAGCTAAAGACAGGAAAGCGCATTCTAAAACGCTTATTACATATGCTTTTGCATAAAAATAGGGCTATTAATCATGACTAATGTCGTTTATATACATTAGTTCTTTACATGTAGGAAATCCTACATGTAAAGTTTTGATTAGTCTGCGCTTGGTTTTGGAGTTTTATCCGTACTTGCGGGTAGCATCGGATATGTTATAACAAGCTTTTTACCTGTTAAGCTTTGAAGAAAATCAACGATACTATCAGCGTCTTTGTCGGAAATATCAATTCCAAGTTGTACGCTTCCCATCTCTTTTACAGCATCTTTTAAACTCCAAATGCCGCCGTTATGAAAGTATGGAGCAGTTTGGGCTATATTTCTTAGAGTCGGAGTTTTAACCATACCGTCTTTATCGCCAACGAAACCGCCCAAAGATATAAATTTGTATTTTTCGGCTACTTGAAACGGTTGCATAGTTCCGCCTAAAGCTATGCCGTTATGACAGGCCGTACATCCTTTTTCCATAAAAAGTTCAAGTCCGACTTTCTCTTTTGCGCTAAGAGCATTTGTCTTTCCATGTAAAAAATCATCATATGGCGAAGGAGTGACTAACGTTCTTTCAAATACCCCGATAACGCTTGCAATTTGTTCAAATGTAATCTTTACGTTATTGCCGTAAGCTTTTTTAAACTCTTCTACATATTGAGGAATTGACGTTACGCGCTCTACTACCAACTCTTTTGGTGCAGCCATTTCAGCATCTGCTTGAATAGGACCTTGCGCTTGGTCGGCCAAATGCGGACTTCTGCCATCCCAAAACTGTATTTGGTTAAAAACTGAGTTATAAACGGTAGGAGAGTTTAAATGACTTGGATTTTTCGTCCATTTGTGTCCGATTGCCGCATCAACTCCGTCGGCTCCGCCTAAAGCCAGATTGTGACAGGTATTACAACTGATGATTCCGCTTTTTGAAAGTCTTGGATCAAAATATAGTTTTTTGCCAAGTTCAATTTTTTGATAATTGATTGGATCGTTTTTGTCGTTAATATATGACAACAACTCATCAATATTTTCAGGAATGGGTTCCAAACCGCAACTTTTAGCTTCTTCAAGCAGAGAGTTTGCACAGACAAAGGTAGTACTGAGAGCAGTAACTAACAAAACATTTTGGATAAAACGCATTTTTTACTCCTTAAAAAAATAATTTAATAAATAATAGTTATTATTTGCTTATAAATACTTGAAAATAACTAATATTAATTTAGAAGAAAAATATTCCTATTTTTTTAAGTAATTAAGCCCCATTTTGGTAAAATCAAATTTTATTTTTTGGAGTATTTATGAGCCAATATATTTTGAAAATTGATTGTCAAGATGAAAAGGGATTAATATACAGAGTCGCTGACGCCGTCTTTAAGTATAAGCTAAATATCATCAAAAACGATGAGTTTGTGGACAGAGAGCACAGTAAATTTTTTATGCGAGCGGAACTTAGCGGTGACATAAACACAAAAGAGTTTTTAGGCACGCTTGAGGCTATGCTGCCTACAGGCGCCAATATCTATATCACCCCAAAAGTCAAAAAAAATATAGTTTTAATGGGCACGAAAGAATCACATGTATTGGGCGATATACTTTTGAAACACTATAGAAATGAGTTAAACGCCAATATTATTGCCGTCATTAGCAACTATGATGATTTAAAACAACTTGTGGAAAAGTTTGAAATTCCGTTCTTTCATATTGCGCACGAAGCTATTGCGCGCACGGAACACGAGGATAGAATACTATCAAAACTTCAAGATTTAAAGCCGGATTTTATTGTTTTGGCAAAATATATGAGGATACTTTCGAGTAATTTTGTAGAACATTATAAAGAGAAAATTATCAATATTCATCACTCGTTTTTGCCGGCGTTCATCGGTGCAAATCCTTATAAGCAAGCTTATGAAAGAGGAGTGAAAATCATCGGCGCAACTGCTCACTTTGTAAATAATAATTTAGACGAAGGACCGATTATAGCCCAAGACGTCATTACTGTAAATCACGAGTTTGATTGGAAAGACATGCAGCGCGCGGGACGAAATGTAGAAAAAGTGGTTTTATCCACAGCGCTTGATTTAGCGCTTGAAGATAGAATTTTTGTACACAAAAATAAAACTGTGATTTTTTGATGTTTAACGTAGTTTTACTGCATCCGCAAATTCCGCAAAATACAGGCAGTATAGGCAGACTTTGCGTAAATACCAATTGCAAATTGCATATAATAAAGCCGACTTGTTTTGAGATTAGCGATAAGATGGTTAAAAGGGCGGGGCTTGATTATTGGAAATTTTTGGATTTGAAAATTTGGGAGAGTTTGGACGAATTTTTATCCGTACACTCGAAAGATTTGGAGCGTTTTTTCTTTGCAACTACCAAAAGTAAAAAACCATATTTCAAAGCGCAGTACAAAAATGGAGATTTTCTGTTTTTCGGAGGAGAGTCGACAGGACTTCCTATGGAATTCATGAAAAAAAATTGGGATAATGCCGTAACGATTCCAATGGGCGAAAACGGGAGAAGTTTAAATCAAGCGATGGCTGTCGGCATCGTTTTATATGATGCTATCAGGCAGAATTTCGAGGAGTTTTGAAATGAGCAGAGTTAAAGGAAAATATGCGCTTATAACGGGTGCTAGCGCCGGTATAGGCGAAGCGAGCGCAAATTTATTGGCTTCAAAAGGGTGCAATTTGATTTTGACGGCAAGACGTGAGGAAAAACTTAAAATCTTAGCGCAAAAACTTGAAGAAAAACATAGCGTTAAAGTATATATTTATCCTGTGGATGTGCGCGTAAATGAGAGTGTTGAACTGTTACTTGAAAGCCTAAAAGCTATAAAAACAGTACCGGATTTTTTGATAAATAACGCGGGTCTTGCTTTGGGACTTGAGAGCGTGCAAGAGGGATTTATCTACAAATGGGACGCTATGATAGACACCAATCTAAAAGGACTTTTATATGTTACAAGAGCATTTTTGCCGCTTATGATACAAAAAGGCGAAGGACATATAATAAATATAGGTTCAACTGCCGGTTGGCAAACGTATCCTGGAGGGAATGTCTATAATGCGACGAAATTTGGCGTAAGAGCATTGAGCGATGCTATGAGTTTAGACCTTGTGGATACGGACATAAAAGTTTCTTGCGTAGCTCCGGGAAATTGTGAAACGGATTTTTCGCTTGTTCGCTTTGAGGGCGACAAGGATAGGGCGGCTAAAGTTTACGCGAGGTATAAAACGCTTGAAGCAAAAGATGTGGCGGACGCTATTTTGTACATACTAAATACGCCCTCACATGTAAATATACCTTACCTTCGCATTATGCCAAAAGCGCAAAGAAACGTATATATTTTTAAAGAGAAAAAATCATAAAAACCGATATTTTGATTATTGGAGCGGGGGCAAGCGCCTTGATGTTCGGAGCGCATAGCAAAGAACGACTTTTATTTGTAGACGCAAATTCGAGTATTGGTGCGAAAATTAAGATTTCAGGCGGTACAAAGTGCAATTTAACAAACAGGCATGTGAGTTCGCAAAATTATCTTGGAGACAAGGCGTTTGTGAAAGAGAATATAGATAGTTTTAACTCTGCTGATACGCTTGATTTTTTTGCAAAATACGGCGTTTTTCCAACGCAAAAAGATAGCGGGCAATATTTTTGCAATAGCTCAAAAGAGGTTTTATCGGCGTTTAGTTTAGCGAACTCCTCTCATCAATTTTTGTTTGGAAGAAAAGTTTGCGATGTGAATTTTAATAAAGAGGGTTTTACTACTCATCTTGACAATGAGAGTATAGTATCAAAAAAACTCGTAGTGGCAAGCGGCGGGATTAGCTATCCGAAATTAAACGCAAGCGATATCGGTTACAAAATAGCCAAAAAATTTGCTCATGAAATTAAAATGCCAAAACCTGCCCTTGTCGGACTTACTTTGCAAAAAGAGCAGTTTTGGATGAGAGAACTTAGCGGAATATCTCTACATGTAAAGGTAAAATATGAAGATTTTACTTACAAAGGAGATATGCTTTTTTCGCATTTTGGCATTAGCGGACCTGTCGTTTTAAATACCTCTTTAAGATGGGAAAAAGGCAAAATAACGATAGATTTTTTGCCTTATTTGGATTTAACGACAGATAGTTTTATGTGGAATGAAAAGAGGCAGCTAACTTCTATAATTGATGTGCCGAAGAGGTTTGTAAAGGCTTTTTTGAACTCTTTTGAAATTTTGGATAAACCTATGAAATCTTACTCAAATTTTGAAAGAGAAAAAATAGTTTTATTGAAAAAATATACAATGTCCATAGCCGGCACATTCGGGTTCAATAGAGCTGAGATTACAAAGGGCGGAGTTGAAACGACACAGATAAATCCGAAAACTTTTGAAAGCAGGATACAAAAAGGACTCTATTTTATCGGCGAGGTTTTGGACGTGAGCGGAGAACTTGGCGGATACAATCTGCAATGGGCGTTTAGTTCGGGCGCTAACGCGGCAAAAAACTTTGGCTTTTAATTTTGATACGTTGAAATTAAAAACTTTTCGGAAAAGCTATTTTGATTGTAAAAATTCTTATAAATAAGATTGAAATTTGCTCTTTTTGCTCTATATATTTTTAAAAAGGCGGAAAATGGATATAAATGCACTTATTAGCGGTTTTGAGCGGTTTCGCGAAGCGAGATTCAAAAAAAATCCGAACAAATTTTTAGATTTGGTAGAAAACGGACAACATCCGAGGGTGCTTTTTATAGCTTGCAGTGATTCAAGAGTAGACCCGTCTTTAATTACCGATTCAAGACCAGGGGAACTTTTTGTCATTAGAAATATAGGGAATATGGTCGCTCCTTTTGCGCCGGACAATGACTATCACGCTACGGCAGCAGGTATAGAGTATGCTGTTTCGGTTCTGCATATAAGCGAAATTATTGTTTGCGGACATTCGCATTGCGGGGCAATAGATGGAGTTTACGATATACCTACTGATAAAAATCTCATACATGTAAAGAAATGGCTGGAACTTGCGAGTGAAGCTAAAAAATATGTAGATGAGAATTCGCCTTACGATTTGGATTTAAGTAGAAGACTTGAGCTTACCGAAAAAGTGTCCGTTTTATTTCAATTAAATCATCTTTTGGGTTATCCTGAAGTGAAACGAAAAGTAGAAGAGGGCGAGCTTTCACTAAGAGGTTGGTATTATAAGATACAAACATGTGAGCTTGAATATTATGATGATGAGAAAAAGCAATTTTTACCCATGGAGGTAAAAGATTGAGATTGGTTTTTTGGATTTTTTTAGTTACGTTGTCATTGTATGCGGAAAAGTTTTGCATAGCGACTTATAATGTCGAAAATTTATTTGACGCCAAAAAAGATGGTACGGAGTATAAAGAGTTTATTCCCTCAAAGTACGGTTGGAGCGAAGAGGAAGCAGAAAATAAGTTGAAAAATACGCTTAGAGTTTTAAAAGATTTGGACAGCGATATCATAGCTTTGCAGGAAGTAGAAAATGAAGCTTTGATAATTCGTTTAAAAAATGAAATGGGGTTTAATTATCACGCTTTTTCTAAAAATAAAAACGCTGCCATAGGACTCGGGCTTATCTCAAAATACGAAATAATAAAAATGCAAAGTTTTTCTCTCAAAGGATATGATAGATTTAGACCTATCCTACATGTAAAGATAAAAACAGATAGCGAGACTTTCAGCGTTTTTGTAAACCACTTTCCGTCTCTTAATAATCCTAACTCTACGAGGATTGCGTATTCAAATGCGTTAAATCACTACATGTTAAACAGCGGTGAAAGTAAAAGCGTGTTGCTCGGCGATTTTAATATGGTTGATTTTGAAGATTCTCCGCTTAAAGAGGCTTTGGGGGAGAGGGTTTATGATTTGTGGAATGAACTAGCGAAAAAGAGTAGGTGGAATTACGTATATAAAGGTAGTCGCAATGCTCTTGATAGGATTTTGCTCTCAAAATCGCTTTTAAAAAACGAAGGGTTGAGGTACGAAAAAAAGAGTTTTTCCGTATTTAAAGATAAGTATTTGCTCGATTCCAAAAATGCGCCCAAAGGCAACTTTAAAGGCTTTTCAGACCATTTGCCATTAAAAGCTTGCTTTGAGACAAAATAGATAAATAGGATAGATTTTAAGTTTTTTATAGTTAAAATAACTGGTTTTTGATAAAGGAAAAAAATTGAAACAGTATCTTGATTTAATGCGACACGTAAGGCAAAATGGAATTTTTAAAGAAGATAGGACGGGTACGGGGACATATTCGGTTTTTGGTTATCAGATGAGGTTCGATTTGAACGAAGGTTTTCCTTTGATTACTACCAAAAAGTGTCATTTAAAATCAATAATATATGAGCTTTTGTGGTTTTTAAAGGGCGATACGAATATAAAATATCTGAATGATAACGGCGTGAATATTTGGAATGAATGGGCGGATGAAAATGGCGATTTGGGAGTTGTATACGGAGCGCAATGGAGAAGTTGGAGAGGCGCTGAAAAAATGGTTGACCAGATAAGCGAAGTGATAGAAGAGTTAAAATCAAATCCAACGAGCCGCCGCCTTATCGTAAGCGCTTGGAATGTAGCGGAACTTGATAAGATGGCGCTTGCTCCGTGTCATGCGTTTTTCCAATTTTATGTGGCGAATGGTAAACTCTCGTGTCAATTGTATCAAAGAAGTGCGGACATATTTTTGGGAGTTCCGTTCAATATTGCTTCATATGCGCTTTTAACGATGATGGTAGCGCAAGTTTGCGAACTTAAACTCGGCGATTTTGTTCATACTTTTGGGGACGCTCATCTTTATAGCAACCATTTGGAGCAGGCGGATTTGCAGCTTAGCCGTACGCCGTTCAAATTGCCGACTATCAAAATAAATCATAGCGTGAAAGATATATTTGACTTTAAGTTTGAGGATTTTGAACTTTTAAATTATGAAGCTCATCCACATATAAAAGCTAAGGTGGCCATATGAGATTATCTATTGTTGTAGCTGTGGGTAAAGCTTGGCAAATAGGACTTAACAATAGACTTTTGTGGTATATTCCGGAGGATTTGAAACTTTTTAAAGAACTTACCGTAGGGCATCATTTGATAATGGGCAGAAAAACTTATCAGTCTATAGGAAAACCGCTGCCAAATCGTACTTCTGTAGTTTTGTCAAAAAAGGGTTTTGGTGCGGATAATGTTTTTACATGCGAGAGCTTGCAAAAAGCGATTGAATTTTGTAAAGATAGAGGTGAAGAGGAAGCGTTTGTAGTAGGCGGAGGGGAGATTTATAAAGAAGCGCTCTCATACGCTCAAAGATTATATCTTACAACGGTTGATTATAACGGCAAAGCGGACACATTTTTCCCTCCGATAAATTTTAGAAATTGGCAAGTGATAAATGAAAAAAAATATGAAAAAAGTATCGGAAAAAATGGTGAAAAAATCCCCGCTTGGCAATATTTTATTTTGCAGAAAATACCAAAATAATTAATTTTTACTTTTAGAGCTAAATGCAAAAAATATCATAATTAAGCCGACTAGGGATATAATTTTTAAAAATGCATTAAAAAGGGCTGACAATGAGAATACTTTTTATATTGGTTTTTAGCTTGTTTTTAACTACATCCCTTATGTCGAGTACGCCCAATACCACAAAAGAATTAGATATATTTAAAGATAAAATAGCTTTGCAAAATGCTCAAAATATGTTTGGAAAAGCTCTTGATTTGTATTATGCAAATAAGACTGACGAGATGATAAGCGTATATGTTAAATTAATAAGCGAATTTGAAAATTCAACAAATGAAGAAATCAGAGTCATGATAGCGCAATCTATGTTCAATTTGGCTTTGGGGTATAAGAAAAAGAACGATATAAAAACCGAAAGAAATTTATATGAACGGATAGTTTCAAAATTCATAGATTCTGATGATAAAAATATAGAGTTTATAACGGCAAATTCTCTTTTTAATCAAGGAATTATCGCTTACGAAGCAAATGATACAAAAAGTGAAATAGAAATCTATCAAAAATTTCTTGATAGATTTGAAAATACAAACGATGAAAATATTCATATATTTATAGCAAGTGTGATGGAAATCTTGGGATATACATACGATAGGAGTGGTAACGAGGGTAAAGCGATAGATATTTATAATAAATTAATATATAAATTTGAAAATTCTCAAAATGATTATATGCAAAATTTAATTGTTGGAGCTTTACTTAATCTTGGTGTAAATTACATAGAAATAGGTAAAATAAAAGAAGGGTTGACTTCTTATCAAAAAATCATAAATCAATTCAAAAATGCCACAAATCCTTACATGGTTCAATCAGTCGGTGTGGCAATAGCAAATAAGATAGAGGTTGAAATTTGCAATGATATTAAACCATCTTTCAGCGATGAAAATGAAGAATTAACCGACAAAAGCGAATATCCTACCTTTATGTATGAGTTTTTGCAAATTCTACATGCAGCGACCAAAGAAGAGCAAACGGAGAGATTAAATCTGTGGCAAAATAAATATTCGCATCTGAGTTTTAAAAACTTGAATGTGGATTTTGATTTTTCTGATTTGGATAAATGGGTTGAGAAACTTGAAAATCCTAAAAAAAATTGGGTAAAAGAGTGCCTCGATGCTTTAAAAAAATTTGCAGATTAAATAAAGCATCATATCGTTGCAATTTCATAAAAACAAAATGATAGCGATTTGTGTACATGTAGACAAAAAAATTAGAAAAATTTATGCTTACACGTATGCAAAATAAAATTAAAAGATTTTATATAAACTTTTGCATTTGGCGAGAAATTATATTTTGCCAGCATATCCGGTTTTGTCCAAACGCGTATAGAGTAGTTTTGTCTGCTAAACAGTGCGGCATCTCCTACACCTTTAACTCTTTTTAATTTGTCAATTACATTATTTATTTTTGAACTTGCAAAGATTATGGGTTTTATGAGAGGTTATAAGTATTGTTTAAACTTTTTAAGCCGATTTCATATATAATTTGCGCACAAGGTACGACAGGCGACTGCTAAAGTCTAGCTTTAGAGGAAAGTCCGGGCTGCAATGAGACATAGTTCCATCTAACGGATGGCTGGGGTAACCCAAGGGAAAGTGCAACAGAAATCAAACTACCGTGAAAACGGAAAAGGTGAAACGGCGGAGTAAGAGCCCACCAGCGTCTTCAGCAATGAGGATGGCTTTGTAAACCCAACTTGCAGCAAGAAGAGATGGTTTAGTCTCATATTTTTACTCTTCGCTTGAACGGCGCTGCGAAGCGTTGGTCAGATAAATAGTCGCCCACGACAGAACCCGGCTTACGGCGTGCCTTGTTATTTTTACACTACATGTATATTCATATATTTCAAATTTTATTCTATTTTAGAAGAACAGTTGTATGAAAATTAAATTTGTTTATAGTGGTTATTGTATAAAAATAGCCCAATCGCAATAGCAAAATTTTGCATCGGATACCAAATGCCGATTATGGCAAGCGAGAAAAAAGCGTTTTACTTGGCGCGTATATTTGAAGGGCGAAACGCATATGAATTTACCTCTATGAGTCCAAAATATCGCATTGAATCAGCAAAAATATGTTTCTTAATATCTGTAATATCGCATTGTATATTGCTTGTATCAAAATCACGAAATAAAAAAATATAATAATTTAAAGTTAGAGTTGAACCAAAATAAACGTTGTTTTTAAATTTGCAGCTAAAGTCATATTACTCGTTGTCGCCTTACTAAACTGGGACAAAGATTGTTTTTAAATACTTTCTACCCACGCGGATATAAGTTTGCTGCTTCGGGTTGAGTTGAGATAAACGTTGTTTTTAAATCATCGGAATTGCTAAGAATTTTATAAATGTAGGTATATTGAACTCTTTTAGCAGTATTTTTATCTTTTTCCATATTAAAAATTTTATACATGCAGATATGTTGAACTAAGACAATAGTTATATTAGAATGTCGTTCAAATGCGGACAATTAAACTGACCTTATTGGTTGAATCAAGACAAGCATTATATTAAGATTTCGTATATTTTTTAATTTCAATCGTTTGCACAAATGTCGAACCAAAATAAGCGCTGTATGAAATAATATTTTAGTACTATCAAACGGCGGCTCACCAACAGTTAAATCGAAATAAGCATTATTTTTATATCCATCTTATTTTGATTATGTGAGTATTTGTGGATGTCATTAAGACTTCTTGCATAAAATTACATCAATATATAATCCTTTTTATATTCATATATATGTTTCTAAAAAAATCATAAAATTGATTAAATTTTAATCAATACTTTTGTTATTTTCGTATTATAATTTTTCTCATAACAAAATGTCAGACAGATTAGAGACAATCTACAGACAGTTGGTTAGATAAATTTATTGAACGGAGGAGCGAATGGATAATAGTTCTGAAGTAACAAGACGGCAATTGCTGGCCATGATTGGTAAAACGGCAGGAGTTGCAGCTATGTATCATGTTATGACTTCATTTGGCATTGCTGCGGAGTCGCCATTTAAAGAGGGCGAAGAGTTTGAACAGCTAAAAGGCGCACCGAAAGGAACCAGCGTGTTGGTTTTGGGCGCTGGGATAGCCGGTATGACAGCTGCTTACGAATTACGAAAAGCCGGTTATTCGGTAAAAATCCTTGAATACCGTCCAAAAGCCGGAGGACGTTGCTGGACATTACGCGGCGGCGATACATATACAGAGCTTGGCGGTGCTACTCAAAAGTGTGAGTTTGACAAGGGTTTATACATAAATCCTGGTCCATGGCGTATTCCGTATAACCATTTTGCTATTTTGAGTTATTGTAAGCTTTTTGGCGTTGAATTGGAACCGTTCATACAAGTTAATTACAATGCTTTCATTCATTCCACCAATGCGTACAACGGTAAACCGCAGCGATATCGTAAAGTACAAGCTGATTTTCAAGGTCATATCGCCGAATTGTTAAACAAAACGGTCAATCAGGGCGCATTGGATAAAACGCTGAGCAAAGAGGATAAAGAGGCATTAACTAATGCGCTTAGAAGTTGGGGTGCGTTGGATCATGATGGAAAATATGGCAAATCAATCGAAAGCAGCGAAAGACGCGGTTTTGCCGTGTGGCCGGGTGGTGGTTTGATGCCTTTAGCTACGGCTTCGGAAGATATATTAGAAGGTAAAGAGTTGATTAAGTCTAGATTTTGGGGCAGAATCATAAGCGGTCAATTTCACGAGTTTCAAAGTACTATATTCCAACCTGTTGGCGGAATGGACAAAATTGCACAAGCTTTTGAAAAACAAGTTGGCAATCTTATAAAATACAATGTACGCGTTACTTCTATCAAGCAAGATGAAAAAGGTGTTACGGTAAGCTATGAGGATAGCAATAAAGCGTCGTCTACCTTAACGGAGCGAGCAGATTACTGCGTATGTACTATTCCGCTTTCAATTCTTAGCCAAATGCCGATTAATGTAGAGACACAGATGAAGCAAGCTATTGATGCTGTGCCGTATGAAGCTTCTGTAAAAGTTGGATTGCAGTTTAAGCGCAAATTTTGGGAAGATGAAGATATTTATGGCGGCATTACCTATACAAATACGCCGATCTCACTAATCGGATATCCTAACACCGATTATGGCAAGCGGGGAAAAGGCGTTTTGCTTGGAGCATATATTTGGGGGCGAAATGCATATGAATTTACCTCTATGAGTCCAAAAGGTCGCGTTGAATCAGCATTAAAATACGGTTCTATGATACACCCGCAATATCGCGAGGAATTTGATAACGGTATAGCAGTAGGCTGGCATCGTGTTCCGTGGACAAACGGTTGCCACGGGATATGGACTGATGCGACAAGAGGGAAGCATTATAAAAATCTTTGTCAAATTGACGGCCGTATTGTATTGGCCGGAGAACACGCTTCGTATATTCCGGCGTGGATGGAAGGAGCGGTATTATCTGCTCAGGATGCGATTAAACGTTTACATGAAACAATCGTAGCTAAAAAGCCTAAATTATGAAAGGAATTAATATGAAAAGAGGAGACTATTTTAAGCCGATAAGATTATTGTGCGGAGGTTTATTTGTAACGGTGCTTTTTGCAGACGGCGATCCGCAACTTTCTACCACTGTCGGAACGGGATTATTTGATGCACAAAAAGGCGGGGAGATATATATGGCAAGTTGCCAGGGTTGTCATATGGTTGATGGCAAAGGTGCAAACGGTGCTGGTTTTTATCCGTCATTGGTTGGTAATGTTAGGTTGATGTCGGCTCAAACTACACTTGAAACGGTTACAAACGGATTAAGAGGTATGCCTGGGTTTAGAGAATATTTGACAGATGAACAGATTGCAGAAGTTGTCAACTATGTTCGCACAAACTTTGGAAATGACTTTAAAGGCGCTGTCAGCGCGGCTGATGTACCCAAATAATTTATAATGAGGAGTTGATATGTTTTATGATAAAAATATATTCGGATTGATTTTTAAGACTTTTGTTTGTTTGGCGATTTTATCAACTGTTTCTAACGCTGCTGATGTGATTTTGCATAAAACGCCCGGTTCAGATTTTCCAATTGCAATGGCGGTGGAAATTCCGCCTGATGCAACTGTGGTTAATCTAAGCGGCGCTGTGCCGACAATCATTAATCCAAATGCTACGAAAGGGTCGGTGGAAGCGTACGGCAACACGGAAGAGCAAACTATTAGTTCGCTTGAAAGCATTGAAAAGACATTAAAAAGTCTTGGTTTGGAAATGGGTGATATTATCAAGATGCAAGTTTTTTTGGTAGGTG
This sequence comes from Campylobacteraceae bacterium, assembly GCA_031268335.1. Classification (GTDB taxonomy): domain Bacteria; phylum Campylobacterota; class Campylobacteria; order Campylobacterales; family Campylobacteraceae; genus JAIRKW01. The sequence goes on from JAIRXG010000025.1 coordinate 135,645, forward strand.
ACCCAAAACTTTTTGGAAAAATGGATTTTGACGGATTTATGAATGGTTATCGCAAATTTTTTGGCACAAAAGAACAGCCAAATTTACCGACAAGATCTGTTTTTCAAGTTACTGCTCTTGCAAATCCTGCATGGTTTGTGGAGATTGAAGTAACCGCAGTTCGCAAAGTTAAAAAATAACACTTTAAAAAAGCGGCAAATTATTTCGTCGCTTTTTTAATTTTTTATCAATATATCTACTCGTAAAAATCATATAAATTTACATAATTTCATTTTTAAAAAATGAATCAATTATTTAATAAGTCGTTCTCATAGTCATATTACATGTAAAAGAATTTACAACTTTTTAAAAAATTATGAGTGTTTTTTATACATTACATATAATAGTTGTAAATTAAAAAAAATAAAAACAGTTAAATTATTTTTTAGTTTAATATTTTACCTTTTATTTAGTGGTTAAAAATATACCTTGTTTTTTAAGTGGTATTATGTTATTTTTCATTAAGATTTGCTAAGAGCAAATAAAAAAATTGGTTGGAAGTATTATAATGCGTGCTACATGCCGACCAAAATTGTTTGTTTATAGTGATATTTTGCAAGGTTAAATAGATTGCAAAAAATACAGAGGAGCAAGAATATGGATGCTGATGAAATAAAAAATACAAGAGGCTCAGAATGGCGCAAATGGGATTTGCATATTCATACAAAAGGCACGAGTAAAAACGACCAATTTACAAGTGTGGATTTCAATACTTTCTGTATTTCAATGTTTAAGAAAGCAATAGAAAAAGATATTAAAGCAATCGGTATTACTGATTATTTTAGTATTGATAACTACAAACAAGTAGTTGAATATCAAAAAAATATAAACACTAATATTTCTTTTACTGACGAAGAAAAAAGTAAAATATCCGAAATTTTCATTTTGCCAAATGTAGAATTAAGAATGTTACCTGTAACCGATACAGGCAGACTGATAAATATACACTGCATTTTCAACCCTGATTATGTTTTCAATTTAGATAATGATTTTTTCAATACACTAAAATATGTAAGCGGAAGTCAGGACTATTTAATGAATAGACAGGGAATGGTTTCATTGGGCAAATCTTTGGACTGTTCTATTACAGATGATAATTCTACATACAAAAAAGGCGTAGATAATTTTGTTGTTTCGCACGAGAACTTGAAAAAACTACTTGCTAACAATCCTAATTTACGGGAAAATATTATGATTATAGTCAGCAATTCAAGTAATGATGGCGCTTCAGCAATACAAAAGCATTATGATTTATTTGGAAATGAAAACGGCTCATTATACGGAGTACGAAAAACTATTTATCAAATATCTGATTGTATCTTTTCGGCTAATGAAAACGATACAAAGTTTTTTGCGGGGAAGCACACCCAGCATTCGCCCGAAGCAGTCAAACAGAAATGTGGCTCGTTGAAACCTTGTATTCATGGCTCTGATGCTCATACCGAAGATAAATTATTTAATCCTGATAATAACCGTTATTGTTGGATTAAAGCCGATTTGACTTTCAACGGATTAAAGCAAATCCTTTACGAGGTAGACGAAAGAGTAAAAATTCAGCAAGACAAACCCGACGAAAAAAGAGGTTATCAGGTCATTGATTCTGTTGTTTTGAATGAAATCGGATTTTGGAACGGTATTATCTATTTGAATGAAAATCTAAACACAATAATAGGTGGTCGTTCAACAGGGAAATCCACTTTGTTGAAATCTATTGCAAAAAAATAAGCGATAAGATAAAATTTGATGATGAAAAAGATTTTATTAAAAATCATTTAGACGGTGTTTCTGTAAAATGGAGTGATGGGGAAAGTAGTATTGAAAGGGATATTGATTTCTTTCCTCAAAGTTATATGCACGATATAGCGAAGGATAAAGAAAAAACAGATACTCTAATTAAAAAGGTTATTAGCAATAAAGACGAAAATAAACTTTTAACCGACTATGAAACAAAAAGCAATGAATTGAAAAAATCATTGTCAAAGAGTATTTTAGATGTATTTCAGTTACAAACTGATATTGAAAATTTGCAACTTCAATTAAAAGAAAAGGGCGATAAAAAAGGTGTTGAAACTGAAATACAACGGCTAAATACGAAAATCCAAGAGTTGAGTATAAATGCCACGATTACGCAACAAGATTTGGAAACTTATCAAAACTTATTGAAAGAGATTATAGAGAAAGAACAACTTATCCGGCAATCCGATAATGATTTATTTTATCTTTCTACAATAATAAACAAATCAATTATTGATGCATACTACATTAACGAATTAGACGACTTGTCTTCCTCTATAAAAAGTAGCATTACTGATGCTTTTAATAAATTTAGCACCGATATAAATGCAAATTGGATAAAATATATTGAAAGTATAAATGAAACTATCAAAATCCAAAAGCAAGAATATAAAACCCAAATTGAAAACATAAAAAGTTCTGATTTGTACAAAAAAGGAACGCAGTATTACAGCAACAATAAAGAACTGAATGATATTCAGAATAAGTTGAAAGAAGAAAACAACAAATTGCAGGGAATAAAAGGATTTGAAAAAAAATTAAATCAATTCGATTCTCGCAAAAATGCTGCGATTGCTCAAATAATTACAGACCACAATTCTTATAAATCAAATGCACAATCCCTTGTTCAAAGCCTAAAAATAGAATACGAAGGAGTTAAAATAGAGCCATATATTGATTTTCAACAACAGAAACAACAAGATTTTCTTGAGAGTAGAATGTATAAAGATAGCACAGAACGCAAAAAAATTATATCCGATTTTAATACAAACTATAAAGAACAATTAAGTACACAAGTAACTGATTTTCTAAATAAGGCACTAAAAAATGAATTGAAATTTATTGCGGGAAATAATGCTGAAAATGTCGTCAAAGAATTATTTACTACAAATTGGTTTGATATTTCCTTTGAATTATTCTATCAAAATGATATATTTTCTGAGATGTCACAAGGGAAACAGGCTTTTGTTATTTTGAAGTTATTGTTGGAATTTAGCACAAAAGAATGTCCAATTATGATAGACCAACCCGAAGATAGTTTAGATAACCGAGCAATTTATAACGAATTAGTACAATATTTGCGAGCAAAAAAAAAGAAGAGACAAATCATTCTTGTAACACACAATCCTAATGTTGTGGTTAGTGCTGATGCAGAAAATGTGATTGTTGCTAACCAAAACGGTAAAAACAGTTTGAATAAAGACAATATTAAGTTTCAATACCTAAATGGCAGTTTAGAAAACACAATGCAGAAAGATGATGGGATAAGCACAGTTCTTGAATCACAAGGAATTAGAGAGCACGTTTGCGAAATATTGGAAGGTGGCAAAGAAGCATTTGAGAATAGAGAAAAGAAATATGGATTTAAAAAGTAAAGGAATTAGTTGCGATATAGATTTTGATTTAATTGTGAATGAAAATTTCTAATGAAAAATAAAATACCTTACAATTAAAGTGAAACAAATGGGCGGTTTAGAATGCTAGTTTTAATTAGGTACAGTGGAGAAATTAACATATATTTTTATGATTGTAAAATTAGATAATAAAAATGTATGTGACTTTTTGAAGTTGCGCCATTATTAATTATTGTGTGAGTTTTTAACCAAAAGAATACACTGGTTTTGTTACAAAAAATGAGAATATTCCAGATAATTTTATATCAACTTATTTTTTAGAAAGACAGATGAGCGCTTAACGTGCATTACAAATTATTTTAAATAAATTAATAGGTATTTTTAAGCAAGGCATAGAATAGTTAGTAGTTAAAATTGAAGAATAAGCTTATAGACCAATAAAAAACTATGACGATATCGCAAAGTATTATATAAAAATTTTCCAAAATAGTTATTCTATTTTTCAAAACCGACTAAAGATTATTACGAATCATATAGCCATAATAAAACGCAGCACTTCATAAGTGAATTAAAAAAATTTAATTAATTACTCATAAAAATACGCTGCTTCCAAAACGTTTTCTTTTGCATCTAAAAGTACATTGACGCCTTTTTGCAAATTATCAACGCTAAAGATGAAAATTCCGCTATTTGCAGAGTAAAAACTATAAGTGTATAGGATATTAATATCATTCTTGCTCAAAATAGTTACTATTCTATCAAAACTTCCTACTTCGTCTTTTATTTTGACAGCCAAAACGTCGCTAAATCTTACACTTAAACCAGCGCTTTCCAATACGGCTTTTGCTTTTTGCGGATTGTCTACGATGGCGCGTACAAGCCCATATTCCGTGGACTCTACAAGTATTAAAGAGTTGATATTGACATTTTTATCTCTTAAAATATGGGTAAAGGAGGCAAGCTCTCCGGGTTTATTTTCCAAAAATACCGTAAGTTGTTTCACAAAATATTTCATTTTAAACTCCTTTTATCAACAACGCGCACCGCTTTTCCTTGCGAACGCTCAATGGTTCTTGGCTCAACCAATTTGACATTAGCGTGAATATAAAGATTGCTCAAAAGCTCGTTTTGTATCTTCTTTTGTACTCTCTCAAGCGCTCCTATGCTGTCCATAGGCATATCTTCCGTAACTTCAACCATAACGTCAAGCTTATCAAGATAGCCTTTTTTGTCAACAATGATTTGATAGTTGAGCGTAATCTCATCAATATTTGACAATACATGTTCTACTTGAGACGGAAATACGTTTACGCCGTTCACAATCAACATATCATCAACTCTGCCCATAATGTTTTTCATGCGAACTTGCGTTCTGCCGCATTTACAAACTTCAGGATTTAATATAGTTACATCCCCTGTTCTGTATCTGATAATAGGAAGAGCTTGTTTCGTCAAAGAGGTGATGACAAGTTCGCCCTTTTCTCCGTACGGCAGTACTTCTAAAGTATTAGGGTCAATTATTTCAGGATAAAAGTGGTCTTCAAATATATGCAAATCTTTGCTGTGCTTGCAATTGCCGGCAACGCCTGGACCTATTATTTCCGAAAGACCGTAAATATCGTGATAACTAATATTTAAACCCTTTGCCAATTCATCCTTTAACCCTCTGCTCGTAGGCTCAGCGCCGAAAAATCCCGCTTTTAGTTTGAAATCTTTTTTCGGATCATACCCCTCATGCAGTGCAGTCTCCAAAATATGCATAGCAAACGTAGGAGTACAAGCGAGCGCAGTTGCGCCAAAATCTTTTAGAAGCATCGCTTGTCTTGAGGTAAATCCACCAGAACTTGGCACGACGGTTGCGCCGACTTTTGTAGCTCCGTCATGAAGACCCAAACCGCCTGTAAATAGTCCGTATCCATACGCTACATGTACAATATCATTTTTTGTAATGCCGCCCATTGTAAGCACTCTTGCCACACCTTCAGCCCAAACGTCTATGTCAAATTTTGTATAGCCTACAACAGTTGGTTTGCCCGTTGTGCCGCTGGAACTGTGTATTCTGATAAGTTCGGAATTATCAACGGCAAAAAGTCCGAACGGATAATTGTCGCGCAAGTCTTGTTTTTTTGTAAACGGCAATTTTGCTACGTCTGCTATAGTTGTGATATCTCGCGGTTTTGTACCAAGCTCGTCAAATTTATGTTTGTAAAACGGTACTTTTGCATAAACTTTTGATACTGTATCTTGCAACCTTTTGCTTTGAAGTGCGGACATTTCATCGCGCGACAAAGACTCCTCTTTTGACCAAATCATATGTCCTCCTCGTTCGCGTCTTTTATGGCTTGACGCAAAACTATGATATTTTTATCGGCAACTTTTTCGTTCATTACATGTATGGCTTTTTCTATATCATCTTGCGTAAAAGGGAAATTTTGCGCGCGCGCAAGACAGATGCCAAGCATGTAGACATTCAGCGCTTGTATGTTGAAAATATTTTGGTTTGCTTTTGAAAATGCATCTATTTTTATAGTTTTATAATTTAATTTCGGAAAATTTTTATCGGCGTTTACTACTATGATTCCGCTTTGCGCTTGCAAAAATTGAATATTTCTAAGAGCTTCGTTGCCTTCTAACGCGATAAGCAAGTCGGCTTGTCCTTCGTCTATAGCCGGCGAGCTAAAATCGCCTATTTTTACATAACAAGACACTGAGCCGCCTCTTTGGCTCATACCGTGGTTTTCGGTCCCTAAGCACTTTTCATTTTTGAGGCTTGAAGCGATGGAGAGAACTTTTACCAAAAATACGACGCCTTGACCGCCAAAACCAGCTATTACTACTTGATATTTCACTTTTTCTCCTTATGCTAGCTCAAATGCGTTTGTAGGACACAATCCGTTTATACATGTCGTGCAGCCGATACACAAAAACAAGTCAATTTCAACTTTACCGTTTTCATTGTATTTGAAAGCCGGGCAGTTATGTTTGGTTATACATTTATTACATGCAATGCATTTGTCTTGATTGACTTTTGCTTTTTTATTTGGCAAAAACTCTTTTGAACGCTCTTTATCAAGTATACAAAACTCTCTCATGACCGCTACAACAGGACCGTTTGCATTTTCAAGGTTTTTTTTCAACCCTTCCATAAAGACTGCTATTTCTTTGATATTGGGCTTATATAAATATTCAAAGCAGACAGCTCCACACCCTTCCACTATGCGTTTTATATCAATACTTTCCGGCGCGACGCGCTCCGGCGTTGTTTGGCGTCCCGTCATTGCCGTTGTGGAGTTATCCATAATAATCAAAATAAATTTATGTTTTTGATATACGGCGTTTATAAGGGCAGGGATTCCGCCATGTAAAAATGTACTATCGCCTATAGTCGCTACCACTGTTTTTTTAGGATCGGCTATGCTAAAACCGCTGGCAGCTCCAATACTTCCGCCCATACATAGAACCAAATCAATAGCATTTTGATTGAGTCCTAAAGTATAACAGCCGATATCGGAAGGAAATATAGAGCTTTTTTCACGAAATGTCTTTTTTATCGCACAATATATATCTCTATGAGGACAGCCTGGGCATAGATTCGGAGGGCGCACCGGTAATTCTTTGTCATAATGGGCGTTTTTATAAATATTTTCTTTATCCCAAAGTCCTACATTGATAAATGTTTGCAAAACTTTCTCTTTTGTAAATTCGTCTATTACATGTACGTCTTTTGTTAATTTAGCGCGTATTTTATCACTTGAGAGTTGCTCTTCCATGCAAGGATGGCTTTCCTCAAAAATAATTATAAGTTCGTATTTTTCAAATAACTTTTCAAGCTCGTTTTTTGGCAGAGGATAAGGCATATCAATCTTTAAAATGTCGGCTTTAATGCCTGTTTCTTTCAAACATTCTCTTGCATAGCCGTCGCCTGTTCCGCTGGTAAGACAAAGCGTTTTATTGCCTTTTAAATCTTTTAGTTTCGGTTTTATAAGTAGTTCGTAATTATAATGCTTCAACTCTTCTATTCGTTTTATCTGATCTAAACCTTGAGCAAATCTTCCGCCTCTTGGTACGGCAGCCCATCTTGAAGCATCTCTTTTAAAATTGCCTTCACGCGCGATAAATTCATGCGTTTCATCTACTTCGCAAATCTCTCTCGCGTGGCATACTCTCATAACCGGACGAAGCATAACTATGGTTTGAAATTTTTCAGAAAGCTCTATGGCTGCTTTTGTCATATCGTAAGCTTCTTGCGGAGTTGAAGGGTCAAATACCGGAATTTTTGCAAATTTAGCGAAACTCCTGCTGTCCTGTTCGGTTTGAGACGAATAAAATCCGGGATCATCTGCGCTTATTAAAAGCATAGCCCCAGTATTTCCGATATAAGCTGCGCTCATCAATGCGTCGCTTGCCACATTAAGACCCACTTGCTTCATAGTCGCGCACGCTCTTTTTCCCGTTATAGCTCCTGCGTACGCTACCTCAAAACCTACTTTTTCATTTGTCGCCCATTGCGCGTAAGCGTCTATATTGTACTTGTTTATTAATTTTTGATAATTGGTGATAATTTCGCTGGATGGAGTTCCGGGATATCCGGAAATCATCTGAATATTTGAATGCATAAGCGCTAACGCTATAGCTTCATTACCCATTAAAATTTGTTTCATAAAAACTCCGAATTGATTTAAATCGTGTAAAAACGATAGGATATTTAAAAAAGGATTATAAATCCCTTATTTTTACTTTTTTTAAGGAGCTTGGCATATGGCTTAATGAAAGTATGTTACAATTTTGTCCGATATTTTTTTGAAAAGGAAGTGTTAAAATTGACGCAAAAAAGCTTACATGTAACTATTTTAGGAGGTAAATTTAAAGGTAAAAAACTGCTTTTGCCTTCAAAAAATACGACAAGAAGCACAAAGGCGATAATAAAATCATCGTTTTTTAATACCGTTCAATTTGATATTTTGGACGCTTGTTTTGTAGAAGCATTCGCAGGAAGCGGCAGTATGGGACTTGAAGCGTTAAGCCGCGGAGCTAAGACGGCTTATTTTATAGAGAAAGATAAAACTGCATTTAGTATCTTAAAGAAAAATTGTGAAAACTTTAAAGAAATGCATAGTGTCTGTTTTTTGGACGATACGTTTGTGAAGCTTCCCGAAATCATACAAAACTTAGAAGAGGCGGCATTTTTCTATTTTGACCCGCCGTTTGATATAAGAGAAGGAATGGGCGATATTTATAACAAAACTATAGAGTTGTTTGCATCCTTGCCAAAATCAAAAGTGAAACTTGCCGCGTTTGAGCATATAAGTTCTTTTAAAATGCCAAATTCCATAAAAAATTTTGAATTTTTAAAAACAAAAACTTTCGGCAATAGCTCAATAAGTTTCTACATGTAGGAGTTTTGATTGAATAGTAAAATCGCACTAAAAATATTTTTATAAATTATGGAAAAGATAATATGAAAAAAGCGCCTATAGCAAGTTTTACGATTTTAGCTTTTATAGTTTTATTGTCGTTTTTGGGAGGCTTTATATATCCGTTATCGCCTTACGATATGAGTTCAAAAACGCTTTTAGAGGCTCCTGATTTATCGCACATTTTGGGTACGGATAGGTTGGGGAGGGATATATTAGCCCGCATGATAGAGGGCGGGAAAGTATCGCTTTTTATAGGATTTTGCAGCGCTATGATAGCAAGTCTGACAGGTCTTGTTGTAGGAATAAGTGCTGGATTTTTTGCAAAAAATACAGATAAAGTCATCGTAGTGATAATAGATTTGTTTCTCACTTTTCCGACATTTTTTCTTTTATTGGCGCTTATAAGTTATATCAACGCTTCAGCTTTAACGCTTATCATAGTCATATCAATAACCGGTTGGATGAGTATGGCAAGATTGGTTAGGAGCGAAAGTTTTGCGATAAATTCACAGCCATTTATAAAAGTATTGAAACTTGCAAATGTGTCAAAGTCAAAAATCATATTTAAGTACTTTGCTCCTCTTTTGGCTCCCATATTTTTTATAAGCTTTACATTTTCGCTTAGCGGAGCGATATTGGCTGAGAGCGGACTTAGTTTTTTAGGGATAGGCGTTATGCCGCCCGATATAAGTTGGGGGAGTATCATATCTGAGGGCAAAGAGGTTATAGATGTTGCGTGGTGGGTTAGTTTTTTTCCCGGTCTTATGATATTTTTAGTTACATTTTCACTCATCAATATCAGCGACTATTTGCAATTTTTAACAAATCAAAAAGAGACGCAAAAAGAGTAAGCGATACAGAACCGCTTTTTTAAAATAAAAATTACAACTCTCAAATATCATTTATAAAGCTTATTGATTATCATAAAAGTTTGTCAAATGATAATGATTATTTTTTTATTATTTATAAAGCTTATAAAGTATAAAATTCAAACTACTTTTTTATTTTATTGATAATAAGTATCATTGTTTTGTATTGGAGAATAATTTTGATGAGAAAAATAGTTTGGATTTTTTTTGTATTGTTTTTAGTTCCTATATTTGCTAGAGAGTATGATTATCAAGATTTGGTAGATAGAGTAAAAGATAGATTTGAAAGCAGCATCGGATTATATGAAGAAGGCAAACAAGACGAAGCGCGAGAAGTTGCCCAAAGCGCATATTTTGAACTTTTTGAAAATTTAGAAGGTCCGATCAGAATAAATATTTCAAGCAAAAAAGCTTGGAATATGGAACGAAAATTTACAAAAATCAGAAATTTAATCAAAAACGGCGCGGCGATATCCGAAGTAAGAGCTACGGTTGAGAGTCTAAATGCTGATATGGATGAAGTGTTGCCAAAGCTTCAAGGCGGAGTTGTGATAACAGTCGCTGCTTCGCAAAGCGATGATGCAACAGGCACGGACAGCGAACAAGTTTTGCAGGATTTGGATATAAGATGGCAGACTTTATACGACAATATGAATGAAAAATTCAATAAAAGTATTGAAGCGTTTGAAAACGGCGACAAGGCAAAGGCTAAAGAGTTCATAAGAAGCGCGCAATTTGAAGATTATAGAAACGGTATGGCAGAAGTTGCCATAAGAAAACATCTCTCTCAAGCAAGAGACGGACAGATGCAAAATGAGATGAGGCGAATAATCATCAGTATAGACTCTTTAGACGATATCCAAGCTTTACAAAATGACATTTTAAAATTAAAAAACAATATCTATTTGGCGTTAAATCAACTTCCAAGCGCCGCCGCCGAACTTGCCGTAGTTGATGTACAAATGTCCGAAGAGGATATACCGTCTCAAAACTATTTTGAAGTATTGGCAAATATCAAAGCTGAGGGAGAAAAAGCTTTAGACGCTTATAAAAGCGGCGATGTTAAAAAAGCTGCGGATATCGTCCAAAACGCCTATTTTGATATATTTGAAGCAAGCGGAATGGAAATTAAAGTAGGAGCGATTGATAGTACGTTAAAATTGGTAATAGAGGGAACTTTCAGCGAGATAGTGGCTATTATGAAAAGCGGTGGAAGTATAGATAAAGTTGAAGCGGCTTTACAAAGACTATATAGCGAAATAGAGCAGGGAGCGCAAAAACTTTCAAACTCTGCAACCCCTTGGTCGTTGTTTATCTACTCTTTAATCATTATATTGAGAGAGGGAGTTGAGGCGTTGATAGTTGTTGCGGCAGTTATCGCCTATCTCATCAAAAGCGGTAATAGCGATAGATTGAGCATTGTTCATAGTTCGCTTTGGACGGCTATAATTTTTAGTTTTGCAACCGCTTTTGTTATGAATTATCTTTTTAACGCTTCCGGAGAATCAAGGGAGATGCTTGAGGGCGTAACGATGCTGGTAGCCGTACTTTTACTCTTTTACGTCGGATTTTGGCTTTTATCAAATGCTCATGCAAAAAAATGGTCGCGCTATATATCCGGCAAAGTGAAAGACTCTCTTAGCAGCGGTTCGGCAAAAGCTCTTTGGTTTACGGTATTTTTAGCTGTATATAGAGAGGGCGCAGAGACGGTTTTATTTTATCAAGCGATACTTTTTGACGCTAAAAATGCACTCGGATACAGCGCGGTAGCTGCAGGTCTTATCATAGGCTTGATACTGCTTACGATTTTATTTTTTCTTCTAAGAGCAGGAGCGGTCAAGATACCTATAAAACCATTTTTTATCATAACAAGCGCAATTATTTTTTACATGTCTGTGGTTTTTATGGGTAAAGGCATCATGGAATTGGTTGAGGGCAAAATAATAGAGCCTACCATTTTAGAAGGATTTCCGACTGTTACATGGCTTGGAATATATCCTTATATAGAGAGTTTGTTGCCTCAAATGGCATTGATTTTGGGAATTATCATAGGAACAGTGTTGATAAAAAACAGAACCAAAGAGACAAAAGATAATAGCGACAGCAAAACAAAAAACGAAAAAATTTACACAAAAAACAGCGCGAGTTTAAAATAGATTTTAGTTTTTAGACTTTTGATAAAAACATATCTTAAATAAGGAGAAAAAGATGGTCAAATTATTGACAAGGTCATTTGTAGCTATGGCTACTGTTTTCGTTTTAAACGCGGCAGCAGCCGATGAGTTTAAAGAGTTTCCGATAGGAGAAGAGGTTGAGATAAACAATATGCTTATAGCCGCCGTTTATCTTTCGCCTATAGATATGGAACCTAAAGGTATAGATTTGGCTCCTTCACAAGCAGATATTCACTTGGAAGCTGATATTCACGCTATAGAAGGCAATCAAAATGGTTTTGGAGACGGCGAATGGATACCATATCTTGCTGTTTCTTATGAATTAACCAACAAAGATACGGGTGCGAAAAAGAGCGGAACATTTATGCCTATGGTAGCGATTGACGGTCCGCATTACGGAGCAAACATCAAGATGTTGGGAGTTGGCAATTACCATTTGAAATACACGATAGAAAATCCACAAAAACAAGGTTTTGGACGACATTCCGATAAAGCTACCGGCGTTGGAAAATGGTTTGAACCTTTTTCACTTGAATTTGATTTCAAATATACGGGCATTAAATAAATTTATGAAACGAGGCAAAGAGAGTTTTTCTCTTTGCTTACGTATATTTACTCTTTTGACTGTATAATAAAAACTTTTAAAAAATTTTAGGTTCCTTTATGTCTATTTATTTTTTTCACACCATACAAGCTTATTTCGGAATTATTATATATCTCGCTCTTTGGAACAAAAGAATATCCGTAAAAGATTTTTTCGTCAGCGCTATTGCAGGCAGCATCTGTGCGCTTACATTTTTCAAAATTGCGAATGATTTTTTAGTTATAAACGAACTTAAAACCGCAAGCTATTTTCTTGCAAGTTTTTTACTTCTGCTTTTATCTTTCTTTTTTGTCTTACATGTAAGAATTTTTAAGATAATAATTGCTTCATTGCTTATTTTTTGTTTTAATATCTACTATAGAGTTATCTCGTACGATTTTCAACTCTTTGGCGGTGAACTTTTGGATACGCTTTCTATCGTATCTTTTGGTTTTGTAATTTTAGGATTCGGGTTGTTGACATTTTTATATCTGCTTTTGAGAGATATAGCTTCAAAAATATCAAATAAAATTACTGTTTTATTCATTTTTATAATGACTATTTTGCTTATTTTAAGATTGCTTGCGGATGGCGCTTTGGAGCTTATGCGCTTTGGCATTTTAGATACAAACGCATTACTTTTATCCGTAGTGGCAAAACTTATTTATTACGGTTCGTTTTTGCCGTATGTCTATTCGTTTTTAGTTCTTTGTTTGATGGGATTTTACTTATGCGCTTTACCGAAATTACCCGAAAAAAATGTTGTCGGAAGCGTTGTATTTAGAAAAACAAAAGCTCTTATACAAAATACTTTTAATGTGTCAAAACTTACTCTTGTCGTGCTTGTTGCGACAAATGGCATAATGTTTTATTATGATTTTTACGCTTCAAAACCCCCGAAACTCTCAGAAGCCAAGGTTATAGAACCTGTAAACAACGAATTTAAAATACCATTTGAATTATTGAAGGACAATAAACTGCATAGATTTGCATATATCACGGATGCCGGAAATAAGATAAGGTTTTTTGCTCTCAATAGATTTCCCGATAAACCATCGCCTGTAGCAGTATTTGACTCTTGTATGATTTGCGGAGATATGGGATATATAAAAAATGGCGATGAGCTTATATGCATATCTTGCAATGTAAGAATTTTCTTACCTTCCGTTGGAAAAGAGGGCGGATGCAATCCGATACCTTTTCCTTATGAGTTTGACGGCGAATATATAACCATAAAGCTTGAAACTATTGAAAAAGGTGTTAATTATTTTAATGAGATAGTAGAAAAAGAGGTAATAGATCCCGTGAGCGGCAGAAAAATTATTAACTTAAAAGCTCCTTTCAGTTACATGTACGGTGGAAAAACATATTTTTTTGAAACAGAAGAAAATTATAGGGAATTTATGAAAAATGCACAACAATATGCTGCGGATTTTAAACAAACCTATTGGAGAGCGCAAGGATTTACGGCATTGAAAGAGGGCGACAATGATGGAGTTTAAAATAATAAAAAGCGCAATATTTGGTAATAAAACTCAAAAATTATTAGCGTTTTTTACTATCTTTTTAGCTTCTATGCTGATATCCTCCATGTTAAATATCACGCTTGGGATAGGCGATAAATTGGCAAAAGAACTTAGAAACTACGGCTCAAATATTATAGTTTTACCGCGCGGCGGAAGTTTGAATTTTGACATAGGAGCAGAAGAGTTTAAGCCTTTGCAAAATGAGGTTTATTTGGATGAGACGTATATATCAAGTATAAAAGATATATTTTGGCGAAACAATGTCGTCTCTTTCGCTCCGTTTTTAGAGGGCAAAGTAACGTCAAAAAACGGAGATGAATTTGACATAGTCGGGACATATTTTGATAAAAAAATAGCTCTTGAGGATGAGGATTTTTTTACAGGAATTAAAACGCTATATCCTTTTTGGAAAATTGAAGGAGATTGGATAGAAGACGACTCGGCAAATAGTGTGTTAATCGGCGAAAGTTTAGCAAAAGAGAGAGGATTGAAACCATCCGATACCATAACAATAAATGAAAAAACGCTTAAGATAGAAGGTGTTGTACATGAGGGTGAAAACGCCGACTATAAAGTCATTATGCCGCTCAAACTCGCAAATGAACTCTTAAACAAAAGCGGTAAAATCTCGTGGATAGAAGTTTCCGCTCTTACTATTCCGGAGGATGATTTATCCGTAAAAGCAAGACGCAATATAGATACCCTAAACGCCATAGAACACGACAAGTGGTATTGTTCGGCATATGTCGGCTCCATAGCGTACCAGATAGAAGAAGAGTACAAAGACGCGAGTGCAAAAGCTCTTATGAAAACAAGCGAAGGCGAAAGTCAAATAGTAAAAAAAATACAGTCTTTAATGGGTATAGTCAGCATCTTAGCACTCATAGCCGCATCCATCGGCATATCGTCTTTGATGGCTTCGGAAATTCACAGAAGAAAAAAAGAGATAGGACTATTAAAAGCTCTTGGAGCTAACAATGTGTCAATTTATCTGCTATTTTTATTTGAATCTCTTATAGTAGCTCTCTTTGCAGGAGTTATCGGAGCGTTTTTCGGATATGCCGTATCTATACTGATGGCGTTTTTTATATTTTCTCACAGCGTGGCAATAAGTTGGATAATTATGCCTATCACGATAAGCTTTGCTCTTTTGATAGCCGTCATAGGTTCGCTTATGCCGATTAAAAATGTGATAAATCTACTGCCCGCAGAGGTGCTTTATGAAAGAAAATAGAAAAGGAGTCGGCTTTTTCCTAAAGGTAATATTTAAAAGTTTGACCTTTAGTTTTGTTAGAGTATCTATCATATTTATCTCTGTAGCTTTAGGTTCGGCGATAACCGCGGCATTTACAAATATCTATCTTGACATAGAATCCAAAATGAACAAAGAGCTAAAAGCTTACGGCGCAAATTTTGTTATAACCGGCAAGAATGATTCTTATATTTTATTTGACGAGTATCTAAACGCTATTTCAAAAATAGATGAAAATTCACTTTTGGGCAATTCGCCATATCTTTACGGAATAGCTCGCTTAAGCCTTGGAAACGGCGTGATAGCTGGCGTTGATTTTGCACAGATGAAAAAAACAAAGCCATTTTTAGAAATAAGAAACGGTTCTTATATAAATGTGGATTTTGACGAAAGAAACGCAATTGTGGGCGTGGATTTGGCTAAAAAGATGGAACTTAAAGTGGGTTCTGACGTTGATATCATAAATAGCGAAGATAGCAAAAATAATGCAAAGGTAAAGATAAAGGGCATAATTTCAACAGGCGAGGCGGAAGATAACATTTTATTTATATCTTTGCCGCTTGCTCAAAAGATATTAAAAAAAGAGAATTATATAAATTTTGCCGAAGCCGTTGTTCTTGGCAATTTCGGAGAGTTAACGTCGCTTGGTGAAAATATAAGCAATAGCGAATTAAATGCAAGAGCATTGGCTAGAATTTCACGCTCGGAAGGGTTGATATTAGATAAGATAAAACTGCTTATGGCGCTTGTGGCTTTTACGGTTTTAGTTATAACGTCAATGTGCGTGAACACTACGCTCAGCTCCATTATCTTTTCCAGAGTAAAGGAGATAGCGCTTTTAAGAGCATTGGGGGCATCAAAAAGCAGTATAGCGACGCTTTTTGGAGCGGAAACTTTTATTATAACTTTTACGGCTTCATTGATAGGGGCATTCGGCGGATTTTTACTCTCTCAAGCGCTTGGCGTTGCGATATTTGGTTCCGGAATTGATTTTAGATTTTTATCTGTTCCCACAGCTGTTTTAGTATCGTTGATTTCCGCTGCGTGCGCGTCTTATTATCCTATAAAAAAATCACTCAATATAAAAGTAGCTAATATACTGCGAGGAGAATAAATGTCGGTTATTGTAGAGTTAAAAAATATAGAAAAACATTTTGGAGAAGTAACGGCTCTTGATGGAGTAAATATTACAGTAAACAGTGGCGAATGGGTAAATATAATGGGACCTTCGGGTTCTGGGAAAACGACTCTGCTTAATATACTCTCTTTGATGGATACTCCAACAGGCGGTGAATATCTTTTGGAAGGTATTGACGCCAGTAAACTTAATGAGAAACAACAGTTGGTTTTTCGCCGTGAAAAAATAGGACTTGTTTTTCAGCAATTTCACCTCATACCTTATCTAACTGCGCTGGAAAACGTGATGCTTTCACAATACTATCATAGCGCGATAGACGAAGAAGATGCAAAAGAGGTGCTTGAAAAAGTGGGACTTTCTCATCGTCTGACGCATAGACCATCAGAGCTTTCTGGAGGCGAACAGCAAAGACTTTGCATAGCAAGAGCGCTTATCAACAATCCGGAAATTTTACTAGCAGACGAACCTACCGGAAATTTGGACGAAGAAAACGAAAAGATTGTTTTTGAGTTGCTCGGCAAACTAAGAGACGAAGGCAAAACAGTCATAGTCATTACGCACAATCCGGAACTTGGAGAACTTGGAGATAGGATAGTATATCTTCATCACGGGAAAATAGAACACAACAAAAATATTTATCAAAAAAAAGGAAGATTATGATAAAAAAAATCATTTTTGCGGCATTTTTTATACTTTCAACCCTATTTGCTCAAACAGATGGCGGCGTTAAAAATAATGAAAAAGCGCCTGAGATTTCCGCTAAGGATTTAGAGGGCAAAAGTGTAAAACTTGATGAGTTCAAAAATAAAGTCATCGTTATTAGATTTTGGGAGAAAGGTTGTCATCATTGTATGATGGAGATGCCAAAACTGCAAGAGTTACAAAACGAGTACAGCGAGGATTTGGCAGTTATAGGTATAAATTCGGACAATTCCATAGAAGACATGAAAGCATTTCAAGATGAATATAAAATCACATTTACGCTTTTAAAAGACGATCTTGATATCACCAAAAAAAGATACGGCGTTGTTGTTGTGCCGACAATGTTTATTATAGATAAAAATGGCACAGTAAAATATAAGATTTTTGGTATGTCTTCGTGGGAAAAAAGCAGAGAGAAAATCTTGGAAGTTTTATGAAAAAGATACTATTTTTCGCCGTTTTGATTGCCATTTTTAGCGGTTGTTCAAAAATCGGCGAAAAAAATCACATAGCTTTAAACAGTCAAACTTCCATCACGACTTTTTTTTCAGCTTCAAATAAAACGATAACGTTAAAGGAAAACAAACCTTTTATGCTTTTTTTCTTTTCAAGCGATTGCGGAGCTTGCAAAGAAGCTATACCTTATATCAATTTTTTTGATGAAAAATATGCCCAAAACTTTGAAATTGTCGGTGTTATGGGCGGAAGCTTGGGATTTGATAAAGATATAGAGATATTGAAAAATTATGATATAAAATTTAAAGTTATATCGGATACGCAATCAGTTGATTATCTATCGCGCGCAGTCGGCGGTATTTATGGCGTACCAGTTTTTTACATGTATGATAAAGAGGGTAAACTTGCCAATAAATACTTAGGTCTTACTCCAAAAAACAAGTTAGAAGAAAGTATAAAAAGCTTGATATAGGCGAGAAAATTTTCCATTTTAGCGCTTTACGTGATTTTTGAAGTTTATGCATTTCGCTTTTCAAAAAGTCTTTTTATCGGCGATTTTTAGTCAAAAAATATATAAAACATATATCTTTTGATAACTTATACATGTACTGCTGTTTTTAACTGCACTTTTTATCTTATCGTGAAAATAATAATTATCTCAAAAAAACAAGAATGAGTAATTCAAATATTGAATGCTTATTTTATGCAAAGTGATATTTAGCGCAAAGCAATTTAACTTCTCAAATAAGTTTTTTAGCTTGAAAGATTATATACATGTAGAGTTTTATAAATACATTCACTAAAACAAATGATGCACACGAGTAATTTTTAAATAAAAGTATTTTAGCGAGATGATACATGTACAATAAATACATTTGTCTATCTTGGTAATCTGATTTGAGTGTGCATGTATGATTTATAAAACACTAAGTATTTTAATATTACCATACGATAAATATTCATTTAGGTGCACAAATTATGGACAAAATAATACGTTTTACAATCTCGCTTCCCGAAGCTCTTTTGGATGGGCTTGATAAAAAAGTTACGGAGCAAGGTTATGCTTCAAGAAGTGAGTTTATCAGAGATTTGATAAGAGAAAAGATGATAAAAGACGAGTGGGAGGGGGGATATGACGAAGTTATCGGCGTTTTAACTATCATATATACGCATCACCAAAATGATTTGGTTCAAAAAATCACTGAAGTTCAACACGATGCAAATGTTCACATAATGTGTAACACACATGTGCATATAAATCACGAAAATTGTCTTGAGACGGTAATGCTAAAGGGTATGGCTGACGATATCGTTAGTTTTTCACAAAAAATCTCAGCTCTTAAGGGCGTAAAATTTGCCAAACTTGTAAAAGCGGCAGTTCCGATTTCGTAACTGTTCCAACATAGGAATGACCGTTTTAAATTTATAATTTGGAGCTAATAAGAGTAATCTCGAATCATCATGATTAACGATAATAATTTAATAATTATTATAGATTATTTGTAATTGATGATAAGCGGCAAAGAGAGACATCTTGAAGTAAGAGGATTGAAACTTTTAGCGCGCGAACTTGGTATGCCCATCGTCGCTCTTTTGCAGCTTAATGTAAGTCTTGAAAGCAAGCGACAAATACCATTGCGATGGCGTTTTTGATTTATGGTGGTCTAATCGCGTATTATTATGGTGAAATTAGAGTGCACTTCGACAAATTCGTAGAGTTTTTCCTCTAAAGATTTACTTCAAAAGTTGTTTGATTAAAAAATACGAATATGTCAAATATTGCGAAAATTGAAACTTTTCGACGAGATATGTAGACAAAGATAACGATATGAAAGTATGGGTAAAAAAGCTTTTTTGCACATTTTATTTTACCGCCAAAAAAAGAATTCTCAACTAAAAATCAAAACGGTTGCTTTTGTTTGTGAAATTTACATAAATACTCTTTTATTTTTATAATTATGAAAAAATATATCAGTTTTTTTGTTTAATTTTTAAAGGTATTTTGTACATGCAAGATATAAAGCTTTGTGAGCTTTTGGCATTTTATACTGATTTTTAAATATGTTGACAAGTTTGATTTGTTGCATGTAGAGATGGCGTTAAAGTTTGCTTTATTTTTGTTGGGCATTAGCATCACTGCTTACATGTAGCGGGTTTTATATAGATGATAAAAGATTTGTACAGGGGGTTTTGCATGTATTGTTCTATTTTGAAAAGATAGGTTGTTTATCTATTTTTGCCAATAAAAATATGGATAGCTACTGCTTTCGTCTATTTTCCAAGGATTTATTTTATAGTTGCCAAAGCGCCAGCTTAAATTTTCATAAGTTGATTGGATTTTTAGTTCCATATCCGATTTGTCTTCGCCGTTAAGATTGTTGTTTGACACCATAGAGCTATCATTTACTTTTATTATGTTTAATGCAAAATTATCATGTACGGTGCCGCCGCTATTATATCCAACTATGCGATTTGCATTACTGCCATTGATGATTTGGTTTATTGCAACATTATGCAAAACTGTGGCGGACATACTAACTTCGCCCGCAATACCGCCGATATAGTTGTTTCCACTGATATTTCCCATCGAATAACTGTTTATGATGCTTGCGGATATACCAGCTATTCCTGCTATACCGCCAACAAAACTACCTCCGCTGATATTTCCTTTTGAGTAACTGTTTACGATATCGGCCGATATACTAAGCTCTCCCGTGATACCTCCGATATAACTGCTTCCGCTAATATCCCCATTAGAGTAACTATTTGTAATTTCACCCTTAAAAATATCTCCTGCTATACCACCGATAAAACTACCTCCGCTAACGTCTCCTGTTGAATAACTGTTTGTAATACTGCTATCATTAACCATTCCTGCTATACTGCCGACATTATTATGTCCTTTCACTCCGCCTTTTGAACTATCTATCTCAACTCCAAGATTTTTTATCCGGGCGTCCCTTAAATATCCGAAAAGTCCGACATAAGTGGTCGAAAGTCTATTTATCCATAAATTGTTGATTTTATGTCCGTTGCCTTCAAAGATACCTGTAAAACTATTGACATTATCGCCTATTGGTTCCCAACCGCTTAAGGCATCTAATGTTGTGTTTAAGGTTATATCATTGAGAAGAGTATAATTGCCCAATAAGTTATATCGGATATTATATAAATCCATTTCGGTTCGTATTTCTATGAAGTTTTTATCATTACTGCAGCCTGCCAATGTGAAAATGGATAATAGAGCAATCAGCCAACTGAAGAAAACCAAAGCGTTTGCTCTACTTATTTGAAAGATTTGCATTAGCGCGCCCTCTTTGTATTTTAAATGAAAATTTGAAAAATGTACCGCTTTTTTGCTTAAAAATAGATATTTTGCAATTGTTTAGAGTAGGGCAAAATATAAAAGAATGTATTTGCGGGAGCGAATAAGTTGCCGATTTTAACAACTTGCAATATTGATGTTGTTTATCTTAACAATACAAGAAAAAGAATAATTGAGATTTCACATGTGTACATGTAAGGTTTTAAGATTTGTCTGTTATTGCTAAAGTATGTTTTATAATGAAAATTTGCAAGGTTCAACCACACAGCAGTTCTAAAACTTCTTGAATGCCGATTTTGCTTTAACAAAGAGACGTTTTTAGCTTTACATGTAAGTTGTTTGTTATATATTTTAAACGGTATTTTACAAAGTTTATTAGATAAAGTATTGAAATTTTTTCTAACAAACAATAAGACATTTGTCATTTTTACAAGATTGGCAAATACATAGAAATAGCATATTGAGTTTCTCTTTTTTTGTTTATGATATTTTAAAATCACAATGATAGGTGTTTGGCGCAGAACCAAACACCCTTGAGGTCTATTTACCTTTGAAGCTATAGACAAAATAACAAGCGTATTTGCTGTGATCTCTGATGTACGGAGTTTCATTATCCGCATTGCTGTTTACAAATACGAGATTGATTCTGAGCGAATCGTCTACGCCGTTGAAGACATTATTAAATTTATATCCGCCTATCAAGTTAAACTCTTGCACATCGGGTTGCCCGCCTCCTTTGCTTTCACCGATTAGCGCACTTATACTCCATGCATCAAATGTGTATGCACCTTTTAAATATACGGTGTTTACATCAGGTTTATAGACAATATCGCCATTCCAAAACGGGTCTATACTATCGCCGAGCGTATTTATAGAACCTATACCGTTTTTGTCTATTTTGATATATCCAAGCCGCATATTCAGCCCGTCAAATCCGCCGCGTAATTCCGCAAAACTAACCGCACCATCCTTGACGCTTATATCCTCGTTACTTACAGTATATACGGCGCTGCCGCCTATAGAAGTTTTATCGTTAATCATTGTGTCATACGATGCTCTTGCACCGTACCAACTTGCAATATCGGGCGCGTAATAGTAGAAAGGATTGACGTTTAGACCAAAATCGCTTGTATATTTGGCATCCGCAACAAATCCGCCTTTGTTGTCGTTAAATTTGTCGAATTTAACGAGCGGATCATCACCGGCAGCTTCGCCTTTCTCTTTTGTGTATGCTAAAGTTATCGCAAGATTTGACAATGGTTTTACAACTGCTACCGCTGCTTGATGATAATCGCCTATCCATTCGAGATCAATCTCTTGATAGCCTATTGCCGCATCAAAATATTCACTCATGTAGCCAATATTTGCCGTATGTAGTAAGATATCGGTATTTTGGTGAAAATCATTTTTGGTTTTTTCCCATATTTGATAATTAAATCGCGTTCCGACCGAAAAGTTGAAGCCGTAAAACAAATCACTGGAGTAGTATAGGTTTAGAGAACCCTGTCCGTAACCAGATGCTTTATTGTTGGGGTTGACATAGTTACAATAGCCGTCGTCATTATAACAGTCCGTATAGCGATTGTATATGTAAGCGTCGCCGCCCCATTTACCATTTATCAATGCCTCTTGTATCGAAGAGGATTGTGCGAAAAGCGCGGTAGCCATAAGCAATGCCAGCGCCGTACTTTTTTTGAATTTCAAAGTCGCCTCCTATAAAAATTTGTGATAAATCACTTTAGATTAAAATAGTAGCAATATATTGATGATATTTTAATGTTATATTTGTATAAAAAATAATCAATTTTAAAACAAGAGGAGGGGGATTACTAAATTTTTATTTGATATTTTCGTGCCATTTGAAGTTTCATGTTCTACAATGCAAAGCTTTTTTTATCGCTAAATATTTTAAGCGTAAGATTTTGATGCTTTTATGTTTTGAAATTGTGATAATTGATAAATTAACATTGAACGGTTTTTGTCTGATATGGAAGTATGTAGACGTATTATAGACAATTTTTCTATTTATGGTTTAATGATTTTTTTATGATTTTATCCTTTTGTGCTTTAAGTATAAAATCAACGCTGCTCATAAAACACGCAATTAGCGCAACAATATTCTAAGCGCAGAAACCGTAAAAAAACCTATGATAACGCATCTGTTAGGCAATTTGGGTTGGTTATTTTTCACACTTTTGCTAGTTGCTCAAATATAAAATTTTATACTTTTATATTTTGACAATCAAAACGGTGTATTTGTCGGGCAATAAATTTGATTTGTGCCTTTTTCATCTTAGCAACAAGAATTAAAACAATATTTGAAGCGTAGAATTCATAAAGAGAAACTTGCAACAATACGTTTATCGGACAGTTAAGTTGGTTAATTGTTTTTTGTATCCTTTCTTGGTATAATCTCCAACTTTATAAAAAAATCAGGAGATTATTACATGTGTAAAGATTGCGGCTGTTCTATTGCCGGTTCACATACTCACAGCCATACTCATACGGACGGCACCGTTCATGTTCACGAACATACGCACGATAAGACTCATAGCCATACTCATAACACGGCGCACAATCACGCAAATCCGCAACTAAACGAGACAAAAACCGTTGAAGTTATCACGAAAATTTTAGATTTAAACGATAAAGAGGCGGCTTCAAACCGCGCTCATTTTGAAAAGCATAATATTTTTGCTATCAATCTTATGAGTAGTCCGGGTGCCGGCAAAACGACTCTGCTTGAAGCGACGATAGAAGAGGGTGATTTTAAAATAGGTGTGATAGAGGGGGATTTGGAGACTAATCAAGATGCCGATAGGATAATCAAAAAAGGCGCGCCCGCTTTCCAGATAACAACAGGGCAAGCATGCCATTTAGATGCTTTTATGGTGCATGACGGATTGCATCATTTACCGCTTGAAGAGCTTGATTTTGTATTTATTGAAAATGTCGGAAATCTTGTTTGTCCTGCAAGCTATGACGTGGGTGCTCATCTAAATGTTGTGCTTTTGTCTGTACCCGAAGGAGACGACAAGCCGGCTAAATATCCCGTGATGTTTCGCGCAGCAGATATTTTACTTATAACCAAAACGGAACTTTTGCCGCATTTTGACTTTAGCGTTGAAAAAGCTATAAAAGAGGCAAGGAAATTAAACCCTAAAGTTGATATCATAGAGTGTGATAGCAAGTCCAAAAAAGGTATTGACAAATGGATAAAATATCTTGAAATGAAAAAATCTTTGAGAGGTTAATCTATGTGTCTTTCCATACCTTCGCGTGTCGTAGAGATAGACGAAAACAATAACGCTACAGTTGAGACTTTGGGAGTTTTAAGAAAAGTTTCGCTTGATTTGCTGGATGAAGAGGTGTGCAAAGGAGAATATGTTCTTATACATGTAGGCTTTGCAATGAGCAAAATAAACGAAAAAGAGGCGAAAGAGAGTCTATCTATTTATCAAGATATAGCGGATAAAATGAGAGATGGAACGATAGACGAGTTAGAGGGAGATATGGGATTTGCCGATAGATTTAATTGACTCTTTTAAAAATCCCGAACATATAAAAGCTTTAAGTCT
The DNA here is from genome assembly GCA_031268335.1 of Campylobacteraceae bacterium. Classification (GTDB taxonomy): domain Bacteria; phylum Campylobacterota; class Campylobacteria; order Campylobacterales; family Campylobacteraceae; genus JAIRKW01. The sequence continues at coordinate 160,072 of JAIRXG010000025.1, forward strand.
TCAGATAAAAAAAGAGGCAAAAGAAAAACTTAATATTATGGAGATTTGCGGAGGGCATACTCATACTATTATGAAGTACGGATTGACGCAACTTTTGCCAGAATGTATAAACTTCGTACACGGTCCGGGATGCCCCGTTTGCATTATGCCAAAAGAGCGTATAGACGAAGCTATAGAGTTGGCAAAACAGCCAAACGTCATACTTGTAACTCTTGGCGATATGATAAGAGTACCCGGAAGCAAAACGTCTTTGCAAAATTTGAGAGCCGATGGCTACGATATAAGAGCTTTATATTCGCCGCTTGATACACTCAAAATCGCAAAAGAAAATCCAAACAAAACGGTTATATTTTTTGCCATAGGTTTTGAAACTACAACGCCTATGAGCGCAGTATTGGTAGAAAAAGTCATACAAGGTAATATAAAAAATGTTCTTTTTCATATAAATCACGTGTTGGTTCCGCCGCCGATTCACGCTATTATGAGCGAAGGAGCCGATATAAATGCGTTTTTGGGACCTTCACATGTAAGCGTTGTAACAGGATATGATATTTTTACTCCTATAACGCAAAAATACAAAACACCGATTGTAGTTTCTGGCTTTGAGCCAAGCGATGTAATGGAAAGCGTTTTGCGTGTTGTAAGAGAGTTTAACGAAGGGCGATGTGAAGTTGAAAACGAATACTCAAGAGTTGTGAGCAAAGAGGGCAACATAAAAGCCCAAAGATTGATAGAGACATATTTTGACATAAGAGATAGTTTCCGTTGGCGCGGTCTTGGTGATATACCAAAAAGCGCTCTGAAAATGAGGTCAAGTTTTTCGGATTTAGACGCCGAAGTAGTATTCGCGTCAAAACTCTCAAAAAAACCTATAAATGACCACAAGCTTTGTATCTGCGCCGATATTTTAAAAGGCAGGGCAAAACCGTTTGATTGCAAGGTTTTTGCCAAAGCGTGTACTCCGAAAAATCCGATAGGTTCTTGTATGGTATCAAGTGAAGGGGCGTGCGCGGCATATTTTAAATACGGAAAATTTTTAAGGAACGAGAGTGAGTAAAAAGATTTTATTAAGTCATGGAGGCGGCGGGGAAGAGATGCAATCCCTGATAAACAGTCTTTTTTTTAACCATTTCGGCAATGAGATACTAAACAAAACAGAAGATAGCGCGACTTTACATGTGAACAATAAAATCGCTTTTACTACGGACTCTTTCACGGTAACTCCATTTTTTTTCAATGGAGGAGATATAGGGAAAATCGCGATTGCCGGGACGGTCAATGACTTGATAAGCGTCGGCGCAAAACCTTTATATATAAGTTGCGGTTTTATTATAGAGGAGGGATTTTCTTATGAGGATTTAGAAAAGATTGTCATTTCCATGAAAGAAGAGATGAAGAAAAGCGGCGCGAAAATTGTGGCGGGCGATACAAAAGTTGTTCCAAAAGGCAAAGCGGATGGTATCTTTATCAACACTAGCGGTATAGGCGAGATAGTTTGTGAAAATATCTCTTCGCATAATTTGAGCGAGGGCGATGTGATAATAGTCTCAAACGAAGTCGGAAATCACGGCGCTTGTATATTGGCAAACAGAGAAGAGTTGAAAGTAGATGGGGATTTGAAGAGCGATTGCGCTTCACTGTTTGCGCCTATTTTTGCGCTTTTTGAACGCGGTATCAAGCCAAAAGCATTGAGAGACGCGACAAGAGGAGGATTGAGCGCTGTTTTAAACGAATGGGCTTTGGCTTCACATGTAGGTATTGAGATATACGAAAGTGATATTTCAGTCTCAAATGAGGTTAGGGGACTTTGCGAAATATTTGGATTTGAACCTTACGAATTGGCAAACGAGGGTACTATGGCGCTTTGTGTGAAAAAAGAAGACGCAAACGAAACGTTGAAGATTTTAAGAGAGTTTGACGAATGTAAAAAAGCCAATGTGATAGGTACGGTTTCAAATTCTTACAAACAACATGTGATATTAAAATCGCCATGGGGAACAAGCCGCTTTTTAGAATTGCCAAAGGGCGAGTTGTTGCCGAGGATTTGTTAAATGCACGAACTTTCGGTTGTAAATTCGCTCATAGAGCTTTGTGAAAAAAATGCCAAAACGAACGGTGCGGAAAAAGTTGTAAAAGTTGAGGTTAAAATAGGCAAATTAAGCGGCATAGAACCGCATTTTTTGAAACTTACTTTTGATACTTTCAAAGAGAAGACCGTTTGTGAGGATTCGGAGCTAATTGTGAATATACAAGATGTGATAATAAAATGCCGTTCTTGCAACAGTGAGAGCAAATTGACAAATAACGAATTTATATGCGGACATTGCGGCGGTAACGATGTTGAAGTTACAGACGGCGAAGAGATGCTTTTAATGCGTCTTGAGATGGAATAAACGCAAACTGTTATTTTGTCTACATATAGTATTTGAACTTAAAACATTTTGTTTTGCAGCCTGAAAGATATTTGTTGAATATTCTTTTCGAATGTATAAATTTTAATATTGGTTTTTTGGAGCTAAAAACTTTGTTTATCGTATCTTTTAGGACTTATTCTGCTTTTTTTATCATGAACGACAATTCTCTAAACATAAAAAGGATCGATGGTCTATAATCTTTGACAATAAAAGATTTTTTTAGCCGTTAAATTTATGTGTTCAAATCCTAGATTGCCTACATGTGTGCTTGAGCTTAAAATACTTTGTTTTTGTAGCGTGAAAATATTTGAAAATAAAGTTACTATAAGATGTTGATGAAATTTTTTATGACAAAAATTTGCAAAGATATAATATTTTTTTGGTTTTACTAAATAAAAAATAGGTAAAATAGATATTATTTTTCATTTGTTAGGAGGATATTTATGGATGTGCTTCGCTTTTTCAAGTCCGCATTATTCTTTGTGCTAAAAGTTTTTTCAAAAATATTCAAATTCTTGGCTTTTTTATTGAAGTCTATTGTTGGCGATATAAAATGGAATTCGCCGTTTTGGTTTTCATATGTCAAAAAAGCTTTTAAAATATTAGGCAATAAAACACTTAAACACTATAAAGCTATCATAATAACATTTTGTATTGTCGTTGTCGCGTCTTTTGGCAGTTACTATGGTTATATTTGGAAACAAAACCAACCAAAACCCGTAGATGTAGCGCCGATAGAGTATCAAACCTATAGCGTGAGATTGGGATTGCCCTATGCTACCGACTACTCTTATGACAAACCGCTTGTTTATCCTTTATACGTTTATTTTGACGGAGATGTTGCGCCTATTGAGAATATCGGTAAAAATGTAACGGAAGGCATATCTTTAACTCCTTATATTAACGGCAAATGGTCGTGGTCCAGTTCGCGTACGCTTGAATTTAAACCTGAGAGCGAAATAGATTGGGCGATAGGAGAGAGTTATGCGGTAAAAATAGAACCAAAAAAACTTTTAGCCGAACAAGCTCTTATCAGCGCAACGGAATATAAATTTGCAACAAAAGAGTTTTATTATGCTGTCAATGATAGAGAACTTTATCAAAATCCGGAAAAACCTTCTGAAAAAAATGTCATATATGAAGTGGCTTTTTCGCATCCTGTGGACGCAGCAAGCTTTGAAAAGCAGATATCGCTAAATTTGATTGCTCCTGAAAAGTACAAAATCGCGCCAAAACCATACAAATTTGCAGTCAAATATGACAATAAAAAACTTAAAGCATGGATAAGATCCGAATTTGTAACGCTTCCGGAAGTGGATAGCAATATGGTTTTAAAGATAGATAAAGGCGTAAAATCATCAGTGGGAGGAGCTGCTGTTAGTAATGAAAAAATAAGCTATCAAGAGGTTACAAGTGTATATAGAGATATTGTAAAAAATATATTTTTAACATTGGCAGAAAATGAAAATAACGAACAAGAGCAAGTTTTGGCAATAACGCTGGTGGACAGTGTAAATATAAATGATTTGTCCAAACAAGTGAAAGCGTGGATTTTGCCCAAAGACAAACCTAAAATCAACAATAACAGCGAAGTAAAAAATTACAGGTGGTCGAGCAATGACGATATTAGTAGTGAGATTTTAGCAAAGGCGACCCCTTTAACTTTGACAAAAGATAGTTATGAGACCGACATACAAAATATTGTAAGTTTCAGATATAAAGTTTCTCCTAAAAATTATATATATGTGGAAGTGGGCAGCAATATAGAAACTGTGGGCGGATATAAGGCAAAAAGCGGTAAAAGAGCGGTTTTGAGCGTACCGGAATTTCCTCAAGTGCTTTTGTTTGCCGACAGCGGTTCAATCTTATCTTTGAAAGGCGAGCGCAAAATTTCCGTAGCGTCAAGAAATGTAAAAGGTGTTAAACTTGACATAAAAAGGGTTATTCCTTCCCAGCTTCATCATTTGATGGCATTTGGAAATTATAACAATTTTAATAAGGCTTCCTTTGACAACAATAGACACTATTATGATGGTTACGACTATTCGGAATATTTTACGGAGATATTTTCGCATACGCAAAAAATAAATCAGGTAAATCCGGGTAAGGTAATGTACACGGGCATTGATTTGACAAACTATCTTTTAAGCGGTGCAAGCGGCAAACAAGGTGTATTTTTAGTGACACTAAACTCTTGGAATCCCGATACAAACGCTACCGGTTATGAAACAATCTCGAAACTTGTTGTAGTTACTGATATCGGACTTATAATAAAGAGATCTGCTGACGGTTCAAGCGATATTTTTGCACAATCGATTAAAGATTCCATGCCGCTTGAAAATGTAAAAATATCTGTTTTAGGTAAAAATGGAGTACAACTTACAAGTGCGACTACAGACATTAGCGGACATGTGAAGATTAAAAGTTTACAAGAGTTTAAAAACGAAAAAGAACCCGCTATTTTTATAGCTCAAAAAGATGGAGACACCTCTTTTTTACCTGCTTTTTATGATGGTAGCGGAAAATACGGCGATAGAAGGCTTGAATTTTCAAGATTTGATACGGGCGGCATTAGCAACGTATTAGAACAGGGTAGATTAAGCGCGTATCTGTTTTCTGATAGGGGTTTATACAGACCCGGAGATAGTGTCAATGTAGGTACAATAGTAAAAGCTGAAAATTGGGATATAGGAGTTGGCGGAATTCCAGTAGTAGCTACTATTTATGATCCGAGGGGTCAGGTGTTTGAAAATATGCCGTTTGTTCTTGATGAGAGCGGTTTTAATGAAATTTCATTTACCACTGCCGATGCATCTCCTACTGGAAATTGGATTATAAACTTGAGCGTCGCGTCCAACTTTAAAGATAAGAGTAAAGCGGGAATATTTTTAGGTTCTGTAAATATTGCGGTAAGAGAATTTGAGCCTGATAGAATGAAGGTTGATTTGAAATTATCGCCGACAGATATAAAAGGATGGATTAAACCTGATGAATTGCAAGTGCTTGTTAAAGTTGAAAATCTATTCGGCACTCCTGCACAAAACAGAAAGGTATCATCTACTCTTATACTAAATCCTACTGATTTTTATTTTAACGAGCATAAAAATTACCATTTTTATGATGGCTACAGAGGCACTTGGCAAGATAAGTTCGAGATTAGGCTTGAAGACGTATCTACCGATGATAATGGCGAAGCTAAACTCTCTTTACTTTTGGAAGAACATGAAAGGGCAAGTTATCATCTATCTATAATTACCGAAGCTTTTGAACAAGGCAGCGGAAGAGGTGTAAGCGCTGCAGCCAAAACTATCATTTCTCCAAATAGCTATTTAATAGGCGCAAAAGCAGACGGAGACTTGGGGTATATCAAAAAAGATACGGCAAGAACTCTAAATTTTATAGCTATTGAGCAAAATCTTAGCAAAATAACTCTAAGTAATTTGACTTTAGAGATAGTTGAACAACGATATGTCTCTGTTTTGACGCTTCAAAATTCGGGAGTTTATAAATATCAGTCAAAACTTCAGGAAGTATCCGTAGACGAACAAAACTTCAACATAGAAAAAGACGGCACAGACTATTTGCTTAACAGTAAAAAGCCCGGTACTTATAAATTGCTTATCAAGAATGAGAAAGGCGACACGTTATATAGAAGTTATTATGGAGTAGTAGGAGACGCCAATATAGACCGTTCTTTAGAGAGAAACTCCGAACTTGAAATGAAACTTTCAAAAGGAGAATATAAAAATGGCGACGAGATAGAGATATCTATCAACACTCCTTATATCGGAAGCGGACTTATAACTATAGAAAAAGATAAAGTTTACGCATGGAAATGGTTTAAAACTTCCACTACAAGTTCGACTCAAAAGATTATCGTTCCAAAAGAACTTAAAGGCAACGGATATATAAATGTCCAATTTGTAAGAGACCCAAATTCCGATGATATATTTATGAGTCCTCTAAGTTATGGGGTTTTGCCGTTCAAAATAACTATGGAGAAAGAGAGCGCTAAGGTTAGACTTTCTTCTACAAAACTTGTAAAACCGGGAGAAGATGTAGATATCACTATCAATACGGATGGAAAACAAAAGGTAGTGGTTTTTGCTGCGGATGAAGGAATTTTACAAGTAGCCAATTATCATTTAACAAATCCTCTCAATTTTTTCTTTCAAAAGAGATATCTGGAAGTAAATAGCTATCAGATACTTGATTTGATATTGCCTGAATTTAGCAAAATTGAATCATTAAATTCGGCTGCCGGCGGCGATGATTATGCAGAGAGGGCAAGTAAAGAATTGAATAGAAACTTAAATCCTTTTAAGCGAAAAATAGATAAACCTATTGTATTTTGGTCAGGTATTACCGAAGTAGACGGAGAAAAAAGCTTTACATACAAAGTTCCCGACTATTTTAACGGAAAATTGAGAGTGATGGCTGTAGCAGTATCTGAAAAACAGATAGGCATAGCGCAAACAGATACAACGGTAAGGGATAATTTTGTTTTGACGCCGAATGTGCCGTTTATGGCTGCTTTGAATGATGAATTTGAAGTAACTTTAGGCGTTTCAAATAATCTTGAAAATATAACCAAAAAAGTGCCCATTGCAATATCTCTTATTGCTTCGCCGCATGTAAAAGTTTTAGGCAATTCTACTGCTGTTATTGAGTTAGCGCAAAAAAGCGAGGGATATGTGAAATTTAAGCTAAAAGCTTCTGTTTTGGGTGGCGGAGAATTAACGTTCAAAGCCGTTTATGCCGATAAAGACAATCAAAAAAATTATTTATCGCAAAGAGTCGGCACAATATCCGTAAGACCGGTTACGCCTTTTAGAACCCAAAGCATTATGGGGCGAATGGGAGGAGACAAAGAGAGTATAAAGAATATTCGTAACATGTATGATGAATATGCCATAAGATATGCAAGCGTAGCAAATACGCCTATGGCTCTTTCAAACGGACTCACAAGTTACCTTGATAACTATCCGCATTATTGTTCTGAACAGCTTATAAGCAGTGCAATATCGGCTATGATACAACAAAAATACACATTTTTGAATAGAGCGAACGTTAACAAAGTTCCATACGAAAGCATAGCCGCAATTTTAAAATCGAGACAAAACTCAAACGGAGCTATAAGTTTGTGGACAACAACGGCTTACGGCGATACTTTTGTTAGTGTCTACACGGCGCATTATTTGATTGATGCTAAAGAAAACGGCATAACCATATCGCCTGATTTACTTGAAAATTTGAACGGCTATTTGGCTAACTTGGCAAACGATAACAACATAGAATATCTGGAAGGTTTAAGGCTTAGAGCTTATGCTGTGTATCTACTCACAAGACAAGGGGTGGTAACCACAAACATGTTAAGTTCTGTGCAAAAATCGCTGCAAACTCATTATGAAAATAGTTGGAAAAGCGATGTAAGTGCGCTATATCTTGCCGCTACTTATAAAATGTTGAAAATGGACAAAGAGGCTGATTTACTTCTGCAAAAACCTTGGAGCGAACTCAATAAAGCGTATGATAACGCATGGTGGTCAAGAGACTATTATGATCCGCTCGTTATCAACTCTACATACATATATTTAATATCGAAACATTTTGTAGAAAAGGTCAGAGATATTCCGCCTCAAGCATTGGAAAATATTGTATTGATGATTAGAGCAAACCGTTTTACGACCACATCTTCGGCCATGAGTATTTTAGCTATAGAGAGCTATAGCAAGCAAATTGAAAATATTTCAAATGCATATGAAAAGAAACTTTCTATCGAAGCTTTATCTAAAGGTGTAGACGCTTCACATGTGATAGCAAATGCAAGCGGAATATGGGCTTTTGGTGATTTCACGAAAAATGATGCGGAAATTATTTTTAATAACCCCTCAAAGTTACCCGCGTGGTATTCTGTGGTAGAAGAAGGGTATGATATCGCCGCTCCCAAAGAAGCTATAAAAAAAGGACTTGAAGTATATAAAGAGTTTACGGATGAAAACGGCAAAACTGTAACGTCCGTAAAACTTGGAGAAAAAATAAATGTTACTATTAGAATTAGGTCTAATTCCAATGAGGGCGTAGGAAATGTTGCTGTTGTGGATTTGTTGCCGGGCGGTTTCGAGATAGTGCAGCAAAATGCAAATCAACAAACCGAAGAAGAGTATGATGATGAATATGGGTACGAATATGACGATGAATATTATGATAGTAGATTTATCTCGCCGATAGAGTTTGGCGAAACAACATGGGGCATTGACTACAGCGATATTAGAGAGGATAGGGTAATCATATACGGCACAGCGCAAACGCAGACGAAAGAGTTTATTTATCAAATCAAATCTACAAACGCAGGTACATATCAGATGCCTCCTTCATTTGCGGAAGCCATGTATGATAGAGAGATTCAAGCCGTATCGGCAAATATAGGCAATATAACCGTTTTACCTGTCGAGTGATATGCGAAGGTTAAAACGCTTTTTAGGCAATGTTGTTATCTTGACGGTAATTATAGTTTTAGCGTTAATTGCGCTAAAGCTTATAATTCCGCGTCCGGAGTTATCAAATCAATTTTACTCTACTGCTCTTTACGATAAAAACGGCGAACTTTTGCGTTTGACTTTGTCAAAAGATGATTACTACAGAGTGCAAACTCCTTTAAACGAAATATCAAAAGATTTGGTTAGGGGAGTTTTACTGCATGAAGACAAATGGTTTTATCAACATTTTGGTTTTAATCCCGTAAGCTTGATGAGGGGCGGTTGGATAAGTTATGTCAAAAACGGCAATAGACAAGGTGGTTCAACCATAACAATGCAACTTGCCAGAATGCATTGGAAGTTAAATACAAAAAGCGTAAAAGGGAAATTGATACAGATTTTAAGAGCTATGCAAATAGAGCTTTTTTATTCCAAAGATGAGATTTTGGAAGCTTATCTAAATTATGCTCCGTACGGTAGAAATATAGAAAGCATAGGCGCAGCAAGTCTTATATATTTTAATAAACGCCCAAGCAGTTTAACGCTTCCCGAGTCTTTAGCTTTAGCTGTGCTTCCGCAATCGCCAAGTTATAGGATAGATAAAAATACAGGTTATGTCGGCGAAAAACTAATTAAGGCCAGGGACGAATTGTTCGAAAAGTGGCAAGATGAGTTTGAAGTAGACAATCTGACAAAAGCGCTTTTTAAACTTCCGTTTTCGTTAAGACAACCGGAAAATTTACCTTTTATCGCGCCACACTTAACTCAACAATTGATTAATGAAGATTTTTCAAAAGGAGAATTTAACACCAAAATCAATACTACAATCGACATAAAATTTCAAAAACTCATAGAAACTCAAGTGCGCTCATTTATCAAACAAAATAGCAAAAAAGGTATAAATAACGCCGCTGTGTTGCTTGTAGACTTGAAAGATATGAGCGTTGCCGCACATGTAGGTTCGGCTGATTATTTCGATAATGATATACAAGGGCAAATAAACGGCATTGCTATAAAGCGCTCGCCGGGTTCTGCTCTGAAACCTTTCATTTATGCTCTTGCTGTAGAACAAGGCTTTATTCATCCGATGAGCGTTTTAAAGGATGTGCCTACAAGTTTCAGTTCGTATACGCCTGAAAATTTCGATAATAAGTTTATGGGTCCTTTGAGCGCCGTGCAAGCTCTTGCAAGAAGCAGAAATATTCCCGCCGTGTATTTAAGTTCAAAGATAAATAACCCAAATCTTTATGGCTTTTTGAAAAAAGCGCAAATCAGTAAAATGGCAAGCGAAAGCCATTATGGTTTGGCTCTTACGCTTGGAGGCGGAGAAGTTACAATATTGGAAATGGCGAGGCTGTACGCAATGCTTGCAAATGGCGGTATGATGTATGATATAAAAACAAGAGCAGGACAAAATACAAATGAAGGAATTAGACTTTTAGGCAAAGAGAGTTCTTTCATCACACTTGATATGTTGTCCAATATTCCACGCATAGATGCGCTTGCCGCTGAGATAAAAAAATTGCCTATATATTGGAAAACCGGTACATCATGGGGGTTTAGAGATGCATGGAGCGTAGGTATAGTGGGGCAATACGTTTTGGTAGTGTGGCTTGGTAATTTTGATAATAGCGGAAATCCGGCTTTCATAGGAGCCGATAGCGCGGCGCCATTGTTTTTCAACATAGTGAACAGTTTGCAAGCGACGCAAAAGTTATATGATGTAAATAAAATAATTCCAAACGGTGTTAAAATGGTCGATGTGTGTCTGTCAAGCGGAGATTTGGTAACTGTTTGGTGCAAGAGAAAAGGTAAAAGCTGGTTTATTCCGGGAGTATCGCCTATAAGAGTAGATACGGTTTATAGACCCATAGTTATAAATAGCAATACGAATAAACCTTTGTGTTTTGGGGAAAAGGCGCAAAAAACGAGAATTGAAGTGTATGAATATTATTCGTCCGATATTTTGGAGATTTTTGCAAAGGCCGGACTTCCAAAAAGAAAACCGCCGAATATGAACCACTGCAAACAAAAATTTCAAGATATGGTAGGCATAGCTCCTTACATCACGTCGCCTTTGAGAAACACGATTTATACTATAAGAAAGACAAAGGCGGATAAGGAGAAAATAATTTTTTCAGCAACAAGCGATGCCAATGCCAAGACGCTTTATTGGTTTGTAGATAGCGAGTATATAGGAAACACGGCACAATCAAAAACACTCACATGGCTACCAAACAAAAGCGGAAAATTTGAGGTAAGCGTTGTTGACGACTATGGAAGATTTGACAAAAGGAGTTTGCAAGTAACGATATTAGAATAACGTAAAATTACAATAATCAAGAATTTTTTTGCAAAACGTTGATGAAAGTCATGTTTAAACGCTGCTTTTAATATTTTTCTTTAGGTTTTTAAAACCGATTGTTGCAAAACTGTCATATTTATTTAACTCAGCCGCCACTTTACAGATATAAAAAGGGCAAAAAAAGATTTATCTAAAAGACGAAAAGCTATGAACACATTTTTGATAACAAACGGCATAGAAAACTTGATACAAGCAATTTGCTATAAAACTAAAAATGCTTTTCTCGATATATTTTAAGTTCCTTGAAGTAATAAAACTCTCCGATAGAATAGGTTTTATTTGCAATTTCTTGAGCTTTGGAAAAACAAAAAGTCAAGATTGAAGCTTAAAACTTAAGGCATAAAAGTATAAATTTATTAATGTTTTAGATTATTAGTTTATAAATTATTGTAAAAGTATTAATCTATATCTTTTGAGCAGATGGCTTACATATAGAGATGTTTTTACAAAACTATAAACACTCAAATTTTTTATTTTCAAGGTCGGTTTATCTTTACATGTAGCATTAAAGTTCACGCTTGATGATAGTTAGTCAATTGAGCATTTAAAATCACTAATTATAAAACTTACTTATTTCATGATTTTATTGATGATTATTGACACATCAACGCTCAAATTTTTAAGCTTGCTGTCGATAAATTTATTAACTTTTTGAACAGAAGCATTTATGTCGTTTTTTATCTGCAAAACCAAAAATACATCAACTTTGCACTGATAAAGATTTTGTAGTGGATAGTAAAAAGGTATAAAAATTGTACAAAATTATAGTTTTGGTAAGTGGAAATCATCAAAGCAAAACTTAAACAAAATGGGGCACAAAAACTATTTTCAAAGAAAAGATATATATTCACTCTTTTAATTCCAACGCTAAATTTTAACAATAAATATAAAAGCAGATGAGATTTACTGAGGGTATCTTTGAGCATTTGGAGAGTAGGGCGGCTATTAAGGCTACACTTAATTCTATCTATTTTATATCTTTGCTTCCATTTATGCTTAGTTTATTTCTTGTATGTAACGGCAAATTTATTTTCTAACTGCTGCTTTTTAATTTTTTATAGCGTTTGCTTTTTGCATGCGTCGCTAAAATATCCTAAATTATCATTACACGTAAACTATAAAACATACAATTCTCACGCCCCTTTTGAGAGGAATTTTATATATTTGTCTTTCGCATATATCCTACATGTAAGCCATACAACAATGTTTGTTTTTTTGTATGTGTTATTAAACATCATAGATAAAAATATCGCAAGATTTTCCGTAATGACATTTGTCTTTTACACATCAAACATAGTCAATCTCGTTTTTGACCTTGGTTATAACTTTTGCATGCGTAATCAAAACATTTGGCCATATAAAATTTGTACCATCTGGTTTGGGCTTATACTTTATATGTAGCGTTGAAGCTAAGAATTTGAATTTTAAAAATATTGCGTATGGTAAGCAGCATTGAGATACAAGGGGCTGAAAAGCCCCAAATGTTCATTATGGCTCCAGATTTGCCAAATAATCTATCTCGTTTTTCTTCACGATTCTTATAAAGTTTGTGCTTCCCTCAACTCCTGCGGGATAGCCGGCTGTTAATATGTAAGTATGTTCTTTGTCTATCCAACCAGTTTTAAGAGCATTTGTAAATGTGCTTGCAAGCATTCCGTTCAGGGTTGATTTTTCTATGACAAGTATCGGTTCAATCCCCCATGCTATAGTAAGCGAACGCGCTACTCTTTCATCATGACATACTGCATAGATGTCATTTTTTATTCTATATCTTGCCATTTTTTTTGCCGATTTGCCCGAACCTGTAATAGAGATAAGAGCTTTCACATCGAGTCTTTGAGCTAGCATTCCGGTTGAAGAAGCTATCACGTCTGTTTCGTCGAAAAATGCGACATTTGAAAATTTATTATAGTTATAAATTTTTTCAGTCTCTTTTATAGTGTTTGACATAGTTTCTACTACATGTATAGGGTTTTTGCCTATTGCGCTCTCTTCGGACAGCATTACAGCATCAGTTCCGTCAAGCACCGCATTTGCAACGTCGCTAATTTCAGCGCGCGTCGCCATCTCTTTTTCGGTCATAGAGAGAAGCATTTGCGTTGCTGTTATTATCGGTTTTGAGGCGGCATTGGCTTTTCTGATGATATTTTTTTGAATGCTTGGTACTTTATAATATGGTACTTCTATACCCAAATCCCCTCGCGCTACCATTAAGCCGTCACTGATTTCTAATATGTCGTCTATATTTTCAACTGCGTCAAATTTTTCTATTTTTGCAAAGATATGCGCATTACCGCCATTTTGTTTTAATAACTCTTTGGCGTACAATATATCCTCTTTTCTTTGTACAAACGATATTGCTATAAAATCTACTTGATGTTTTACGCCCCAAATCAAGTCATTTTTGTCTTTTTCGGTAATGACGCCTATGTTTATTTTGGTATTTGGAAAATTCACCCCTTTATTTGAGGAGAGTTTGCCGAAATTACACACTTGTGCCGTTATAAAATCATCATTTGCATTAATAATTTCTGTCTGTATGTTTCCATCGTACAAATAGATAGGTTCGCCGATTTTTAAAAGTTTCAAAATTTGCGGTTGATTTATACTTAACTTATAATGTTCATCGTCAATTTTCTCCCCGTCTATCTGCTCTACATGAAACTCTATCAAATCGCCTTGTTTTAGTTCAAAATCATATTTCAATTTTCCGACTCTTATCTTAGGACCGCACAAATCTTGTAAAATCCCGACTCTTTTGCCGACTTTTTTTTCAGCTTCTTTGATGTTATTAAAAGTTTGCGAGTGGTATTCGTGCGAACCGTGGCTAAAATTTAGGCGAAAAACATTAACGCCGGCTCTTATCAATCCTTCCAACATATCTACCGAATCGCTTGATGGTCCTACCGTGGCTAAAATTTTTGTCTTTTTTTCCATAATTATCCTTTTCAAAACTATAATACCACTTTTTAGTTACACAATTATTTCCAATTAATGCAAAAATAGCAATAAAAGATTGCTTAATTTATGAGATTATGGGCTTTTTTGAAAAATCATCAGACTTTTATCAGAAGTTTTTTCATCAAACATGCGGATAGGGATAGTTTTTTTAAGATGCAAAAGATTTAATTTTTTAAAATATTCCAAAGGATGAAAATACTGCTCAATGACTGCTTGTTCTTTTTTATAATATTCGCCGTTTTGTTCAAAAAGCGTAAAATTTGTCATAAGCTTTTTATCTTGAAAATTTGCTTCTACCGCCAAGAAATACTCATCATCTTCTTTGATAAGCAAGCCGTCGGCTACATGTGTGAAACCGTGCAATGTATTTATGTCAGCAAGAAAGTAACCATTTGGCGTAAGTTTTGATGATATCTTACTTAAAATATCATTTAGCTCGTTTTGATTAAAATAGTTTAAAACATCTCCCACCGCTATGATAAGTTCAAAATTACCGCTCAATTCCTCAATATCTTTTTGATAAGCCTTTACGCCTTTTAAAAGTGCTTTTTGAATCATATCGCAGCTTAAATCAATTCCCAAAGCGTCAAATCCGCACTCTTTTAATCTCTCCAAAAGCCGACCGTTGCCACAACCAAAATCCAAAATACTTTTAGGGTTTAAAGAAGCTATGATTTGTAAATATTTGTCGTATAGCTTCTCGTATTCTTGGTAAAATCCTATAAGATGTTCAATTTTTGCGTATAAATTTAATGGTGTTTTTTTATTCATCTACCAATTCTAAGATAAATTTTTTCTCGTCAAATTTTACTTTCAAATGTTCGCAAACTATTTTTGCATCTCTTTCGGCATTGCCAAGACAGCTTGTGGCTCCGGGGCTTGGGGTCATATTGAAGATAATTCCTGTGCCGGGATTTATGCTAGCTTCTCCTAACATTAGTTTTAACTCCGTTTTATTCAAAACCTGCGGTCTTACTCCGCCAAAGCCTTTAGCGTATTTAATATCTTCAAGTTTTAAAGAGGGCACAAGGCGTTTTATATTTTTTAAAAATATTCGTTTGTTAAAATAGGGAATTTCATATAAGAAATTTTTTAGTATATAGTTTCTAGTATCAGAATCCATAAATAGATTTTTCAGTATTGTAAATATTTTACCGTCAAAATTAAGCGTTTTGAAAAAATCAGGCACAGTTGAGATGCCGTGAAATCGTTCAAGCATAGGAAGCGCCAATGCAGTCGGTCCGAATCTTGTAACCATATCGAGCAATACATCAGGATCGCCATGCAAAGCGGCAAATGGAAGTTTTGGATTTTGCACCATATAAACTTTGCCTTTCAAAAAATGACCCTTCGTAACATAGTAGCTTCCGGCTACAGGAAGACAGCCGAAATTTTCTCCATGCCCCATAGAATGCGCCAAATACAAAGAGTGCGCGCCGGCATCTACCACGACAAAGTCTGCTGTAAATAGGTCTCCGGTTATCGTTTGTAATACATGTTGAGCGCCAAGTTGTTTTATTTTTTTTACTTGAGAGTTGAAAAATACGTCGCATTGCTTGTTTTTTACTTTTTTGGCATTTTCTACAAGACTTTCCGTCATAGCTCCATAATCAATAGTCGAATATTGGTCTAAAACGCCAACACCTATAATATCCTCGTGTCTTTCATTTCCATTTTCGTCAAATACGATATTTGGTTCAATTTCTTTTAATTTTTCTTTATTGTAAACTTCAAGATATGGGAAAAGCTCTTTAAACTCTTCGTATCTTTTCTTCATGTACTCAACTTCTTCGTCGCCTATACCTACGACCATTTTTTGATGAGCAAACATAAATTTATTTTCATATCCATGTTGCAAACAGTAACGTCTTATCATGTTTGCCGTACGTTTCACTTGTTTTGCTTTTGCAAAAGAGTAGTTTGTTTCGATATCGCCTGTATGAATTGTTTGAGAATTTCCACGTCCGCTTGAACTAAGACGAGCCAAGCCGTCGTATTTTTCAATCAAGGCGATGGATTTTATATCGGAATATACCGCTAATGTGTAAAAAAGCGCAGCTCCTGAAATTCCGCCGCCAACGATTATAACATCGTAATGTTTTTCAGCCATATTTGCTTCCTTAAAAATTTTATTACAAACGACAAGCCAAATCTCTCCGCAAGATTGCGAAAGTAATTTAAACATTTTTTAATTAAATATCAGCTTATTTTTTTTTGTAATTTTTGATAAATATTTTCGTTTAAAAATTAAGATAATTAGTTTTTTTATTATGTAATATTCCTACATGTAGAGTTTATTGATAATTTATAAAAAGCAGTTTTTTTGGCTTCATTTTTCATAAAATTTCACAAGCTAATGAAATAAAATTAGTTAGATAATGACCTTGATGGTTAATGTGTATAATTTTAACCCCAATCAACTTATGAAAGTTTGAGCTATCTTTTTTGGAGATGATAAGACAAATTCTTGAAAAATATGCGCTAATAAAAATGATGGTTTGCCGTATCTTTATTTGCAAGAGTAAAATAAACTATATGAAGAATTTTTTTATATAACTTCCGCTCAATATTGCAGTAGAGTTAGATTATCACTATATGTAGGAAATTTTTCTCTTACATGTAGTACAATAAGCGGCGTTTTAGGACTCAAAAGCATTTTATCGCCCGAAAATTTAAACACGATT
Source organism: Campylobacteraceae bacterium (assembly GCA_031268335.1). Lineage (GTDB taxonomy): Bacteria > Campylobacterota > Campylobacteria > Campylobacterales > Campylobacteraceae > JAIRKW01. The sequence continues at coordinate 176,975 of JAIRXG010000025.1, forward strand.
ATTTATATTACATGCAGGAGAAATTACTTATCTGTATTGCAAAAACCATAAAAACAGTTATTTTTTAGAAAGTGAAAAACAAAAACATTTGAGTTTTATTTTTGGATAATGCTTTTGCATTCCACCTTATCGTTAATTTATTTCTGTTTTTTTGAAAAATATTTGGCTGTTTTTACTATTGCTCGTTTTGCACTTTAAATATAACTTCATCGCCTTTTTTTAGCTCTATATTACCATGCCATTCGCTATATTCGTACTCGTCGTTGGCATATTTTATTCCTGAAGCCATCTCTACACCGTTTAAAAGAACGGTACTATTGTCGGGAAGCGTTATATTAGCAACATTTTGTGCATTGTAAAATACAATGTGCAAAGTCGCACCTTCAGAATCGGTAATCCTTACACTCTCTATGCTCTCGTCTTTTTGGGTTTTTTCGCAACCTGCAAAGATAAAAATGGCAATAGATATCAAGCCTGCAAATATTTTTTTAAGCATTTTAAATAACTCCAATCACTTCTATTTCAATTTTGGCATTTTTAGGCAAAGATTTTACGCCTACGGTACTGCGCGCCGGTTTATGTTTGCCAAAAGCTTTGGCATATATCTCATTTACTGTTGCAAAATCATTGATGTCTGTCAAAAAAATAGTGGTTTTTACAACTTTTTCAAGCGAACTACCACTTTTTTCTAAAATTTCAGACAGATTTTTTAACACTTGTTCGGTTTGAACTTTTATGTCTTCATCTAAAAATTTCCCTTCTGGCGTTAAAGCGATTTGTCCGGAGGTAAATACAAATCCGTTTATTACAATAGCTTGTGAATATGGTCCTATAGCCTCAGCCGCTTTTTCTGTGGATATTACATTCATATTTTAAACCTTTTAAAATTTTTCAATCAACGTTCTAAAAACATTTATCAAGCTGCGCAAATGCGACAAGTGACATCTTTCATTTGCCGAATGTATTGTGTCGTGCAGTACGCCAAATTCTGCTACGCTTACGCCAAATTCCGCGAAAAATCTTGCGTCGCTTGTGCCGCCTCCAGCGGATAATTCAGGCACCAATCCGGTTATCTCTTCAATGCTTCTGCTAAGGTGCGCTATCAAAATGGAGCTTCTATCAGTCAAAAAAGGTTTGGCTGATTCTTTTAATTCCAAATTAAACTTCAATTGCTCTTTGCCCGGATTATTTACAAGATATAAAAGTCCGAAAATAGAACGTATATATCGCTCTACATTTTCTATCTTTGTAGAAGGCGAATTTCTGACATTAAACATAAGTTGAAGAGTTTTAGGAGTTACGTTTGTTACGTTGTTGCCGGCTTTTATGTCTGTTATCACGAGTCTGCTTGGAGCAAATACATCGTCTCCTTCGTCAAAAGCATGCTCGGCTAATTTTGGTAAAATCGTGGCAATTTGATGTATAGGGTTTCTGACATTTTGCGGGTAAGCCACATGTCCTTGTTCGCCTATTAATTCAAGAGTTCCGTTTATAGAACCGCGTCTGCCTATTTTGATAGCATCTCCAAAGTTTTTTTCACATGTAGGTTCTGCTATGATGGCAAAATCGGGCAAAAGCTTCTCCTGACTTAGTATTTCCAAAACTTTTATCGTTCCGTTTTTTGCTTCGCCCTCTTCGTCGCTAGTGAGCAAAATGGACAAAGTGCCGTTAAAATGGGTGATTTTTTTGCACGTTTGCAAAATAGCGCAAATGCCGCTTTTCATATCTTGAGCGCCTCTTGCATAAATAAAGCCGTCTTTTTCTAAAGGTTCAAACGGGTCGCTTTCCCAACCTTCTCCCGGCGGCACTACATCTACATGTCCTGCGAAGCATAAATGAGCACCTTCACCAAATTTTTTATACAAAAAGAGATTTTTTACATCGCCTATATCCACTTTTTTTGCCGTAAAGTCAGACAAATAATCTTCTATAAATGTCAGTAACCCTCCATCGTTAGGAGTAATTGACGGTGTATTTAATAAGGCTAAAAACAGCTCTTTATCTTCCATTGTATTTTTCCAATGTTTTAGTATTATTTATAGTTTCGTTGCGTTTTGCTAAAAACTCTTCCAAGTTGTATTTGATTCTAAACTCCGGTGTTAAAAGATGTATCAAAATATCGCCCAAATCAATTACTATCCATTCGCTGCTTGCTTCGATATTTAAAAAATTTTCGCCCTGTTTTTTTAGTTCGGTTTTTAAAGTATCCAATAAAGAAGCGCCGTGCCTTTCTCCCATTGTAGTAGCTACTATAACTTGTTCTACGAAGTAGTCTTTGCCGTTCATATCGAATACTTGAATGTTTTCAGCTTTTTTCTCTTCAAGTATCTTAACTATAGAATTGATTCTTTTGCCCATATCTTTCCTTGTCTAAATTCAGTTTAATTTAAGTTTATTCTTCATAATGAGTTATATTCTACTATCTTTTTTCTCAAATTACTATAATATTTATGATTATTTTGCATATTTTGCCTCTGTTTTTTTAAAAATAAAGTTTTTACATGTAAGTGTTCTTAAACTTTTTTATACTTCGTTTTGGCTAATATTTCAACAAAATTAAAAATCAAGGAGAGAATAAAATGGCACTAAGAGTAGCTATAAACGGCTTTGGTCGCATTGGGCGATGCGCCGCAAGAATCTTAAATGAAAGAGACAATATAGAGTTAGTCGCCATAAATGACACGGCAAGCCGCGATATGACGAAGCAACTACTAAAATATGATAGCGTTCATGGAAGTTTTGACGGCATTGTAGAGTGGTTGGAAGACGATTATCTGAAAATCGGCAAATCGAAAGTCAAAATGTTCTCTACAAGAGACCCCAAAGAGCTTGATTTTACAAAGTACAGCGCAGATGTTGTGCTCGAATGTACCGGAGCATTTTTAACGCAAGAAAAGGCGCAAGTGTTTATAGACGGAGGCGCTAAGAAAGTTGTTTTTTCAGCTCCGGCAAAAGATGATACCCCAACATTTGTTATAGGCGTGAATGAAAAAAAATATGACGGACAAAAAATCATTTCAAATGCAAGTTGCACGACAAATTGCTTGGCTCCTATAGCAAAAATAATAGACGACGAATTTGGTATCCAAAAAGGCTTGATGACAACTATACATTCATACACGAATGACCAAAATATACTTGATGTTAAACACTCGAAAGATTTAAGAAGAGCCAGAGCTGCTGCGCTTAATATAATTCCCACAACTACGGGGGCGGCAAAAGCCATTGGACTCGTACTTCCTCATCTAAAAGGCAAATTGCATGGTCAAAGCGTGAGAGTGCCAACCCCAAATGTCTCTATGGTAGACTTAAATGTATTGGTTTCAAAAGAGACGTCGAAAGAAGAAGTAATAGCTATTTTGAAAGAAAAAGCTTTTGGCGAATTGAAAGGCATTTTGGATTTTGACGAAGATTTTAGAGTTTCTGAGGATTTTCAAACGAGTTCTTTCAGCGGTATAATAGCTGGGGATTTGACGCAAGTAGTGGATAAAGATATGATAAAAATTATGGCATGGTACGATAATGAATGGGGATACGCAAACAGACTGCTTGATATGGCATTTTATATTTCAAAAAATTAGGAGTTATATTTTATGAGTACTATCAAATCTATCAGAGATATAAATATAAACGGCAAGAAAATATTTATTCGCTGCGATTTTAATGTTCCTATGGACGAATTTTTAAATATCACAGACGATAGGCGTATTCGTTCGGCAATTCCCACTATCAAATATTGCTTGGACAATAATTGTTGCGTAATTTTGGCAAGCCATTTGGGACGACCGAAAGGGGTTGAGGGCAAATTTTCATTAAAGCCGGTCGCGAAACGCTTGAGCAGACTGCTTGATAGAGATGTGATTGCAGCGGACGATATTGTCGGACAAGATGCAAAAAATAAAGCCGCGGATTTAAAAACCGGCGATGTTTTATTGCTCGAAAATTTGAGATTTGAGAGCGGCGAAACAAAAAACGATGAAAATTTGGCAAAAGAGTTAGCGTCTTTTGCCGATATTTATATCAATGACGCTTTTGGCGTATGTCATAGAGCGCACTCTTCGGTTGAAGCCATCACAAGATTTTTTCCAAATGATGCCAAAGCTGCCGGATTTTTACTTCAAAAAGAGATAGAATTTTCACAAAACTTACTCAAAAAGCCGACGCGTCCATTTGTGGCGGTTGTGGGCGGAAGTAAAGTAAGCGGCAAGCTTCAAGCATTAAACAATCTCTTACCGCGCGTAGATAAGATAATAGTAGGCGGCGGAATGGCCTTTACGTTCTTAAAAGCTAGAGGATATGATGTTGGAAATTCGCTTGTTGAAGACGATTTAGTAGAGGAAGCTTATAAAATTATACAAAAAGCAAAAGAGTTAAAGGTAAAATTTTATCTTCCTGTCGATATTCTTGCGGCTCAAACATTTTCGGCGGATTCTGCTATAAAATTTGTAACGACTCAAGAGATACCTAACGGTTGGATAGGTCTTGATATAGGTCCAGCTTCCGTTAAAGTATTCAAAGAGGCACTATCGGATGCGCAAACAATCCTTTGGAACGGACCTATGGGTGTTTTTGAGATAGATAAGTTTTCAAAAGGAAGCATTAAAATATCACATGCAATAGCCGAAGCTCACGCAACGACAGTAGTTGGCGGCGGTGATACGGCGGATGTAGTCAATAGAGCGGGGGATGCCGACGAGATGACGTTTATCTCAACAGGAGGCGGAGCTAGTTTGGAGCTCATAGAAGGCAAAGATCTTCCCGGTGTTAGAGTATTGAGAGTAAAAGAGGAAGAATGATAGTAGCTGCCAATTTTAAAACAAACCACACAAGAGAGAGTACGGCAAATTATTTGGAAGCGTTAAATCTTTTTTTGGACGCATATTCAACTTTTTGCGATGTTAGAGTGTATCCTACGGCAAGTTCGTTTTTGAAAGCGGATTTGTATTCGCATATAAAACTTGGTGCGCAAAACTTTTATCCGATTATAAACGGTGCATGTACGGGCGAGATAGGAGCGCAGCAGTTAAGCGAATTTGGCGTTAAAAATGTTTTGATAGGCCACAGTGAGAGAAGAGCCGCGTTAAAAGAAACGCAAGAGTTTATAGCTAAAAAATACGCTTTTGCAAAAGAGAACGGTTGGGATATTATCTATTGTATAGGAGAGCCAAAAGATGTAAGAGACAATGGTTTTGAGAATGTCATGGAGTATCTTTGGGGCGAATTTGACGGTATAGACATCAACTATGAAAAATTAAGTATAGCGTATGAGCCGATTTGGGCTATCGGCACAGGGATAAGTGCTGAGGTTAAGGATATAGCTAAAGTTTTAGATACGCTGAAGAGCAGACTCAACAATATACCTTTACTTTATGGCGGAAGTGTAAACATTGAAAATCTTTCTTCTATCATATCATTGAAATCGTGTAATGGAGCATTGATTGGAAATGCAAGTTTAGATGTGGCAAATTTTTGCAAACTTATACAAATAGCGCAAAATGTACAAAAACAGTAATAAAGGAAAATAAAATTATGTTAATGAAAGACAAAAAAGGGTTAATCGTCGGAATTGCCAACAATAAATCAATCGCGTACGGCATAGCGGAAGCTTGCTCTAAGCAAGGCGCAAAACTCGCATTTACATATTTAAACGAGGCGCTTGAAAAAAGAGTGCGTCCTATAGCTGAAGAGTTTGATAGCAAATATGTCTACCCGCTTGATGTTAATAAACAAGAAGAGCTTGAAAATTTGACAAAATATATAGAAAATGATTTCGGTAAAATTGACTTTTTGGTTCACTCTGTTGCTTATGCACCGCGAGAAGCGCTTGATGGAAAATTTACAGACACGACTAAAGAGGCTTTTAATATAGCCATGGAGACGTCGGTATATTCGCTTATAAGTTTGACAAAAGCGTGTTTGCCTGTGATGAATGAGGGCGGTTCTATTTTGACGCTCACGTATCTTGGCGGACCAAAATATGTTCCGCACTATAATGTTATGGGCGTGGCAAAAGCGGCGTTGGAGTCGAGCGTTAGATATCTTGCCGTTGATTTGGGCGAGAGAAAGATAAGAATAAACGCTATAAGCGCAGGACCAATCAAAACGTTGGCAGCAAGCGGAATCGGCGATTTTAGAATGATTTTAAAGTGGAATGAACTCAATACCCCTCTTCACAAAAATGTTACTACCGAAGAGGTTGGCAATAGCGCTTTGTATCTTTTGAGCGATTTGGCTTCTGGTGTGAGCGGAGAAATTCACTATGTGGACGGCGGATATAATATAATGGGAATGGGACGAATAACGCAGGATAAAGATGGCAAAACCGCTCTTGCTTGGGATTTGAAAGAGTAGCGAGTTGATATTTTTTCACGCTGATTTTTAAAATATCGGCGTGAAAACGTTGCTCTATATGTGGCAGTATTCTACTTGGGCCATGAAACTTGTTGGCGTTGACAACGCTAAAACGATATGATAAGCGAAGTTCTGTCTCAAAGAGGATGGAGCCAGATTTAGAATGGGATATGAAAAAAATACCATTGTTGTTAATTGTTTCAGCATTCTCTTTTGCTCAAGACGCTGAAGAGAAACATGTATACCCAACAGAATGTTTGGATTGCAGCGACGTACATGGAGGTTAAACGATAGATAAAGTTGCGGATTAATGTTAATTATCAAAAAAATGCCGACAACAATATATATCTTATGGTTTTAAAGTGTGATACGAAAAATTGTAAAAAAGTAGCCGAATTTTTGAAAGCTGATGGAGCAACATAGGATGAAAAGCTCAAAGCAAAATGGGATGCAAAACAGCCGGAACATTATGCGAAATATAGGCTAAAACTATTGGAATGTTATTGAAAATAATATGTACATATTGCAAAAATGTAAAATATTTGATAGAGTATAGGATAATGGTTTTGTAAGCCAATGAAAAATTTTTCGTTTTTTTAATATAGAGAGGAAACCTTATGCTAACAAAACAAATGCCTATCAGTTCTGGTTTTGGGGCTGCTTCTACTACAGATGAAGTAATTGAGGGAATAAATTTAAGCAACAAAACGGTTATCGTTACCGGAGGAGGTCTGGAAACGGTGCGTTCTTTTTGTTCCGCCGGAGCGGATTTAGTGATACGAGTGACAGCAGGGCTTGGTCGATGTTAAAAAATCAGATGCATACCTGTTTTCTGAAAGGTTACGGAAAGATTTACTCTTTTTTCCTGCCAACACTTGTGTATCGCAAGTGCAAGCGTTATACTGTATTTACCGGGGAACGAAACAGCGGACATGTCACAATGACAATCGTCACCGATAATTGTGAAGGATGACTAAATGAATGGCGAAATGACATACATTCCGGAGGTGCATGAAGGTCTTCCGGTTATATTGATTCGGTTCAAATACAACCCCTTGCTCGTAGATGAAGTGAAGAAACTGCCTGGCAGGAGATGGAGTCAAACTCTCAAATGTTGGTATGTGCCGGATACAAAGGAAAACAGAACACGTTTCGAATTGCCGGTATCAGTAGGGCTTCCGTCAAAGCGCAACTTGCCGAAAGTCGGCAAAGTCAACAAAATCGCGCTTAACGCGCTTAGAGAAAGGCTTATCCTCAAAGGGTACAGCCAAAACACGCAACGAACATACTACTACGAGTTCGCGCAGTTCTTATACCTCTTAGGTGACCACAACGCGAACGATATGGACGAGAATCGGATAAGGAGTTATTTTCTCTACTGCGCGGAAAAGCTCAATATGACGCTCCGTCGAAATTGCCAAAGCATATATCAGCGTACGCGACATAAAGAAACTGTTTAACGCCGTTACCAACCCCAAATACGTGCTGATGTTGAAATTATGCTATGGAATGGGCTTGCGCGTTTCGGAAATCGTGAACCTCAAAGTTACAGATATCGACAGCGGGAATATGCAGGTGCTGGTTGCTCGTGGCAAAGGCAAAAAAGATCGTTATGTAAATCTTCCCGATAGTATTCTGGGCAATTTGCGGGATTACTATAAGGAATACCGCCCGGGAAAATATCTGTTTGAAGGGCAAGGCGGCGGTAAGTACAGCATACGCAGTGTGCAGAACGTGTTCAAAGCCTCAATGTGAAAAGCAAACATAAACAAGGATGTTGGCATACGGACTGCGTCATAGTTTTGCCACACATCTGCTCGAAAACGGTACAGACATCAGTTTCATTCAGCAGTTGCTCGGACACCGGGACATTAAGACCACAATGATATATGCGAAAGTTGCGCAGAAAAATCTGAAAAATGTAAAGAGTCCGCTTGACAAACTGTAATGGTGCAAAATCAATAGAAAACATTGCGCATTTTAAATAGAAAAGAATAAAAAGAAGTTGCGTATTTTGAATAGAAAAATATCATCAAGCAGCTCTGCGGCAAGGACTTTCGAGGATTGCAAGGCGGCGGGAGCTATATGGTGTCTATCCCGCGCGCCGTCATGCGCAATATGCCCTAACATTTGTTGGAAAAATTATTATATGAATATTTCTTGAAAATAATTGACAAAATAAAAAATAATATGATAGAATGAATTGGAAAAATAAAATGGGTTTTAACTTTTGTGAAAATGTAAATAAAATTCAATTTAGATATACAAATGAATTTTATGCAATAGTGTTATGGTTTGTTTTTACCTTAATTGGAATAATATTATTATGTTCTCCATTTATCTTAATACAAAATGATTCTGAAACATGGTTAATAAAAACTTTTGGTCTAATAGGATTATTTATTGTTGTAATTTTATCGTTA
>JAIRXG010000016.1 GCA_031268335.1 Campylobacteraceae bacterium
CTGCCATTCTTACAAGAGCGTAGATGTAAAGGTTAATAGTTGAGATTGCATGCAAGCTTGCAAAAGCGTAGATTAACCAATATGCTCTATCAAGATTTTAACTCCTATGCCGATTAATACTATTCCGCCTAAAATTTCTGCCGCACTTCCAAGCCATTTGCCGCTTTTTGCGCCGATTTTTACTCCGAGAAATGAAAAAATAAAAGTAACAAGAACGATAACCGCAATACTTACATATAAAGACGAATCTAAAAAAATAAGCGTAAATCCTGCCGCTAAAGCATCAAGACTTGTAGCGATAGCAAGCAAAAGAAGCGTTTTATGGGTAATGCGGAAGTTTTCTTTATTCCCATCTTTTTTAAAGCTCTCATGTATCATTTTTAGCCCCAAAAATCCTAAAAGCGAAAAAGCTATCCAGTGGTCAAAGCTAGCTATGTATTCGGCGCTCCCTTTTCCTATCATAAAGCCAATCAAGGGCATAATTCCTTGAAAAGCTCCAAAATAGAGGGCAGCTTTGAAAGCTATATTTTTATCTTTTGCTCCGATTCCCAAAGATACGGCGAAAGCGTCCATGCAGAGCGCAAATGCCAACAACAATAACTCTATCATTTATATCTTAAAAGGTTTTAGCATGATAAGCAATCTTGGCAATAGTAAAATAGCGCCGAAAAATACCATAAGCATAACGGCAACCGTCAAAATCCCAAAATATATTGTCGGTATGAAGTTTGAAAACACAAGTACGCTAAAGCCCAAAACCGTGGCTACCGTCGTGTAATACATAGCGTATCCGATGCTGTTATGCGAGCGATACATTGCTTGTATATAATCTCCATCTTTGCTAAGCTCTTCTTTAAAACGGTGCATGTAATGTATCACATCATCAACGCCTATACCTATACTGATAGCTGCTATCGTGATAGTCATCATATCAAGAGGAATGCCGACATATCCCATAAATCCAAACACAGCTCCCATGGGAACAAGATTCGCGATAATTCCTATGACGGCGGCTTTCAAAGAACCAAACAGAGGCCAAAAGATAATCAAAAATACCAAAACTACCGCACCTAAAGTTGAAATTTGCGACTTGAAAAGACTTTGGAGCATGTTATTGTATAAAACCATGGCGCCGGAGAGTTTATAACTTCCTATGTCAGATGTGACAATTTCTCTCAAATCTTTTTGCATTTTTTTCAAAAGCTCATCTCTTTTTAGGTTCGGATCAGAGTCAATAAGCCGCATAGTAAAACGAAGCTCGTTATGTTCTATGTTTAAAAACGGGTTTAATACAATATCTTTATATTGCGGCGGAAGTTGTGTGTAAATGAGCGCTAATTCAAAACCGTCAAGCTCTTTGCCGTTATTAAGAGTTTTGCCTATTTTAAGCATAGTACCCAAAGATTGCACTTTGCCGACATACTCCAAGCTTTCAAAGTAGTCGCTAAGGCGCATAGCCGTTTTAGTTTTTTGAGGTGAAAACCAATATTTAGGATCGTTTTTGTTTTCGGCAAACTCAGCTTCAAAATCATCAAAGCTCTCGCTTTGTATATCTTCATCATTTTTAAAATTTACTATAACATCAAGCGGCGTTGTTCCGCCTAGATTTTGGTCTATATTTTTCATGCCTTGATAAATTTGAGTGTTAGACTTAAAATATCCTATAAAACTGTTTTCAACTTTTATTTTTTGAATGCCGAAAAATGCAAATACAATAAGAAATATACAAGCTGCTATTACAAGATTGCCTTTTTTATGGACGATTTTTGCGCAAAATGATGAAAATGCAAACTCTTTTTCAAATTTTGTATAAAGCGCTTTTTTTGGCAAAAGTGCTAAAATAGCGGGAAACGCTATAAAAGCAATAATCAAAGACAAGCTTATGCCGCTTGCCATCATCCAACCAAAACTTATAACTGGTTTTATCTTTGATAGCATTAATGATAAAAATCCGATAATAGTGGTGAAGACTGCAAAAAAAGATGGATTTAATTTTGAAAGAACCGTTAATAAAATTAGTCTCTTTTGCTTTGCTTGCGCATATTTTGCAGCAAGTTCGCGATATCTTACCGTAAGATGCAAGACTATGGATATCGTTAAAATAAGTTGTAAGGCTATAAAGTTTGATGAGATAACCGTAACTTCCCAGCCAAAAAATCCTAAAATACCGGTTGTGGCTATAATGCTCAAAACGCATATCAAAAGCGGAAGTACAATCCAGCGAAGTTGTCTGAATATGAGCCACAAAGCAAAGACAAATAACAAAAACAGAGATATGCCAAAATACATAATATCGCTTTTGATAAAAGTTATCATATCTACGGCTATCATATTTACGCCGCCCAAAAAGAGCGTTCCCAAATCTTTATTGTCCGCAAGTATCTCGCGAATATCGTCTATGAGTTTGCGTTCTTTAACGCGCAGTTCGTCTCTATATATTTTGAACTCTTTTGAAGCCAGCGAAAACTCTTCTTTGTCCGCTTTCGTGAAATTTTTCATCTCCGTTTTGGCTTTCGCGTCGTTTCTTTTTTGAAGCAGATACATGTACGCATCATCAGGCTTTAACATCACTACTATAGCTGTAGTTTTCAAGTCTTTACTAACAAGATTTTGGCTATATATCGGACTCGTTAAAAACTCTTTACGTGCTTTTTCCAAATTCGCATTGGGTGTTTTTAAAGTCACTATATCGTTTACAAGCTCTGTTATTATTCCCGAACCGTTTTCAAGCAGGGGAGTTTCTAAAATACTTGTAACAGAATCTACACGTTCAAGTTTTTTAAGCTCATTTGATATTTTTTCTATGGCTTGCAAAGATTCGTAAGAGAGCAAATCATTTTTCGGCGCAAATGAAACGATTAGCATATCGAGCCCTGAAGGATATCTCGATGAAATTTCCCGCATAAATTTCAAATCAGCGTCGTCTTCCAATAAAAGCGTTTCAGCCGAAGCATCTACTTCAAGCTTAGCCGCGCCAAAACCCAGCAATACAATCCCAACCAGTAAAATGCTTAATACATGTATAGGATAAGCTAATATATAGTTGGCGTAAAATTTTTTAAACATTATCTACTGCTGTGTCGTATTTATTTCTATGGATTCTATTTTTTTTATTAAATCCTCAAAAGAGCCGTTTTTTAAAGCGCCCTCAAATTGACTTCTGTATGTTTGCGTTATACTCACACCCAAAATATCGACATCATATATAAGCCAGCCCTTGTCTTGTTTTGTATCGTAAAATTTATAAAGCACATCGTATCTCTTTCCGTCCGAATCCAGCAAAAACATGAGAAGCTGTATTCTGGTAGCAGAAGTTTGCACGGATTTTTCCAAGTCTATCTTTTGGTTTGTATAAAATTTCAATTTATCCGCATAAGACTCTTTTAGGCGTTTTACAAATTTATCTATAAACTCTTTTTGCTGGTTTTCGTTTAATGCACTCCATTGAGCTTTGCCAAGACAGTTTTTAGCCATTTGTTCAAAGTCAAATACGCCTTCAAAAATAGCAAATATTTTTTGCGACTTTTGGTCAATATCGGAATCGCTATCTTGCAGCATTTTTACTACCGCGTCCAAATCCGCTTTCAGTTTCGTATCTATTTCGTTTTGAGTAATTCCAAATGCAAAACTACAGACAAATATCAGCGTAAAAATTATTTTAAGCGCCATCTTTTCCCCCTTACACTCTTGATAATTTCATTATTCTTTTATGAGCGCATTTCTGCGTTGTTCATACATGTTTTTTAAAAGCGGATAAAGATCTATCGCATCTTTTGTTGCCATATCGTACATATCGGTAATTTGCGGCATGCTATTTAGTATATCTGCGGATTTTAAGACAAAAGCCTCATCGCCGTTGTTAAGCAGATTTACTTGTCGCCATTCAAAATAATTTATCGGATTTGCCACCATATCTACAAACCCGCCGCTAAAATCTCTGATATTCGAAGGACCTAAGAACGGCAATACTATGTGAGGACCGCCGGGAATGCCCCAGTATCCCAAAGTTTGACCAAAATCTTCTCGATGTTCTTCTATTTTATAAATATCTGTCGCAACGTCGGCAAAACCTAAAAAACCCACGGTTGTATTGATAATAAATCTCCCACTTTCGCTAAATGCGTTTGCTATTTTACCTTGAAAAATGTTATTTGCAAAACGTATCGGGAACATGAGATTGTCAAAAAAATTGCCGATAGAATTTCTTGCGCCTTGCGGAACAATTTTTTTGTATCCTTTAGCTACGGGAAAGATGATATGAGTTATTGCCACATCGTTAAATTTTGTCATTACTCTGTTGTATCCTTCAAGCGGGTCGAAGTTGTTGCTGCTTGAAGTTAAAAACTCTTCTTCAAATTCGTCTATTTCTTGAGAGTCGAATGCGACTTGAGGAGATACGCTCTTATCCGCGCAACCTCCGATAAACAGCAGTAAGATGATAAAAAATAATAATCTCATTTCAACTCCGGAACGGGAAAAAGCACATTTTATCAAATTTTCGATAATAAGTAGGTTTACTTAAAATTTCATATATCAACAACCATTGTATCCGAAAGCAAATCGTGTAAATTTTTTCCGTCTTTTCTAAAAAAGCATGAAATTAAACCTATCAGGATAGCGCCTGAGACGATAAAACAAAGAAATCTAAAAAAACATCTGAAAAATCCGACACCGTTTTTTGTTTTTGCATGAACGAGTTTTATTTCGTATGCTTTGTATCCTGGAGTTTGGGCAAATTTGAAAAGTAGCGTCGATATTATTATGCCAAAGAGCATAGTGCATACAAATATGGCTATCGGATTTTGTTGAAAGTTCTCTTTTCCGTCTAAAACAAGATAAACGGCGATATACAAAATAGGCATATTTATCATAAACATATCTACCAAAAAAGCCTTTATCCTTTTTGGTATGGAAGCGATTTTTTGTCCGCTTTCGGTTTGGTTTTTTTTGATTATTTTATTGTGTTTGACATCTCTCCAACGCACATTATGCCTTAATTTCCCCTGCTTCCAGGTTTTATGGCTTTACTTCCGCTTTTGCATATTGGACACTCGTTAGGTTCAAAAATTTCAAATTCAAAATCCTCAAGCGCAAAAAACGGCACATCGTTCGGAAGCTTACATATAGGCTTTGCTGTCTTGTTACTATTGTAGCGGGCGCAAAATCCTCTGTTTGCAAGTGCGGCAAATGCTGTTACTTCGCCTCCAAGTTCCGTTATGATACGGGCTGATTCTAGAGCCGAACCACCTGTTGTTATAATATCTTCACATATAATAAATTTTTCGCCCTTAGCAACGTTAAAACCTCTCCTAAGAGCCATTTTACCGTCAATTCTTTCTGTGAATATGGAGCGCAAATCAAGCGCGCGCGCAAGCTCGTATCCTGCTAAAATTCCGCCAAGCGCCGGCGCACATACACTTTGTGCTTTTATGTCGGCTTGTTTTATAATCTTTGCCAATTCGTCGGCAAGTTTGGCGGCTATTTTTGGGTTTTCCAAAACTTTTGCGCTTTGAAGATAAAATTTTGAATGTTTACCGCTTGAGAGCAGAAAATGTCCCTCGAGGTAGGCATTTGCATCTTTATAAATTTTTTCAATATTCATGATTATACTTTCAAAAGTTCGGCTTCTTTTTGTTTCACAAGATCATCAGCCGTTTTTATAAACTCGTCGGTTATCTTCTGAACTTCACTTTCACTCTTTTTTACCAAGTCTTCGCTCAAAACTTTATCTTTTTCAAGTTTTTTTATTTTATCGTTAGCTTCTTTGCGAATATTTCGTATCGCAATTTTTGCTTTTTCGCCCATAGCTTTTGCATGTTTTGCGTTTTCTTGTCTTTGCTCTACCGTCATCGGCGGAAAATAGAGTTTGATGCTTTCACCGTCATTGTTGGGATTTACGCCTATATTTGCTTCCGCTATAGCTCTTTCTACATCTCTTAATATCTTTTTTTCCCAAGGAGAGACGCTTATGGTAACGGCATCAACCGCCATTATCGAAGCCACTTGACTTAAAGTGACGGAAGAACCGTAATAGTTTACATGTATGTTATCTAAAATAGAGATATTGACTTTGCCGCTTCTTAATGTCTGAAAATCGCGCTTAAGAGCGTCTATGCTCTTCAACATATGCTCTTTTTCAAATTTGTAAATTTCATCCAGTGCCATATTTAGTCCTTTACTATGATTTTTGTTGAGGTTTTATTGTCTATTTTTAAAATTATTCTCGTTCTTGGATTGGTTAGTTTTTGTTCTACCAACTCTTCGACTACACCGTCTTTTACTTTCACATCCATCCAGCCGATATTTGTTATATATAGTTTTGCTTGAATCGCATTTGAGGTTGTTGCAATGCTAACTTTAGTAAGATTGCTATTTTTTGGAAATGATTTAGGCTCGTTCCATTGCGCTTCCAAAGCTTCAAAGTTCAAAAGAGCTTTCAAATCCGCTTTTCCCACGACGGCCAATCTATCTAAATTATAAACATCGCTGATGCTGCCAACGGCTCCATTGTTTTGGTTAAATATCGCTTTAAATTCAAACTCTTTTGCTATATTTTTAACATTTTCGTCAAATTCACCATAAGGATAAGAGTAAAAATCAGGCATATGACCCACTCTGCTTTTAAAAAGCTCCAACCCTTTTTTAAAATCACTTTTCAGCGTTTTTTTATCAAGCCTTGTTGAGTGAGGGTGTGCGTATGAGTGAAACTCTAAACTCCCGTTAAATTCTTCTAAACTCTTAAGCTCTTCCCATGTCATAAAATCGGGATATTTTTGTTCGGTCGCTTGCGCGTACACAAAAATACTAAACGGATATTCAAACTCTCGAAAAATTTCCAAAGCGTTTAAAAAACTTTTATATCCATCGTCAATCGTTATAGCCACCCATTTATCCGGAACACTCTCGTTTGCGTTTAATTTGTCGGCGATTGCTTTCAATGGCACTACGGTGTAATTATTGTCCCTAAGGTATGCAAACTGCCTCTTTAGTTCGCTATTTGCGGTATTTGTAGACGGGTATCTATCGTCGTTAAATCTGTGATAGATAAGAGTGTGAGCATCTGCAAATAGATAAAAGACGCTCGCGCAAAAAAGCAGTAAAAATCTCATCTATTTTGTGTTATTTAAATCCGCGGGCACAATCGGCAAAGCAGGAGCCGAAGGGGTTTCAACAGGCGTTAAAGGCACCGAATCTATAAGAGATTTGCTCTCTTGTTTGTTGTATAAGTATAGCAATGCCAAAGTATTGAGTATAAAAATAATTCCGGCTACAAAAGTAAATTTTGCTAAAAATCCGCCAGGACCCTTAGCTCCGAAGATAGATTCATTGCTTCCGCTATATGCGCCAAGACCTATAGAAGAGCTTTTTTGTAACAAAACGGAGATAGTTATAACTACCGCTAAGACAAATTGAAATACAAAAAGAAATTCAGCCATAAAAATCCTTCATAAAAATATCCTCAAATACCAAAAAATTCAGATAATTGCTTTCATAATGAGGAGCATTATTCTACCAAAACGATATTAAAAGAATGTTAAAGTTTTAAGCGTCATTGTGTCGTTTTTGTGCTTAAGAGTAAAATTGTGCGATATTTTACAGCGAAAGATATATGTAATTTTATAATAAAAAAAGTATGTTATGCATGTTAAATGGCAACTTGAATAAAATTTAGTTATTGAGCTGAAAATAGTATATGTAAGGTATTTGCTGGTTATTTTAAACCGATGACAAAATAATGATTGGTCGGAAAAACATATTCATAAAAATTACAAATCAAAAATGGAAAAAACAAAATACTAATAAAATTGCAAAAACGGAAGAGTTTATTTATAGGCAATAGAGGACAAAAATCAAACAGATGAAACTAAACCTTTCTTGCAATGGTCGGTTTGTTTTTGGCAAGTCGCTTTTTTTCATTTTTGTCGCGCGCCAAGTGCATAAAATATTAAGAAACGAACACATGTAATAAAGTTGCATTGATTGTCGCGGACATTTTGTAAAAATAAAAAGCATTTGGCAACCAATATACTAAAAATAGATTTTTTGCCGTAAAATCTTGAAAATCGGCTTAAAAGGTCGGGTTAAAGGCAATTATGATAATATTTTTCACAAAATCAAGGAGAGACGATGGGCGGAGTATTTGGAACTATAACAGCTATAGCTATAATAGCGTTGGGATATTTTTTGTTTGTGAAGATGGCAAAACCGATTTATAATTTAGATGAATGGACGGGACGTCTTTGGCAATGGGCTGAAGAAAACGGAATCGGCAGACGTAAACTTCCAAGATATGAAGAGAGCCTTACCGTGTTAACAAAACTTGATATCTCTTTTCATAAATTAACCGATATTCCAAACGAACTTTGCAATATCGTAAGCATAACGCAACTTATTGCCGACGATAATAAATTAGTCTCGCTCCCCAAAGAGATAAATAATTTAGTAAATCTAACCGAGCTTAGTTTAACCGGAAATTTTTTGACCGATATACCGCAAGAGTTATTTGAGCTTAAAAAACTTCAAAAACTTTCTTTTTGGGATAATAAGCTAGCCGTTATTCCAAAAGAGATTGAAAATTTGACAAACTTAAAAGAGATTAATCTATCAAACAACTGTTTGACTTCGCTTCCCGATAAGATAACAAACTTAAAACTCGACAGCCTGTTTATTGGGGGTAATCCGAATTTAGTTTTGACGGCAAAACAAGAAGAGTGGATAAAAAATATCAAAAAATGTGACCGGACTCTAACTTAGAACCAATCACTAAAAATTAAAGAAACAATTTAAACTGCACATCGATAGTCTTTAACGGTTGGTTTGCTTTTTTAATACGGTATTGCTTTATTTGGCTTACATGTTTGCCGACGATTTAATCCAATTTATTACAGCCTTACATGTAGCAGATAATTAATCACGCCAATAACACTTTTATTTTCAAAATGCTATGAGCAGATCTTTTTTTCTATTGAGTAAAGGTTGTATCGTATCTCTTTAAAGATTTGCGCCTTTTTTACATCGTAGAGTTTTAATATCTCTTCCAACACTCTTGCGCTCTCTTGCGCTCTCTTGAGATTTGCTGTTTGTACGGAAGTTAAATTTTCTCTTGAAGATTCGCTTTTTGTAGTAGATTTTAAAACGTCGTTTTCAATATCGCGGGTTTGTAAAAGTGTAACATGCGGTTCAAGTCTTGCTTTGTGCCTCAACTCTTTTAAGCTTTTAGCGACGATTTTATCGTCAAAACAGTATCGCCTTATATCCTCAACTACGCGAACCCCTTCTCTTAATCGATTGAGATTAGCATCTAAAAGCCTCAAAAGAGGAGTTTCAAATTCCTCTAAAGGCTTAATCGTCATTACTAAAAATTCCAAGAAGTCTTAGGATAAAAATAAAAAGATTTAAGAAGTCAAGATAGAGCGCTATAGCTCCTTCAATCGGAGTTTCATAAGCGCCTTTAATGATATTTTGCGTATCATAAAGAACATAAATACTAAAAAGTATAGCGCCTACCGCCGATATAATTGTATAAAGAAACGGACTTTGCGTAAATATATTTATGATGGATGCTACTATCAATACTACAAGCGATATAAGCAAAAACTTGCCTAAAGAGCTGAAGTTTCTTTTGGTATTCATAGCGAAAACACTCAAAGTGCCAAATGCTACTGTTGTTAAAATAAACGCATTCACCACGATGCCAACGCCGCCTTTGGAGCTCGAAAACACCTCAATTATAGGCGAAAGCGTCAAACCGCTCACAAATGTAAATGCGAACAGTAGCACATAATTTAGTCCCGCTTTGCGTTTTGCAAGTATCAAAGATATAAGAAGAGCGATTTCTACCACAAACAATACCCACTTATATTCTAAAAGCTGATAAGAAAAATCCATTCCTATATAAGCGCCTACGCTGCCTGCCAACAATGAAGCTGCAAAAAGCTGATAAGTTTTTTTGATAAACAATGAAAGTGCGCTTTTGCTTTGAACGCCAAGTTCGCCTGTTTGCAAGCCTTCATTTGCATAATCTCTATCATAAAGAGCCATTTATTCCTCCATATATAAATGTATTAAAAGTATATATTATATCCGAAAAAACATAAATCAATAGTTATTTATTGCGAAAATGCAGGGCAAATTACATTATAGCTCCATTGTCTGTTTCAAAAATGGATATTTTTTATGCGACTAAAATCGTTTCTTGCCTTGGTGTTCACATGTAGTGGTGCTGTTAAAAACAGATTGCAAGAGAGAGATAGATAAATACACTTGAGTTTTGCTTCGTACAACAATTAATCAAATCGCAAAAATCCATATTTGCGAGCCAAGGCTAATATATGTTTCAACTCTAACACAAATATCATACATGTAAACCAGAAAGTCATTTTTACCAACATATCAATTCAATAGTCTTTTTATATAACACTATTACACAAACACTGGCTATCAAATCATCAATTAGTAAAACTTTAGGCGGCTTTTTATATAACACTATTGTACAAACACCCTCACATGTAAATTACAATGATAAAAGATTGCTATCTTTCCCATAATTCCCCAATTCAAATTTAACAATACTGTATATATAAGCAAATCATTACAGACAATTCTCTTATAATGGTATTCAAGTTTAACACTTTGAAAAACAAACAAGGCTAATATAGATTCTTTTGCAATAACATTAATCCAAGTTTATACCATGTCTCCTTTTAGTCTAATCAAAGAGGAGCATTCTTTTGCAACAGCATTCAACACCAAAACCCTCATACATGTAACCCATCAATCATTTTACACATACCGATTCTTATCTTTTTTAAATAATGAAATATTTTTCAAAAAACCCTCATTTGCTCAGCTACCCTTAAGCATCATAAATATATAATTTCGTCCTTGTTTGAAACGACGAAGCGCTTAAAAGCTCTTTGCGTCCTGCATTCAAGGCTTTTAACCCTCATTTATTTTATGAGTGTTAGCGTT
>JAIRXG010000017.1 GCA_031268335.1 Campylobacteraceae bacterium
TTGTCAGGATGTACACTTTATGAGTGTAAGGAATTAATTGATAAAATTATATTTGAAGAGAAAATAGAAGTTGATCCTGTCGCTCAAGAAATTCAGAATTATTGTTTTGCTGAATTACAAGAGGATATTGATGATTAATGGGGGGCGCCTTCGGCGCAAAATTGGAGGAAATAATATGAATATTGAAAATCAATTTATTAAATCTTTAATGTATTTGGATAGAAATAAAACAAATATCGCAAAAAATATATTAGAGAAAACAATTGAAATAACACGACAGGAAAATAATCAATTGTATTATATAAAAATAAATACTGTATTAGGGGAATTGTATTTTAATGAAGAAAATAACATAAAAGCAAAAGAATATTTATTAGAAGCATTAAATACAAAATATGAAGAAGATGATGTTTTAAATTATGAAAAGGGAAAATGTAAGGAGTTATTAAATGAAATAAATAATAAGAAATAATGGTGTACGCCCGTACTGCACATAACAGGACTGTTTACGCTTCGCCGCCTGACGACGGTTCGGGCTCCGTTTTGGCTAGGTCAATCGCTTCGCTCATTCCCACGCCAAAACTCCGCCACAGTGTAACCGTTAACTTTTGTAAAAGCAGAAAAATTGTTTAAAACTAATCCATTTTATTACGAAGCCACGAAGGCGTGTCTAGAAAATCAACTTCTATACCGTTTACCACTTTTGTATTTAAATTGTCAAAAGTTCTTTCGCGTACGATATTTTCACTTGTTGTACCGCTTTGTTTTAACTCTTCAATATCGTTTGCTTTGTTATCAAAACCAGTCGCGACAATCGTTACTCTCACAAAGTTGTCTTTTACTTTTTCATCCGATGTAACGCCGAATATTATATCGGCATTTTCATCCGCAGCGTCATATATGATAGACATAGCCTCGTTTATTTTACTAAGCGAGCAATCTTTTGGGTGAGAGTAAAAGTGTACAAGCACGCCAAGCGCGCCGTTTATAGAAACATCGTCTAAAAGAGGCGATTGAACGGCATTTTTAACAGCTTCATTGGCAGCGTCGGCGCCAGTACTTTCTCCAACGCCAAGCAATGCCATACCGCGATGGCTCATAATTGTTTGAACGTCCGCAAAGTCAACGTTTATAATGCCCGAAGAGAGGATAACTCCGCTCATTCCGCTAACGGCTCTGCTTAATACGCTGTCAACTATTTTGAAACTTTCTGCAAATCCTAAATTTTTATCTATTATATTTAAGAGTTTCTCATTTGGTATGACCACTATAGAGTCACTCTCTTTTTTAAGCTCAGCTAAGCCTTCCTCGGCATATTTGGCTCTTTTTCTTCCTTCAAATGCGAAAGGTTTTGTTACTACAGATACAGTCAAAGCGCCAACTTCTTTTGCAGCTTGCGCAATAACCGGGGCAGCTCCTGTACCGGTACCTCCGCCAAAACCTGAAGCAATAAACACTATATCGGCGCGTTCAAGAGTGCTTTTTATCTCTTCGTAATTTTCAAGAGCAGCTTCTTTACCAACTTCCGGACGCATTCCGGCACCCAAGCCTTTGGTCTTTTTTTCACCAAGCTGTATTTTTGTGTTTGCCAGTGAATTTTCCAGAGCTTGCGCATCCGTGTTTGCGGCTATCAAGTCAACCCCATTAATACCCTCTCTTACCATATGGTTGATCATATTTCCGCCGCCGCCGCCAACGCCAATTACTTTTATTTTTGCGCCGTGCAGATGTTTTGTCTCTTCGATTTTAAAACTACCCATTTTTCTGCCTTTTAAAATAGTTGCGTAAAACGCTGCCAGATATTTTTGAAAAATACCACAATCTTACCGCTGCTTTTTTTGTCCATGTCGCTTATATTGGCTATTTTGTATTCATCTAACAATATATCGTCTTTTTTGATAATCGGAAAATCATCCTCGTCATTTTGGAAAGCATTGATATTTTTACCACCCTCTAATATCTCATCTTTATATCTTAATTTTTTGTTAGAATCAACTTCATAAGGTGTAAAATGTCCGCTACCATATAACACTAATCCAACCGCAGTAGAAAATCCAGGATCTCTTAATATCTCAAAAAGTCCTTCCATCTCTTTTGGCTTTGCGATTCTAACCGGCATATTGTTAAACAATGCGCTCGCTAATTCTCTTATGCCTTCAAGCTTTGTCATGCCGCCCGTAAGCACAATACCAGCGCCTATTTTGTCTTTATATCCGCTTCTATCCAATTTGTTTGCCAAAATCGCCAAAGTCTCTTCGACTCTTGCATAAATCACATTTGACACTATCTCAAGCGAAACCTCGCGCATAGCATATTCGTCTCCTATGAGTGGCAATGTGATAAGTTCGCTTGAACTATTTTTCAAAGAACCGTATTTTAGTTTGGTGTCTTCTGCCGAGTTAATAGGCGTATGAAGCGTCATAGATAGATCGTTTGTTATATTTATAGAACCTACAGGCAGAAAATCATTATATCTTATAGAATTTCCGATATGAATAGCCATATTACATGTAGCGCCGCCTATGTCTATTACCAAAGCGCCCAAATCTTTTTCATCTCTGCTCAAAATTGCTATACTGGCAGCATAACTGTTTAATACTAGATTATCTATCTCAACGCCAGCTATTTTAACGGCTTTTTTTAGATTTATCAGAGATGATTTTTGTGCCGTTATGATATGCACTTGCACCTCCAATCTTCCGCCGTTCATGCCAAGAGGGTCTTCTATAAACTCTTGATCGTCTACTATAAAATTATACGGTAATACATGCAGTTTGTCATGTTCTTGAGGAATGTTGGCATTGGCGTTATAATCTGCCATTTGCATAGCGCGGTTAATCTCTTTTATGCCTATTTCGCGGCTTGGTATATTTACAACACCGCTGCTGTTGATGCTTTTGACATAAGAGCCAGATACAGATACCAATACTCTTTCAAATTGCGTTCCTGCTGCTCTTTTTGCTTCGTTTATCGCACTTTTTATAGATTTTGCAGCAAACTCTATATTAGTAATAACGCCCTTTTTTAAGCCTTGTGATTTAGCAACACCCACACCCAATATTTTTGTATCTCCAAAATCACTCTTATCGGCTATAATCGCACAAATTTTGGTAGAGCCTATATCAATACCTAAAATTGTCATATGGCATTATCCTCTGTCCTGTAATATTGTTCAATTTTATATCTAGGTTTCAAGAGTTCTATTATATTTCGTTTGACTTCAGCGCTTTTTATCTGTCTGGTAGTTCCTGTTATAATATCGTCGTTTGCTGCAAGTGCATTTTCGTCAGGCAATTTTTGATCAGTTATGTTGTACAAAAACGCTTTTTCTCCTACCAAAACATAACCGCGTTTATTTTTTGAATTAAAGACATTTCCTAGAATAACTGCCGTTTGCTCTTCGGTAAATCCGGATATATTTTTAGTTCCAATCCCGACAAACCCTACATCAGTTCCACTAAACAAATTTAATCTTGCTTGCGCTTTTTGCACCAAAAGCTGCGATTTTTTGTTTGCTTTTAAAATAGCTGCGGCTTGTGCTTTGGCATCATCGTAAGTCTTAGGTTCCGGTAAAACTACTTTTGTAAGTTTTAGTATCTCATACCCGTCTTCTTTTTTGATAGGTATTAAGACGTCGCCGACTGATAACGCTTGAAAACTTTCAGTATCGTATTCAATACTTGACTCTTTTACGGATATATTATTTTGCGCAGGTATTGTACTGTTTTTAAACCCAAGATATGTAACTTTGTAAGCTTCGGATTCGGTTACATTTCTTAGACGCAAAGCCGCCTCTACTTGTGATTTAACAGTTTCGTAATCCGCGATTTTATCATCGGTATCTTTGTAAAAATATTTCGTCTCTTCCCAATAAGCTTTAATATCTTCTTCGTTCAGTTTTTCTTTGGATACCGGGATGAATGCCCTATCGAAAAAATAGACTTTTTCAGTTAAAAAGTTATTTTTATTAGCTTCCCAAAAAGTTCTTGTTTCGTTGTCGCTTAAACTAACTTCATTGTCTTCAACTGCAACTGTGGCAACAGAGAGTCTATCTTGCAAAAACATAGCAGAACCGAAAACCTCTTTTTCTATTTGAGTTACCGGCAAGTTTAATACAATAGAATAAACTTTACTCAAAACAATTTGTCTTTTCAAAATCTCCTCATACTCGTTTGGTTTAAGTCCTATATTTTGTAGACTAAAATAATACAAATCTTTGTTAAAAGTGCCGTTCACTTGAAAATTAGCATCTTGTATGATATGCCCGATTGCGTCGCTGTCCAAAGCCATTAAGCCTAGTTCGTCCGCAAAATTGAGAAACATTGCCTCTTCTATCAAGACATTCAAAACAGCATCCGCAAGTCTTATCTCTTTTGCTATCTCTTCCGTTAGTTGTCCATTATATACTGCAGAGTTATAGTAGTTAAAAGTATTTGAGTATACTCTCCTAAAAGTTTGAATATCTATGTTGTGGTTTCCTACTTTTGCGATAGAAGACGACCTGCTTAAGTTAAGGTCTAAAGATCCCCAACCAACAAAACCCGCACCTACAAAAGCTATAACACTAACCCAAATTGTTATGATAAGATATTTTTTGTGGCGCTGCATCCAAGTAATCATAAGAAAATCCTCATATTTAATAACAAATCAATTTGTTAGATTTTACACCCAAAAGTGTTTAAAGTAGCTTAAAATAGGCTAATTTGAACACGTTTTTTGAGCAAAAACATCAATTTTGTTAGTATATTTGTTAGTTTGTTTTTATTTTATGAAATTTTAGGCTATTTTTCCTCTTTTGCCGTCAAAAGAACCCTGCATGTATTTTCTATCAGTGCGACGTTTTTTGCCATATCATGTATGTCGCGATCATATGCAAAAACACCGTAACCTTTGATGACCATTATGTTAGTTTTTTTTTCTATGAAATATCTGTATATTTCTACATTAGCTCTTTCATACCAATCGTTGAATTGTTTCGGATCATAGATATTGAGTTTGCCTATTTTTGTAGCACCAAAATAGTCTTGAGGAATAATCGTATTGTGATTTAGGGTATATGCGACCGTAAAAGGCGGCATAGTATAACAAACATACTTTGCTTCGCTTATATTTTCATATATGTTGAGATGAATTTCCGTATCGATACTCGCTTCATTCCATCTGTAATCTTTTTTGGAATAAATCTCTACAAGACTTTTCTCATTTAAGCCGTCAAAAATAGCATTTTTTTTATTTATGAAAAATTTATTTTGTTCTATTTTTGCCGAAATAGAGCCGTGATATATTCCGAAAAAATTTTTTCTAAACATAGAAAGCGCTATGTTGCTAATCTCGTTTATAAGATATTTTTGCATACCATTCAACCTTTTTGAAAGCTAAATTGTGTATTATATCCCATAAATTACTCGCATAAGGACAAATTGTTGCAAATTCCGCACATATCGGTCATGCCAAATGAGGTAAGAGATATTTTCAAACCTATAAAAGATGGGTATTTGGTAGATTGTACGCTTGGTTACGCAGGACATACTTACATGCTTTTAAATGAAAAAAGTTCTTTACATGTAATAGGTTGCGATCGCGACGAAGAAGCGGTTGAGTTTTCAAAAAAGAGGCTTGAAAAGTTTAAAGATAGAGTAAATATAGAACATAAAAATTTTAGCAATATTATCGGTAAATATGAGCATTTACCCATACGAGCAATTTTAGCCGATATAGGCGTCTCTTCTTTGCAGTTGGATAGCGATGATAGAGGTTTTGGATTTGATTCTTCAAATCTTGATATGCGAATGGATGCGACTCAAAGTTTAAGCGCGTACGATGTTGTAAATTGTTATCCAAAAAATGAATTAGAGAGAATTTTAAGAGATTACGGAGAGCTTAAAGAGTACAAAAAAATAGCCAAACAAATATGCGAGAAAAGAGAAAGAAGTCCTATAAAAGATGCTAAAACATTAGCCGATTTGATCGGTAGAAGAGGGCATTTTAACGGCAGGAGCGTTTCGCCTGCTACGTTGGCATTTCAAGCCGTACGCATTGAGGTTAATAAAGAACTTCAAGAGCTTGAAGAGTTATTAAAGAGTATCAAAGAGAGCAAGATAACAGATTGTATTGTGTGCATTATCTCATTTCATTCACTGGAAGATAGGATAGTAAAACAGACGTTTAAGTCATGGTCAAAATCTTGCATATGTCCGCCTGAAAATTTTCGCTGCGAATGCGGAAACAATCACTCTCTTGGCGAGATTATCACTAAAAAGGCATTAGAGCCTACAGAGGCCGAAGTGAAGGCAAATCCAAGAAGTAGAAGTTCAAAACTTAGAGCGTTTTATATCAAAAGAGATAAAAAATGAACGCGAAAAAAGACTTGAAAGAGTATTCGGATATAAATGTTGAATTTGCGGCAGTACAAACGCAAAAAATACAGTTTGCGGAAGAGAAAAATTTAAGCATCGAACTATTATTGTGTACATGTCTTGTTATGGCTCTGGGATTTTTGCTACTACTTCCCATGATTCATATAAAAAATCAGATATATTATTATAGTAGAGATATTAGCACGCTGTGGAGCGAATACTCAATACTTATGGAGGAAAATAAAGATTTGTACCAAAAGATTGAGACTATTCGATTTAAACATTATGTAACGGATACACTGGATATAAAATAATGAATATTGAAACTGTGATTATTTTGGCATTTTTACTGGTTGTAGGCATTTTTTGTATGTTTATCTACATACAAATAAAAAACGTACTTCAAAAAATCAACGACTCGGATATAAAAAATCAAACAGAACAAGAGAGAATGAGAATGTTTTTGTATGAAAAGCTCTCTTTATTTGATACCAAGCAGCTCCAAAATGCAAAAACAACGCAAGAGCAGATAGAAAAAAATGCAGAACTTTTTATCAAAATATCAACTTCTTTGGAAATTATGCAAAAAAACTTAAATACGTTTTTACATGAGAAGTTGGAGATTTTAGGACAAAGGATAAGTTCTTCTTTAAAAGAACAGCAGATTCAAAGCGCAAAAGATTTTGAAAGTTTATCTAAAAGAGTTGACGAGAGATTGGATAAGATCAACGAAAAAGTTGAAAATCGCCTAAAAAGCGGTTTTGAAAATATAGATAAAACTTTTAAAGAGATAATAATTGGAATTGCCAAAATAAATCAAGCGCAAAAAACTATAGAAAATTTAAGCGGTGAAGTGGTCTCATTGCAGGGTATTTTGACGGATAAAAAGACGCGGGGAATTTTTGGCGAAGTACAATTAAATGCCATACTAAAATCTATTTTTGGCGAAAGAAAAGATTTGTACGATATTCAATTTACCCTTTCAAATTCAAGCATAGCAGATGCGGTTATTAAGGCTCCCGCACCAGTTGGATTTATTTGTGTAGATTCAAAGTTTCCGCTTGAAAATTATAGAAAAATGGGTGAGGACAAAAGTTTTCAAAATGATTTTAGAAATGATTTAAAAAAACATATAAACGATATCGCTTCAAAATATATTATTGAGGGTGAAACTTCTAATTTGGCAATTTTATTTTTGCCTGCCGAAGCCATTTTTGCAGAAATTAACGCTTATCATGAAAACATAATTGACTATGCGAGACAAAAGAGCGTTTGGATAGCTTCCCCAACAACTCTCATGGCGCTTTTGACTACAATAATGGCAATTGTTAGGGATATAAAAACCAAAGAGCAAGCTAAAAAAATCCAAGAAGAGTTGATAAGGCTTTCCAAAAATTTTAAGCTTTACAAAGAGCGATGGGAGCAACTCTCAAAACATATAGACACCGTCCATAGAGACGTTAAGGATATCTCTGTAACCACATCTAAAATTTCAGACGAATTTAGCAAAATAGAGAGAGTTGAGTTTGACGACGATGTTAAAAGTATAGAATAATTATTTTGTGTGTACATATTTGGTAGCGTATCAAAATAATATAAGTTTACTTTTGTCCATCTCTTTAAATCTTAACGACTTTTCGCCCCCATCTGTTACATTGTGAATGATAATGAAGCAAAACTCTATCGGGATATTTTCTTTGTAAGTCGGCGTAAATTTCAGGGTCACTTTCGCCGGAGTCTCCGACAAGGATAAATTTGCGTTTAGAGTATACGCTAAATAGTCTTTCTATCGTCTCTTTTTTGTGCTTTACGGTTATCTCTTTATTTGGAATAAAATCGTCCAAATCAGTCGTGTCTCTCAAATGAAAAGTACCTTTTAGAATATTCTCTTTTTCAAAAAAATCTTTAAGCGCAGGGTAGAGTTATATAGGGCTTGCCGAAACATAATGATAAGTGTCAACATGCAGATTTTGTACATGTTCAAATATTTTTTGTATCTCTTCAACCGCCACATATTCATTTAAAAACGTATTGCAAAGCTTTTTCCGTATTTTTGGGATATTTTAAATAATAAATTTCAAAAACAATTTCTCGTTTTATACTTTTTGGTTTTTTCAATTTGATAGTCGTATAGTTTTTGCCGTCTATTGTTTTTGGAATTTTTTTTATATTTTCATCTTCAAACTTTATAGAAAACTCTTTATTGCTTTCAAAGCCTATTCTAAAAAGTGCACTTCTGTTGTATAATTTTTGTTTTTCAAGCACACTTAACTTGTTTATGTTTATTCCAAGGGAATAAGCTAAAGCCGTTGCAGCTCTCTTTCATATACATAAGCTTTTATTTCTACACCCCTTAACATGGAGGCGCCAAACAGTAAAAATTTAATTTTTAAAAGTACTTTTCGGCGCCAATATCGTAAAACCTTGCATTCTATTGATAAGCAAACTTCGTTTGTCTATCCTATCAACATTTTCACCCAAATACAGATCCGTTATAACGGATTTTCCTATGATGTATCTATCATTATCTTTGGTTCTGATACCCCAGATATTATGCGCTATAACCGCCTTGCCTTCCATTTCGCCGACATATAACATGATGTGACCCGGCAGATAGACAAGCGTAAGATACGGAATACCAAACTCTTTTAATTTTTGCTCTTTTTGGGTAGCGGTTAGATTTGATACATCAAAGTAGGGTGCCACGCCTTTTTGGGCGCGCGAATTTCTAGGAAGCCAAATACCAAATATTGAAAAAAAGTCTTTTGTGAAAGCAGAGCAATCTCTATTTGCATAAAGTCCGCCCCAACCGTAATTTTCATTCAATAATTCATCCATGGTTTGCTTTACACGCAGCGAATTAAATTCTAATGGAAACGGTTTGGCAAACTCCTCACTTATGGTAATATTTACCGCAAATCCTTTTGTATCTTTTCCGGTCGCTATGATAAATGCTTTATATAGTCCGTCTTTATATTCAAATATTGGCAGCATAGTGCCAGCTTTTAGATAGTAAGCAAATAACCCTTCTTCATAGTATGTTACGGCGTTATCTTTCGTTACGACTATTTTCGCGGCATTTTTGAACTTTTCTATCATTTGTTTGTCCACAATGGCTATCTCATTTGATTTTAGCCATCCGGAAGCAAACGAACTTTCGACAAACGCCCATGCAAAATCAGCTGAATAGTGCGATACAATGACAGGTTGCATAATGCTTATAAACGAATTTTGCAAATAATCAAACGGATAATCAAATCTTTTGGCAGAAGCTCTAAATAGCGGTTTATCGGTTGGAAGCAGACGTAAGTTTGCATTTTGCGTGGTGATAGCGTAAGCTAAAACAGAGCCAAAGCTGTCAAAATTTGAGAGCCTTTCTATATTTTCAACCCAAGACGAACTTACCTCAAGACGGTTTTCAGCCGCATATCTATTTTTATTTTTTAAAAACTCAAATCCGAATGAGGCATCTTTTATGTTTGTCCAAAGCAAACCCTCATCCCATACGGCAAAATATTTTTGTAAAAAATCTTCTTTAAACTCTTCAAGCTCTTTTTGTGATAGTATCGGAGCATCCGATAAGATGGCAGCTTTTTGTTCGTATTTCAAAACCTCTTTTAATGTCGGTTCTTTTACAGAACAACCAGTGAATACAAAAAAAATTATGCAAAAATATATAAAAAACCGCATTTTATGATTAGTGGTTAAAAAATACGGTGTAAGATAACACAATTACAGCGCTTAATGCCGTTACAATTATTAAAACAGCATTTTGTATGTTACTAAAAGTATCTTGCTCTTCTTTTTTGACGTGTGTTTTTACATGTAAGGTGTTTTCTGTCAGATTTATTTGCGCGCTTTGAGTTGTATTTTTTGATAGCCTTTTTTTATTTTTTATCATCGCTTATCCTCTATAAAAAATTTTCTTTGTGTATAATACCAAAAAATTATTCAAGGTAAGGTGTGAAAGAGCTTGAAATTGTAAAAGAGATACTAAAAAACGACCATCTTTTTTTGACTGGCGGCGGCGGAGTAGGCAAAAGTTATCTCACAGCTAAACTAATAGACGATTACAAGTCGCAGAATAGACACGTTGTCATATTAGGAAGTACCGGCATAAGTGCTGTTAACATAAGCGGACAGACTATTCATAGTTTTTTTGCATTTGGCATATGTCAAAATACTGAAGAACTTTTACGCTATGATAGATACAATAAACAACGCATAAAAGAGATAAACGCCATACTTTCAAATGCCGATCTTCTAATAATAGATGAGATATCTATGGTATCTGCTGCTTTGATGGAAATGATAAGATATAGATTAGATAATTCAATTTTTAAAGGTTCTATATTGTTTGTGGGAGACTTTTTTCAGCTTCCGCCGATAGATAAAAATGCAAACAGTTTTTCGTTATTTAAAGATGAGGTTTATGCTTTTGAAAGCAGTGCATGGAGAAACTATAATCCTAAAATAGTAGAATTGACAACATCAAAAAGAACGGGTGATAAAAAGTTTTTTTCTATATTAAATCAAATTAGAAAAGGCGAGTTAAATCATCAAATTATCGGTTTTTTAAAAGCTCTTAAGCAAAACGACTCCGTATTAAGACAAAATCCCACAATACTTTTCGGAACAAATTATGAAGCCGACAAAACAAACAAAGCAAGGCTTGCGCAGATACAAGATGAACTTTTCATTCTAAATGCACAAAAGACGATACATAAAAAAAGCTTACATGTAAATAAAATTGAAGCGTGGCACAAATCTCTCAATATATCGTTAAAACTTGAATTAAAAAGAGGGGCAAACGTCATATTTTGCGCAAATAAATGGGGAAAATATTTCAACGGCGAACAAGGAGTGATAAGAGATATAGACGAAAATTTTTTGATAGTGGAGAAAAGCAATCGCTTAGTAAAAGTGGAGCCGCACGAATTTGTTTTGTATGAAAACGTTTTGGAAGATTCGCAGATACAAAGCAAACCTATATCAACGATAAAACAATTTCCGCTCAAACTCTCTTACGCTATGACTATTCACAAATCTCAAGGTATGAGTATAGAAAATCTGGTTTGCGACATTAGCAATATCTTTGAGAGAAGCCAATTTTATGTAGCTATAAGTCGCGCTATGAGTGCGAAAGGGTTATATATCAAATATTCAAAAGACGATTTTGAGACATATCTTGAAAAATGTGTTTACGTAGATGATAAAGTTAAAGAGTTTTATGGAAATGCTAAAGTCATTTTTCTTGATAGTTAAATACAAGAGATGGCTGCGGCATTAAAAAACATATTTTAGTATTGAACTACGTCAAACCCTTCCGGTATTTCAACTTGAAATGTTAGCTTGTATATGTTGATGTTTAGGTTTGTGTTTTCCAGTAAAATATCTATTTTGTTGTCGAGATTATCCATATAGGATATTTTAGTCGGAACGCTTTTTTCGAAGTAAATATTGTATGTGGTATTAAGAACGGTAACATTGACATCTTTGTTTGTTTGTTTGTTAGCGTTTAAAGCTTTACCCAAAATGGACGATATATCCGGCATTTCTTCTATAGATGTTATAACTGCTTGTTCAAGATCCGGCTCAATCATAACGACTCTGCTGTTAGTAAAATATATCTTTTTTTCTATAGGTTTTTCATAAATCCATAAGGCAAAATTATCTTTGCCGTCATTTAAAGCCTGAAAGTTTCCTTCGTATTTTAACGAATCGCCTTCGCTGCTTGTTATTATTTGTACAAAATCGCTTGAAATACTTTTAATATCGTCTTGTGCGTACAAAAAGCCAAAAAAAATGATAAAAATAGACAGAATTCTCAAAATGTATTCCTCAAAAAATAAATTATTGTAGTTTTATCAAAGCTTTTGTAAAAGTGTGATAAAATTTTTCCTTATTTTATTAAAAAAAGGCTTTGTTTATGTTTATTGAAACTTTTTTGGGCAAGGTATTTGGTACAAGAAACGATAGAGAAATAAAGAAATACGCCAAGCGCGCAGTTGAAATTAATATGCTGGAAAAAAAATATAAATCTTTAAGTGACGACGAACTTAAGAGTGAATTTACAAAGTTAAGAGAAGAAGTAAAGAGCGGTAAAAAAAGTTTGGATGACGTGTTAAACGATGTTTTTGCCATAACAAGAGAGGCAAGCGTGAGAACAATCGGACTCAGACATTTTGACGTACAGATAATCGGCGGACTTGTGCTGCATGACGGAAATATATCCGAAATGAAAACTGGCGAAGGAAAAACTTTGGTAGCTACTTTACCGGTAGTTTTAAATGCTATGGAAGACAAAGGCGTACATATCGTAACCGTCAATGATTATCTTGCTAAGCGCGATGCGACCGATATGGGAAAAATATACAACTTTTTGGGTTTAAGCGTAGGGGTTATTTTATCTACAGACCGCGATGAAAAAAGTAAAAAAGAACAATATGCAGCCGATATAACTTATGGTACAAACAATGAATACGGATTTGATTATTTGCGCGATAATATGAAATATTCACTTGACGATAAAGTCCAAAGAGGGCACAATTTTGCGATAGTGGACGAAGTGGACTCAATACTCATAGATGAAGCTAGAACGCCTTTGGTTATTTCAGGACATGCAGGCAGAAAATTAGAACATTATCAAATGTCAGACACCGTTGCAAGACAATTAAAAAAAGATGAAGATTTTAGCGTTGATGAAAAGAATAGAACTATTTTGGTAACTGAAGTTGGTATAGCTAAAGCCGAACACTTGTTTAAAGTAGACAATTTATATAGTCTTGAAAACGCCATTTTGTCGCATCTGTTAGACCAAGCTTTAAAAGCGCACTATCTATTTGAAAAAGATGTACATTATGTGGTGAGAGAAGAAGAGATAATTATAGTAGACGAATTTACTGGAAGACTTAGTGAAGGAAGACGTTTTAGCGAAGGGCTTCACCAAGCGCTTGAGGCGAAAGAATATGTAAAGATACAAGACGAATCTCAAACATTGGCGGATATTACCTTTCAAAACTATTTTCGCTCTTATAAAAAATTAGCGGGCATGACGGGAACAGCGCAGACCGAAGCGACCGAGTTCTCGCAGATATATAGTCTTGACGTTATCTCTGTCCCAACAAATGTTCCCGCCATAAGAGATGATAAAAACGACTTAATTTACAAAAGTGAAGCTGAAAAATTCAAAGCCGTCATAGACGATATTAAAGCTTCATATAAAAAAGGACAGCCGGTACTTGTAGGAACTGCTTCTATAGAAAAAAGCGAATTGCTGCACGGTATGCTTTCAAAAATAAATATTCCACACTCTGTGTTAAACGCCAAAAATCACGAAAGAGAGGCTCAGATTATTGCTGAAGCTGGCGCAAAAGGCGCAGTGACCATAGCTACAAATATGGCTGGACGCGGCGTTGATATAAAAATAAACGATGAAGTGAAAAGTTTGGGCGGACTTTATGTCATAGGAACTGAAAGACACGAAAGCAGACGTATAGATAACCAATTGCGCGGTCGTTCGGGCAGGCAAGGCGATCCTGGTAAAAGCAGGTTTTATTTGAGTCTCGAGGATAATTTGCTTAGAATTTTCGGAAGCGATAGAATCAAAAATATTATGGAAAGACTTGGCGTTAAAGATGGTGACAGTATAGATTCAAGAATGGTAACGCGTGCTGTTGAAAATGCTCAAAAAAAGGTGGAAACTTTACATTTTGAAGCAAGAAAGCATTTGTTAGAATATGACGATGTGGCAAATGAACAGAGAAAAACTATCTACAATTTTAGAAATGAGCTTTTAGGCAAAAATCTTGACATGAATAAAAGAATTTCCGAAATGCGCAAAGAATATGTGAAAAATACATTTTTAAATGTTGGCATTTATGATGGTATGCCAAAAGAGGATAGAGATATAGACAGAGTTTTGGCATTGTTGAAAGAGGAGCTTAACTGTGAGTTTGACGCGAACAATTTAAAAGAACTTGAAACAGATGGAATTTTTACACTTATAGATGAGTACCTAAAAGACGAATATGAACAAAAAATGTCAGTAGTAGATAATGAACAAAGAGACCAAATAGAGAGAATATTATCATTACAGATTTTAGACACTACATGGAGAGAGCATCTATATCAAATGGATATATTAAAAACTGGCATAGGACTTCGCGGCTACAACCAAAAAGATCCTTTGACGGAGTATAAAAAAGAGAGTTACGGACTTTTTATTGAGCTTGTGGGAAGAATCAGAGGAGAGACTTTTAAAACATTGCAACTTGTCCGTCTTAGAGATAACAAAGCCGAAGAAGAGCGCAAAGCTATGGAAAAAGTATTAAGAGAGATGGAAGATGTGACGGAAGACGTGAGTCTTAAACACGGCAATGAAGAGATATCGCAAAGCAATAACAAGTTTTCCGACAAGAAAATTTCAAGAAACGATCTTTGTCCGTGCGGAAGCGGCAAAAAATATAAGTTTTGTCACGGCAAAAGCGGTCCTAAAAGAGGTTTGTTGGCTTAAATGAAACAGACCATCAGCCGATACCTTATCAAAAAGTATTTGCGTTTTGATAAAACGCAACCTTTTATAACAGTGAGCGCGATTTTAGCATTTTTGGGCGTAAGTGTAGGACTTATGGTGTTAATGGTGACAATGGCTCTTATGAATGGTATGATAAAGGAGTTTGAACGTAAGCTTTTTATTATGAATTATCCGATAACCATCTTATCGTTTGGCGGCTCTAATGTCGCCAAAGATGATTTGGAGTATCTCAAGTCTAAATTTCCGAACTTAAAATTTAGCCCGTATATACTTTCGCAAGTCGTTTTAAAACAAGGTCAAAAGCTTGACGGCGGAATGATTTTTGGTATTAATTTTGAAGATGAGGCGGCAGTAAACAGTATTGTCAGCGATGCGATTAAAAATAATCCTTCTTTTGAAGAGTATGATATTTTGGCAGGGCATGGCATAAAAGAGGTTCTTGTTTTGGATAAAGGCGACAAAATGACTGTAGTCTTTATGCAAGGCGATCCAAGCGGACTTTCATTGTTTCCTAAGATAAAACGTTTTACCTTTCAAGAAGAGTTTAACTCTGGTCTTATCAATTATGATAAAGCTTACATGTTTACGCCCATGTCTAGTCTTGCAAAGGTATTAGGATATGAAGAAGGGGTATACGACGGTATACATGTATACTCCGCAGAACCGATGAAAGACATTGAAGCGGTAAGAGAGTTGCTTCCGCCTAATTTAAGAGCTATCGGTTGGTGGCAGCAAAACGGAAACTTTTTCTCTGCATTTGAACTTGAAAAAAGAGCGCTTTTTATTGTTTTGATGCTGATTACTTTAGTTGCGTCTTTAAATATAGTAAGTTCGCTTTTGATGACGATAATGAACAGAAGACAAGAGATCGCGCTTTTGCTCTCTTTGGGAGCTAAAATAAGCGAGATAAAAAAGACTTTTTTTGGTATTGGTATGGCGATAGGTTGCAGTGGTATCGTGTTTGGTATTTTATTGGGATTCGCAGCTATTTTCGTGCTTGGAAACTTTGACATAATAAGTTTACCAGCCGATGTTTACGGCTCATCAAGGCTGCCGCTTGATTTGTCTTCCAAGGATTTTATATTGACTGTGATAGGAGCTTTGATAATAGTCGCCGCATCATCATATTATCCTACCAAAAAAGCTACGCAAGTGGATATATTGGGAACATTGCGCAACGAATAAGTTGACGTACGCTTTTACTTGTTAAGTATTGTAATACATAATCACATGATGAGATAAAAACATCATATTGTTATTTAATTTTTATAATAATATATTATATATTTACTAAAATTTAAATAAAATTAGCAAAACGAGTTAGTTATTTGACTCTTTAATACCCACTTTAAGCGGTGAAATAGGCAACAACAATAAAGATAGCCCAATAATCGATAATGAATAAAATAGTGTAAATTGCTCACTTGAAGCCAGCAATATAGATGAGTCATTGATAATATATAAAATAATGACAATAAATAAAGCCATTTTTAAGGAGATTAACAAGGTTGATGCAAAAAAGGTATTTATGAAGCACTTCTATGGTGATGGTGCATGTATAAATAATTTGAAAGTAAATAAGTCTTGGGTTCTTAGATCATGCTACATATTCATGAGAATAGCTCCGAATTTTTTTATGTTGAACGGCAGCGGAGAATTTTTAGATGATACCGAATGGAAGTCTATCAAAGATGAAGATGTTTTCAAAGCTTCGTAAAGTATGACGCACGCTATTAAAAATACCGGAAATAAAACATTGGTACTTTTTTTATGTTTAGTCCGACAGTGGATAGTATGTTTTAAGCGACATTGCTCTATTGAGCTTGCTGCTTCGATTTATGATTAAAGCGATTGGAAAGAAATAGGCATTTAGTAAAGTGTTTCCAAATTTTCAAAACTAAAAATATTCTTACCGTTTTTGTAGTTGTACGTGAAATTAATTTTATGGGCTTTTATGATATTATCGACGATATAAAGCCCAAGTCCCAGGCCTTTGGCTTTGTTTCCATCTTGTGTAAATGGGGCAAGATAGTATTTGAACGCTCTTTTTAACGGTTCTCCTAAACTGATAAATTTGATGCTGTTTTTATCAATCGTTATCGTTACGCTTTTGTCGGTCGAATATTTGATGGCATTATCTATCATATTTTTAATGGCTAAAGAGAATAGCTTAAAATCAACGTTCAAATTTAAATCTTTGTTTATATGAAAATTGATATTATTTTTCTCAACCATCGCCAAATCAATCGCTTCATCAAATATATCTATAAGTCTATAAGTGCCTACATGTGTAAGTTCTATTCCGGAAGTTATTCTTTCTATAGAGGCAAATTCGTTTATCATAGCTTCAAGTCTTTCAAAGGCGGTTATAATGCGCTGCTTTTTCTTCTCATCATTTTGCAGCATTTCTGCCGTAATGCGTCCTTTTGTTATTGGGGTTTTTAACTCGTGCATAATATTTCGCAAAAAAAGTTGGCGCGAGTGATTTAACTTTTTGATATGGTTTACAGAATCATAAAATGCATTTGCAAGTTCGGAAATTTCATCGGTGCCGGTTTGGCGCTCTGGAACTTCAAAATCGCCGTTTGCAAATTTAACTATCTGTTTTTTTAAACGATTTAATGGGCGAATTTTTTTGATGGTAAATATATAAACCCCTGAAATTATTATCAATACAAAAGCACAAATACTTTTCATAACGTCGTATTTGTATGGGTTAAACTCCATATCCTTCAAAAGTATAATATAACGTCCGGTTGGTGTGATGCTCAAATAATTGTCTTTTTCGTACTCTATGATGCTAGCATTACCTATATCGACTTGTATATGTTCTAAAACTTCGCCGTTATTTAAAACGTAGCTTTTGAAAGGCTCTTCTCTTATCTCCTCTATTTTGTAGGTTTCCATTATCTCTTTCATTTGTTGAGCGCTTGCCATATTTTGCATGTAACCAAGAGTAGTTGTTGCAATGATGGAATATTTGGTGTTCAATTCGGCGGTATATTTCCCTTTGTCATATTTTATTAGAAATAAAAATGCCAAAATAACGCTCATTATAGATAAAAGAAAAGCGAAAGTTATGCTGTAAAAAATGGATGGTTTGAAGTTTATCATTTGATGTATTTATACCCTATACCTCGCACGGCGTGTATGTAGCGCGGCAGTTTCGGATCTTCGCTGAGTTTATGTCTTATTCTGCCCACAATAACGTCTATGCTTTTGTTCGCACTCTCTTCGTTTATAGCCTCACAGTTATAAATAAGCTCTTCACGCGATACAACGCCGCCTTCTTTTTTGATTAAATAAGATAATATTTCATATTCGGCAGCGGTCAAAACAAGTTCGTCATTTTTAAACTTTATAACTCTTTTATCGATGTCAACTATCAAATCGCCTTTACTTTTTTCCGACAATATTTCGTTTCTAAACTCTTGTCTTCTCAAATGACTTTTTATTCTAGCTCTAAGCTCCATAGGGTTGTACGGTTTGGGCAAGTAGTCGTCCGCTCCATTTTCTAACGCCGTAACTTTATCTGTTATGTCGTGTCTTGCCGAAGAGATGATGATAGGTATATTGTGACGTTTTCTTATCTCTTTGCAAACTTCAAGTCCGTCAAGTCCCGGCAATGTCAAATCTAAAATCACCAAATCAAATTTTTTAATATCAAGTGTAGAAAGCCCTATATACGGGTCTTCCGCTATGGTTACGTTCATATCAAACTGCTCTAAATACTCGGTCAATATTTCTGCAAGTTCCGTATCGTCTTCAATCATCAATATATTGGTCATTTTATACTCTGGATTTTGAAATTATGGAAAATTATATCATAACAAAAAGCAAGGAGGGGCACATAAGTCCCCTTCAGGATTGTACATGTAAGTTTATTGTATAACAAGGACAGTTATAAAACCACTTCTTGATATATAAACAGGTTTTTTGCCTTTAGGCGCTTTATTTATAGCGATTTTTAGCTCATCTATTGAGTTTATAGTGATTTCACCTATTTGTACAATTACATCGCCCGCTTTAAAA
Source organism: Campylobacteraceae bacterium (assembly GCA_031268335.1). Classification (GTDB taxonomy): domain Bacteria; phylum Campylobacterota; class Campylobacteria; order Campylobacterales; family Campylobacteraceae; genus JAIRKW01. The sequence goes on from JAIRXG010000017.1 coordinate 18,925, forward strand.
CCGGCTTTTTCACCAGCCGAATCAGCGGCTACCTTAGTTACAAAAACGCCTTTTATGTTTTTTGGAAGGTTATACTTTGAAGAATCCGTGATATTTTCAAGTGTCAATCCCGCTATTATATCTCCTTCGCTTGAAGCTTTTTTAACGCTATCGCCATTAAGTTTATCAAGCTTTACGCTAGTCGTATAAAGCTTGTTGCTTCTTTCATAAGTGATGTTGATTTTATCATTAGGATTTTTATCTCCGATAGTGGTTTGAAGTTCATTTGTGTTTTTGATGGATTTGTTATCTACTTTTATGATTAAATCGCCGCGTTTAAGTTTTGCCTTATCGGCCGCCGAATTTTCTTCCACAGTCAGTATTAACGCACCCTCTTTATTTGTGTAAATATCTTTCAAGTCGCTTGTCAAATCACCTATTGTTACGCCCAAAAATCCTCTTTCTATTTTACCGTCAGACACAAGTGAAGCGGCAATTTTTTTGACCACATTTGAAGGTATTGCAAATCCTATGCCGTTATTATCTCCGCTACGCGATAATATAGCGCTGTTTATACCTATAAGCGCTCCTCGGCTGTCTATCAACGCTCCTCCGGAATTTCCCGGATTTATTGACGCGTCTGTTTGGATAAAGTTTGCATATTGATTTGATATTACGCCGCTTTTGTCTAAAGCCGATATAATTCCTTGAGTTATTGTACTACCGATACCAAAAGGATTTCCTAAGGCAAATACCACATCTCCTTCTTGCAGATTGTCGGAGTTGGCAAATGTAATGGCTTGCAGATTTTTTTCTTCTATTTTTATAACAGCCAAATCCGTTTTAGAATCAAGTCCTATAACCTTTGCTTTGTACTCTTTATCGTTGTTTGAGAGCGTTACGACTATTTCATCCGCACCGCTTACGACGTGATTATTTGTTACAATGTATCCGTTGCTTGAGATGATGACGCCTGAACCCAAAGAAGTTGATTTTTGCTTTTGAGGCTGTGAAAATGGTGAATCTTTAAAAAAATCTTTGAAAAACGGATCATTGAACATAAAACCAAATTGTCTATTATTGACCGTAACGGTTGATGTCGTTGCTATATTGACGACGCTTTTCTTTGCACTTGCGACAGAGTCGTGATAAGAGAGTATGGCATCCTCTTTTGTCGGAGAGACTCTTTGAGTTACATTCGGAGCTTGAACTATATTAATACTTTCGGCACATACATGTGAAAGTATCACAGCAGAAAATGTCAACAAAAGAAACTTTTTCATAAAATTTCTCCTTTCATTCATAAATAATGATAAATTATAAGGTAGGAATTATAAAATATGCACGGTAAATGTACGGTAAATGTTTGTATCCCGAAGTTAAGGGCTTAAGTATAAAAGTTGATTGACTAAGACTAAAGTTTTATGCTATTATTTAATTAAATATTTGCATTTACATAAAATTATGATGCTTTAGTGTAATTAAGGAGAAGAAGTGAGTAAAAGTTTGTACGAAACTTTAGGAGTTAGCCAAAGCGCGTCGGCTGATGAGGTGAAAAAGGCTTACAGAAGGCTTGCAAGAAAGTATCATCCGGATATTAACAAAGAGGCTGGAGCCGAAGAAAAATTTAAAGAGATAAATGCAGCTTACGAGATATTAAGCGATGAAAAGAAGAGAAAGCAATACGACATGCACGGCGACAATATGTTTGGCGGTCAAAATTTTCATGATTTCGCAAACGCTCAAGGAGGAGCAGACCTCAATGATATTTTGAGAAATATTTTCGGAGGCGGTTTTGCAAGTGGGTTTGGCGGAGGATTTGGGGGATTTGGCGACAGCAGAAGCGGAGGGTTTGGAGGATTTGGCGGTGCGCAAACTCATGATCTTGACGTCAATGCCAAAATAACCATACCTTTTGAAACCGCTGTTATCGGAGGAAAACATACGCTATCGTACAACGGCGAGACATTTGATATTAAAATTCCGGCAGGCATAAATCAAGATGAAAAAATGAGAATAAAAGAAAAAGGGCGCACATTTCAAGGGCAAAGAGGAGATTTGTTTTTGATTGTGGATATAGCGCCAAGTTCTGTATACAAAAGGGATGGTATAAATATTGAGAAAAGTTTTGACGTGCCTTTGAAAACCGCGCTTTTTGGAGGTAAGGTTAAAATACCTACTTTTGAAAAAGAGATTACTATGAAAATATCTCAAGATACAAAGCAAGGACAAAAATTTCGCCTAAAAGGATATGGAATAGTAAATCGCAAAACAGGCGAAAAGGGCGACATGTATGTATTGGCAAATATAATATTGCCAAAAATTGATAGCTTAAGCGCAAAATTGAAAGATTTGATAAAAAATGAATTGATGGGAGATATAAATGCATGATTATAAAGAACCCGTTTATCTTATAAGCGTTGTGGCTAAAGTTTTAGAAATTCATCCACAGACGTTAAGACAATATGAGAGAGAAGGTCTTATAGTCCCCTCGCGCACAGAAGGAAAAATGAGGCTTTATTCGCAGATGGATATAGACAGAATAAAACTTATTTTGCGTCTTACAAGAGAACTTGGCGTAAATTTAGCCGGAGTCGATGTGGTTTTGCAGTTAAAAGAGAAAATGGATGAACTCGAAAATACTATAGACGAATTAAGAGTAGAGATTACAAATACGACGCAAAAAGGCGGCAGTATCGCTCCAAATAAAAATTTAGTAAAACGCAAAAAAACTTATGATGTGATAATTTTCGGAGAGTAAATAAAAACGATAGCCAAAAATAGACGAAAAACAGATTTGATAAATCTCTTGGCAATAAATAAAAAAGTTATGAAGTTTTACATTTGAAAAATAGAAGCGCAATATGGGTACATGTAAAGGATAAAAATAACTTTAATATTTTATACGTCGGTGTTTTTGCTAAAGATTTAAAATTGAAAGATTTAAGATGTTGCGTTGGTACAGCTAAAGAAGTAAAAGTTTCATAGTTTGCTTGTAGCTTTCTAAAATAAAATACTTACATGTAAGGTCTAAAAATGTCGATTTGGCTTTTACATGTAAAACGAAGAAAACTCAAATGAGATATAAAAATTGGTAAAAGCCATTTTGATGGATAAAACTTTCATGCAGCAAACGCGATAATCCAAAAGAGGATAAAACAAAAGATAACTTGTATGTGCGATTTGTCCTTACATGTATGATAAAAATGTGAAAGGTTGGCTTCGTTGCATATAAAAAGTTCTGTTTAACGACAGATTAAAAACTTGTATCGTATAATCTTTCAATTTTTTGTTCAAGGTTATAAAATGCAAGTAAAACCATATCTTAGACAATTTCCAGATGCTGAAGGGTATTTTGGAAAGTTTGGCGGAGTTTTTCTACCTCCGGAGTTGACGCAAGAGTGTAAAAGGATTGAGGAAGCTTACCTGAAAATTGCAAATTCTCATGACTTTATAATGAAACTAAGAGACATAAGAAAACATTTTCAAGGCAGACCCACGCCTGTATATTATGCAAAAAGACTTAGCGAAAGTGTTGGCGGAGCGAGAATTTATCTAAAAAGAGAAGATTTAAATCACACCGGTGCGCACAAACTAAATCATTGCATGGGCGAAGCGCTTTTGGCTTCATACATGGGCAAAAAGAGACTCATTGCGGAGACCGGCGCTGGACAACATGGCGTGGCTCTTGCTACGGCAGCGGCATATTTTGGCTTAGAGTGTGAGATACATATGGGTGAAGTGGATATCAAAAAAGAACATCCGAATGTCATAAGAATGAAAATGCTGGGCGCAAATATCGTGTCCGTGGATAAAGGGCAAAAAACTCTTAAAGAGGCTGTGGATTCGGCGTTTGAAACATACATGAAAGATTTGCAAAATAGTTTTTACGCGATAGGTTCAGTAGTGGGTCCTCATCCGTTTCCTATGATGGTTAGGGATTTTCAAAGCGTTGTGGGGTTTGAGGCTAAAGAACAGTTTGTGCAGATGACAGGAATCTTGCCTGATAATTTGGTAGCTTGCGTGGGCGGCGGCAGTAACGCTATGGGAATGTTCAGCGCGTTTATTGAAGAACCTTGTGAACTTTACGGAGTTGAACCTTTGGGACGCGGAACAAAACTTGGCGAGCATGCGGCGAGTTTGAAATATGGCGTTGAGGGGATATTGCATGGATTTAACTCTATGGTGCTGCTAAATGAAGATAAAACGCCGGCTAAAGTACATTCTGTGGCAAGCGGACTTGATTATCCATCCGTAGGACCTGAACATGCGCATTTGCATTCGCGCGGAAGATTGAGACTTGGCGGAGCAAATGATGACGAGGCGATAAGAGCATTTTATAAACTTTGCAGATTTGAAGGTATCATTCCCGCACTTGAAAGCGCACATGCCATAGCATTTGCAATGAAATTGGCAAAAGATAAACCTTATGAATCCATACTTGTGAATTTGAGCGGACGAGGAGATAAGGATATAGATTTTATTTACGAAAATTATCCGCCTGAAAAATTTGCTTAAAAACGGTATCGTTATGGGAATTTTAGAAAAACTGGAAAATCAAAAGAGATTAAGCTATGAAGACGGATTGGAGTTGTATGAGCTTGACCTCTTTACTTTAGGTCATTTTGCCAATCTGCAAAGAACAAAAATGTGGGGCAAGAAAGTATATTTTAATATAAATCGTCATATAAACCCTACAAATATATGTAAAGATATATGTAAATTTTGCGCATTTTCCGCAAATAGAAAAAATCCAAATCCATATAAATATACACAAGATGAAATCTTGCGTATCGCGGAAGATGCTTATGGACGCGGCATAAAAGAGATACATGTAGTGTCCGCGCACAATGAAGAACATAATTTATACTGGTACGTTGATATTTTTAAAAAAATAAAAACAAAATCTCCAGACATTCATATAAAGGCTTTTACTGCCGCCGAAATTCATTTTTTTTCAACGCTGCACAATTTGAGTTATGACGAAGTAATTGAAAGAATGATTGAAACCGGAGTTGATTCTATGCCCGGAGGCGGAGCTGAGATTTTTAACGAAGAGGTGAGAGCTTATATATGCAAAGGCAAAGTGGATTCTGAAAATTGGCTGAAAATTCACGAAATTTGGCACAAAAGAGGTAAATTTTCAAATGCCACAATGCTTTTTGGACATGTGGAAGAGAAAAAAGATAGAATTGACCACATATTGAGATTGCGTGATGTTCAGGATAGGACAGGAGGTTTTAACGCATTTATTCCGCTTGTTTATCAAAGAGACAATAACTACTTGAAAGTTGATAATTTTTTGGGCTCACAAGATATTTTAAAAACTATAGCGATAAGTAGACTAATGCTTGATAATATTCCGCATATAAAAGCCTATTGGGCTACGACTACTTTGAGTTTGGCTATGGTTGCTCAAGAATTTGGCGCTGATGATTTGGACGGGACAATAGAAAAAGAGGCTATACAAAGCGCAGGCGGTGCAAAAAGCGCAAATGGACAAGCATTACAGGATTTTTTGGATATTATCGTTACAAGCGGATTTATTCCCGTTGAAAGAGACAGTCTTTATAACGAGCTGAGAGTTTACGAAGAGAACGTCTGTGGCGTTTATTAATGAGGATGTTTTAGAAGAACCTGAAATTTCAAGTGCAGGACTTAGTATAGCTTCAACAACAGAGATATATAGTTGATTTGATATATGAAGGGAAGTTGGTGAAAAAACTTTTTTTACTTTTTTTTGCTGTTATGTCGTGTATGTCGGCAGATATATTGGATGAGGGTTTTAAAAATGCTAAAACCTCGCAAGTTTGCAAAAAGATTTTAGATAAAGGGGATTTTATAACCCATATAGATAGTTTTGTTTTTTATTCTGAGGATAATGAAACAAAGCGTTTTTTGTCCGTATATTTTGAAAAAGACGGATATATTTTGTACAGTGATGAACTTCCTGTAGATACCAATGAAGGCGAATATATAGAGCGCAGCGGCTCATTTAATCCTAAAACAGCCAAAATAGATTTTGACATGAAGGCGGACGAGCTGCATTTTGTAACAATGTTTTTGATGGATAATACACCCTATATTTGTTATTTTTCAGAAAATAAAAGATATATTTTTGGGTATGACAAAAAGACAAATCTATTTAAAAAAGCTTGCAAATTGGAGCAGAGTATTGACGGCTACATATAAACAGCCATACCGTTTAAATAAGGAGAGAAAATGCAAGAGATAATTGATTTTTTAAACGCAGCGGGCGCTTTTTTTGTCGGAACTGTGGATGAAAAAGGCAAACCTCGTGTGCGTCCGTTTAGTTTTATTATGGAGTGGGAAGGCAAACTTACTTTTGTAACAAATAATCAAAAAGATGTTTATAAGCAATTAAATGCAAATCCTTATGCAGATATTTGCGCGTTTAATTCAAGCGATGAATGGATACGCATAAGTGGCAAGGTAAAATTTTTTCAAAATGTAGAAGCAAATAGAAAAGTTTTTGAGATAATGCCAATGTTGAAAGAGATGTATACATCGGCGGAAAATCCGATATTGGTATGTTTTTCTTATGAAGAGGGTGAAGCTGCTTTTTACGCTTTTAGGAGTGGAAATCAGCCTTTTAAAACGATAAAAATATAAATTTTCAAATAAATTGGAGTTTTTATGGATTTTTTTAAACTAAAAGAGAAAGGCAGCAATGTCAAAACGGAGGCAATTGCTGGGTTTACGACATTTTTGACAATGATATACATAGTTCCTGTAAATGCTGGAATTATGAGTGAAACGGGTATGCCTTACGAGGCATTGGTTACCGCAACTGCTCTTATGACAATCATAGCTTGTATATTTAACGGGTTATGGTCAAATACTCCAATTGCTATGAGTATTGGTATGGGATTAAATGCATTTTTTACTTTCACAATGGTAAAAGGCATGGGACTTCCATGGCAGAGCGCTTTGGGAATTGTCTTTATTTCCGGAGCGCTGTTTTTAGTTCTTTCGCTTACAAAATTTAGGATTTGGGTTATTGAGAGTGTTCCTGCTGATTTGAGACGCGCTATAAGTGCCGGCATTGGAACTTTCATAGCATTTATCGGTTTAAAACAGATGGGAATTATAGTAAGCAGCAATGCAACGCTTATAACTTTGGGAGATTTAACTGACAAGAGCGTTCTTTTGGGACTTTTTGGGATTATTTCAGTTGTTGCCTTTAGCGCATGGAGACTCAAAGGCGCTTTTATACTGGCTATTCTTTTAACTTCCGTAGTCGGTTGGATTTTTGGTATTGCGGAAGCTCCGAAAGGTATTGTTTCTTTGCCCGCTTCAATCGCGCCTATTGCATTTGAACTTGATATTTTGAGTGCTTTTAAACTCACATTAATTCCTGTAATTATCACTTTTTTAATTACTCACATGTTTGATTCGCTTGGAACAATTTCAGGAGTTGGTTACAGAGCCGGGCTTTTTAAAGAAAATAGCAAAGAATTGCAAAAAACTTTAGAAGCGGATGCTGCAAGTAGCACGCTTAGCGCATTTTTAGGCATGTCAACAACTACAAGCTTTGTTGAAAGTGCAAGCGGCGTAGAGGAGGGCGGAAGAACAGGACTTACAGCCGTTGTTGCCGGAATTTGTTTTATCATAACCCTATTTTTGCTGCCTCTATTTTTGGCGATTCCTTCAAATGCAATTTATTCTGTTTTAGTTACTGTCGGCATTTTGATGTTTAGTGAAGTTGCAAATATCAATTTTAAGGATTTTGCGGTGGCAGTCGCTACATTTTTAACTGTACTTTTGATGCCGCTTACTTACTCAATCGCAAATGGTTTGGCTTTTGGATTTATCTCATTTGTTCTTATAAAATTAGCAAAAGGCGAGTTTAAAGATTTGAACTTTGGGCTCATTTTCTTGGCATTAATTAGTTCCATTATTTTTATTTTTCACTAGGAGATTAGTTTGAGATACTATGGGTTTGAAGAGTTTTTTGAGGATGTAAAAAAGATAGCTTATGAGGTAAAGCCTCATAATTTTGACGCTTTTTTGGCTATAGCAAGAGGCGGAATGACATTTGGGCATTTTCTAGCTCATGCGCTTGATACAAGAGAGCTTTATGCTCTAAATTCTATACACTATGACGGTTCTAAAAAATTGGATTACATAAAGATATTTAATATACCGGACTTATCTCATGTAAAAAATATTTTAGTGCTTGACGATATTGCCGATAGCGGCGAAACGCTAATGGAGATAAAAAGGACGCTTCAAAAGTTATATCCGGATATAAATGTGAAGATAGCAACTTTGTTATATAAGGAAAAATCTCTTGTGCGCCCTGATTTTTTTGCAAAAAAAACAACGGAATGGATAGAGTTTTTGTGGGATTTTACTATCTAAAATTATTATGAAAAAGCAGACTGTTATTCTTTATACATGTGCGATTTTGATTTTGTGTACGCTTTATGCGGCACAGCCCATTCAACCGCTTTTTAAAGAAGAGTTTGCTTTAAACAGTTTTCAAGCGGTTATATTTACGACCGTTATAATGTTTCCGCTTGGAATCGCGCCGATTTTGTACGGATACATACTTGAGAGTTGGTCGTCAAGGCAAATGCTTAGAGTCTCTTTGCTGCTTTTGGGGATATTGGAAGTCTGCTTTTCATTTAGTAATTCGTATATGATTTTAATCGGCATAAGAGCAGTTCAAGGCTTTTTGATACCGGCAGCTTTGACTTCGCTGGTGAGTTATATCTCAACATCTTCAACATACGAAAATATACAAAGAGCACTTGGAAATTATGTGGCTATAACTATTATGGGAGGATTTTTAGGCAGGCTATTGTCGGGAATTTCATCCGAATATTTTGGTTGGCGACCTTTTTTCTTCATCATAGGACTTGGGCTTATCGCATCGTTTTTTGCAATTTTAGGCGTTAGTAAAGACATAAAAGCAGGATTTGTCAAACCTACGACAAAAGAGATAATAAATATTATAAAAGTTAAGCACAACTTTTATATGTATGCCGCTATATTTTGCGTATTTTTTGTATTTCAAGGATTACTTAACTTTTTGCCGTTTGAACTCAAAAATATAAATGAAAACTTAGGCGAGAGCAAAGTTGGATTGATGTATGCCGGATATGTTGTAGGGTTAATAATAGCGCTCAATATCACAAAAATAATCGGTTTTTTTAAAAATGAAAGCAAGGCTATGATATTTGGCATGCTTATTTATATGGTAGGTTTGCAGCTGTTTAATATAGAAATTTTCACGATAATGTTTGGATCAATGTTTGTATTTTGTCTGGGCATGTTTATGATACACTCCATTGCTGCCGGATTTATCAATAAGCTTGCGAGCGGACATAAAAGCATAACAAACGGACTTTATCTATCGTTTTATTATGCGGGAGGAACATTGGGTTCGTTTTTGCCTGGCGTGTTTTATCAACACTTCGGCTGGCATATATTTTTATTTTTTTTAGGATTTATATTATTTTTAGGGCTTATATTTTTGGTTTTATTAAAAATGCAAAAGTAGAAGCTATGTATGAAAATAACAAAATTTTATGTAAAAAATAAGTACAATATATAAATTTTATTTTCGGATAAGTATATGAGGGAAACCATCGCCGTTTTTTTGATAATTGTCGCAAGCGTTGCAGTATTAATTTTTGGGGTTAGCACGCTCTCAATCAGTTATTATGAAGCGAATATTTTTTACAATCAAAAGGGAGCGGTTCATTATCTTGCAAGATTGTCGTGTGCGCTTTTTGGGCAAAACGATTATGCTCTGCGTATCCCTTTTATACTGCTTCACGCTGCGTCGGCATTTTTGCTTTATCTTGTGAGTGAGCAGCTTTTAAAACGCGGGACAGACAGGATAATCAGCGTACTGATATATGTAATGCTACCCGGAACCATCAGCGCGGCGTTGCTAGTCAACAGCGCCGGTATTATCATCTTTGGTCTGCTTTTGATACTGTTTTTTTACCAGAGAGAGAAAAAAACGCTTTTTTATATTATGCTTTGCACAGCAGCTTTTTTAGATGTAGGCTTTATTATATTGTATTTTTTACTGTTTTTTTATGCTATATCAAAAAAAGACACGACGCTTATGGTAACATCGCTTATGCTGTTTACATTTATGGCATATATGTATGGAGCGGATATAGGACAGATGAGTGAAGGCAAACCACGCGGTTACTTTTTGGATACCCTCGGCATTTTTGCCGCTATTTTCTCGCCGCTTCTCTTTTTATATTTTATATATGCTCAATATCGCATTTTGGTAAAAGGCGGCAAATCGCTTCTTTGGTGGCTATCTTTCGGGGCGTTTATAGCTTCTTTGCTGTTGTCGTTTCGTCAGCGTATACCATTTGAGAATTTTGCTCCGTATTTGGTTATAGCAACGCCTCTTTTGGTGGGCACATTTTTTAATAGTTTCAGGGTACGTTTGCCTATGTATAGAAAGTTACATAAAATTTCTGCATTTTTGATAATTTTATCTTTGATGTTAAGTAGTGCGGCTGTTTTTGCCAATCAATACTTGTATATTTTCTTTGATAAACCAAGAGGTCATTTTGCCTATAATTATCATGTAGCGAAAGATTTGGCAGAAGTTTTACACAAAAGGGGAGTTGATAAGATACAAACGGATGACAAGATGCTTTTGTTGAGGTTGAAATTTTACGGCATAGAGCAAGGCGGTATAACCGTCTTAAGACAATCTTCGCTCGGAGATATAATGATAAAGTATGTGAATAAAGACATTGCAGTTTTTGAAATGTATGATTTGAGATGAATTTGTGCTATAATTAAGGAATGAAAAAGAATAGTTCAAAAAATAGATTCGCTTTTACATTGGTTGAGCTTGTGTTTATTGTTATAGCAGTTGGCATTTTATCTGCTGTTATCGTACCTCGCATGCAAAGCTCAAGACTTCGTGAAGCTGCAGACCAAGTAGTTTCTCACATAAGATATACCCAACACTTAGCAATGATAGATGATAAGTTTGATCCATCAGGCGTAAATGGAGATTGGTACAAAGAAAGATGGCAGATATTATTTGAACAAAACGATGACGGTATGTGGTCGTATACGATTTTTTCCGACAATATAAACACTGATGGATATCCCGAAGAAATAGAGATCGCCATAAATCCACAAGATAGTTCAAGGCGTTTAACGGGCGGCAGTACATTGGGAACTATAAATTATGATAACTCTATCGTTACAAAAAACCTCAATCTTGGAAAAACGTACGGCATAATAGGAGCCGATGGCATAAGTTTTAACGATAAATGTAACAATGAAGGCATTTTAAGGATAACATTTGATTATCTCGGAAGACCTATGAGTCGCAATCCCAATGCTTACACTGAACTATATGATGATACAAATTTACTTGTTAGTCAAGGACATGATAATTTGTGTACTATAACGATCAAAGACGAATCCGGCGATTCTCTTAATATGACCATTCAACCAGAAACAGGTTTTGCCGAAGTCGTTTAGTTTATTTATTAAAATCACATAATACATAATAACTTTAAAATACAAAAAGGAAGTTTATGTTAAATAATAGAGCTTTTACATTAGTTGAGCTTGTGTTCATCATTATAGCAGTTGGCGTTTTAGCCGCCGTTATCGTGCCTCGCATGCAAACCAGCAGACTTCGTGAAGCTGCAGACCAAGTAATCTCCCACATAAGGTACACCCAACATTTAGCAATGATAGACGATAAATTTGATATTTATGATGACCATTGGTATAGACAAAGATGGCAGATAATTTTTGAAAGCATAGATGGTAGTCAATCTTATACAATTTTTGCAGATACATCTGGTGCCCATACCGGAACTCCAAGTAAAATTGAGGTTGTAAAAAACCCACAAAATCCTTCAAAATTGCTATCGGGAGCTATGAGCGGACTAAAGTACGAAGATAAAGAGACTACAAAAGAGATGAATTTAGGACATACATATGGGATTAAAAATGTCATTTTTTCAAACACATGTTCAGTGGGGGGAAGTAGAAGAATCATTTTTGATTATATAGGAAGACCTATGAAGGGAAGGTCGGATTATGATTCGCTTTATCCAAACAATAGTTTGATAACGCAACAATGCAATATTACTCTCGTAAATGACAGCGAAAATATAACCATATCCGTAGAGCCTGAAACGGGCTTTGCTTGGATTGTGTTGTAATTTTTAAGAACCATTCACAATTATCAGCTGCCCTTAAGCATCATAAATATATAATTTCGTCCTTGTTTGAAACGACGAAGCGCTTAAAAGCTCTTTGCGTCCTGCATTCAAGGCTTTTAACCCTCATTTATTTTATGAGTGTTAGCGTT
>JAIRXG010000006.1 GCA_031268335.1 Campylobacteraceae bacterium
GTTGTTTAAATAGACGTTGTATCGCAAAAATATAAAAATCGCGATACATGTAACTATCATTAAGCAAAAATTTGCAACAATAACAATTTTACGCAATTATAGTTTTTAAAGGTCGCTTAGCTCAGTTGGTAGAGCGCCACCCTTACAAGGTGGATGTCATAAGTTCGAGTCTTATAGCGACCACCATTTTTTACGCTGTTTTTAAGATAAACAGTTATATTTTTTTGGTTGCGGCGGTAGTTCAGCTGGTTAGAATACCTGCCTGTCACGCAGGGGGTCGCGGGTTCAAGTCCCGTCCGTCGCGCCACTTTTAAAATCGCAAACACATTACACGTATTCAAAAATTTTATCAAATCATCTTAGTTTGCAATGCACTTGAAATTTGCTTCAAGCGAATATATTACAGTTTATAGCTTTGTCGTTTTAAAACCGATATAATACTTGTCGAATTTATCGAAGGTTTTTATATGATTTATCTTGCGCAAACTGATACTACGGTCGGATTTTTATCAAAAGAGCAAAAACTTTTAAACATTGTCAAAAAACGTCCTTTAGATAAATCTTGTATTTTTTGCTCGACCTCTTTTAAAGGAATTGTTGCGAGGGTTCCAAACGAACACAAAAAATTTGTAAGGCGAGCCAAAAAAACTACTTTCATTCTTCCTAATAGTTTTTCATTTAGATTTGTAAAGGAGGGTGCACATGTTATATTTTTAAGAAAAACAGGCGCGCTTTATTCTACTTCGGCAAATCTTACGGGACAATCTTTTGATATAGATTTTGCCAAACAAAAAGCCGATATCATAGTGGAAGATTCGAGGGGATTTTTTGAAAGCAAACCCTCAATCATCATAAAAATAGGCAAAAAAAAGCTCAAAAAAATTCGTTAGTTTTGATTTTTGTTGATAAATTTATTGAGTGTTTAAAGCCAATATATGATAGTTCGAACGATTTGGACGTTATATTAAATTTGATAAAAAGTAAGACTGATTAGAAAAATGCAAAAACTATAAATTTCAAGCAAATAATTGTAAAATTCATAATTTGACATGGCGGTGAATATATCATTTAAATTAATTTATCACTGTTTTTATCGAAATTTTTAGCAGTATACATACAACTTTTTGTATTTGAAAAATCGCGTTTTTATATGTTATTTGCGAAAAATCAAAAGTTCGAATATTTTGTATTTTTCAAATAAAACAGCTTCGAATGTCTTTGAAATCATCATTTCGAGCCAAAAAACAACGCAAGACAATTTTATCATCAAAAATAAATTTCCTACAAAAAAACTAAAAAAAGCAAAAAAAACGGTTCAAAATATTGTAAATTTATTAAAAAAAGAGTAAAAAGGTCTTATTTCTTAAGTTTTTTATAATAGTAGCAGTTATATAATTTTATCCAATAGTATATTAAATTGATAAACTTACTAAAGATTGATATAAACAAATGCTACAAAAAGGAGTTTTGTCACTCTTCTTAAAAATTTATCAACACTGCTTATTAACATATAAGGAGGCATACGCCAATAGAATAATTTTGGATTGTTGCTTGCTGCGGAAAAGATAGATGTTTACATGTATGCTTTTCTTGAGATTAATTGATAATGCGTACTTACAAAAAGCGCATTTATTTATACTTTTTGAACGTTGAAAAGTATCTTAACAATATACAAATTAAGGAGGAGTATTATGAGTTTGAATGTTTTTTGGTTTCTCCCAACAGGTGGAGATAGTCGTTATTTGGGTGAGCTGTCGGCATCAAGACCGGTTAACAATGCATATTTGAGACAAATCGCCACTACAGCGGAACAGTTTGGATATGATGGACTTTTAATACCGACAGGTAGCGGCAATTTGGACCCGTTCATTACTGCTGCTAGTTTAGCTACCGTAACAAGTAAAATAAAGCTTTTGGTGGCTTTAAGAACATCTGCTACTGGCGGTCCGGTAGTTTTAGCGAGACAAGCAGCTACGCTTGACGATGTGCTCAATGGACGTTTGATACTAAATGTTGTTCCGGGAGCTTACGCTGAGGAGTTGGCAGCTGATGGCATAAGTTTAAGTCATGATGAGCGATATGAATTGGCAGACGAATTTTTAACTATATATAAGAAATTGTTGTCGGGAGAGACTGTTGATTTTAACGGTAGATATTTTAATATCAAAAATGCCAAAAATCTGTTTCCTTCCGTCACTAAACCATATCCGCCATTATATTTTGGCGGTTCGTCTGATGTTGGACATGAACTCGCCGCTAAGCACATTGACGCTTATTTAACATGGGGTGAGCCTTTGGATGCTGTAGCTCAAAAGATAGCAGACGTCAGAAAAAGGGCTGAAAAATACGGACGAACGGTGAAGTTTGGTCTTAGGATTCATGTGATAGTGCGCGAAACTGAAAAAGAGGCTTGGGAGGCAGCTGATAAGCTTATAAGTAAACTTGACGATAGTACTATTGCTAAAGCTCAGAAAAATTTTGCTCTCATAGATTCTGTAGGACAACAACGCATAACGTCACTTCATAATGGTGATAAAAATAAACTTGAAATAGCGCCTAATTTGTGGGTCGGCATAGGCTTGGTAAGACGAGGAGCGGGAACTGCTTTGGTTGGTAATCCTCAAAATGTTGCCGATAGATTAAAAGAGTATATAGCTCTTGGTATTGATACGTTTGTGCTTTCAGGATATCCGCATTTGGAAGAAGCGGCGCGTTTTGCTGAACTTGTATTTCCGTTATTGCCGGGCAAAGAGCCTTTATCAGTTGGCGGTTTGGAGAGTCATATATTCACAGGTAGCGCGTTTAGTTCGCGTTTCTCAAGTGAAAGGGCATCCTAGTTCTGCTGTTATAAGTTATCTCTTATTGTTAAGACTAAAACCATATCTCGTGATGGAAGGTATGGTTTGCTTGTGGATAATTACTTGTTTTAAAAGGAGTTTTCTAATGAGAAAAGCACTGTTTTTTATTGTGTTGTTTGCCGCTTTTTTTAGCTCAAAACTGTTCGCTGAGGTAAAAACATTGAGGATAGCGAAGCAGTACGATATAGGCTATTTGCCGCTGTTTGTTTTAGATGAACGTAAGATATTTGAAAAAAATGCTAAAAAGGCAGGACTTGGCGACATCAAGATAGAGTGGTTTATATTTTCAGGTGGAGCAGCTACAAATGACGCGTTGCTTTCCGGAAATATTGATTTAAATACTAACGGTATACCACCGTTTTTAATTCTTTGGGATAAATCAAACGGAAAGATTAAAGCTATCTCAGCTTATGACAGCTCAAGATATCTTTTAAATACCGTAAATCCAAATGTCAAAACCATCAGAGATTTTACCGACAAAGATAAGATAGCGCTGCCTGCGATTAAAGTTTCTGTTCATGCTATATTGTTGCAAATCGCCGCTTTCAAAGAATTTGGCGAGCATGATAAGCTTGACCATTTGACTGTAGGTTTAAAACATCCCGATGCTTTTATAGCGCTTACTTCAAAAAAGTCTGAAGTTACTGCACATTTCTCTTCGGAACCGTTTTCAACTGCTGAGCTTGAACATGAAAATATTCATACCGTTATAGATTCGGACGATATTTTAGGAAAAGGGTTTAGCACAAGCGTTATCTCAACTACAGATAAATTTTATAATGCCAATAGAGAGTTGATATCTGTTTTTCTAAAATCCTTGGTTGAAGCAAATGAATGGATAAATACCCATAGTGCAAGAGAAAATGCTGAACTTTATCTTAAAGCTGCTAATTCAAGCGAATCTGTGGAATTGATAGAGAAGATTTTAGCGCAAAGGTCTGATGTCAAATATACTATCAAGCCGACAGATATATCTTTTTTTAGCAATTTTTTATACAAAACAGGCGTCATAAGAAGCAAGCCCACTCAAAAAGAGTTATTTTTTGATGAGGTTTTTAAGGATGATTACAAATAGAAATATTTGAATTAATATATACAAGAGAAGGGGATTACAATGAAAAAAGGAGTATTGCCATTTTTAGTTTTGCTATTTTTTGGTTCACAAGCATTAAGTGAAACGAACGAGATTCGCATAGCGAAGCAATACGGGATTAACTATCTGCCTTTTATCGTATTGGAAGAGCATAAATTGATTGAAAAGTATGCTAAAGAGGCTGGTCTTGGAGACGTTAAAGTATTATGGGCTACATTTGGCGGAGGGGCTGCCACAAACGATGCGCTGTTATCGGGAAATATAGATATAAACTCAAACGGCGTCGCGCCTTTTCTTATCCTCTGGGGCAAGACAAAAGGTAAAGTCAAAGCTCTTGCCGCTTCGGATAAAGC
This sequence comes from Campylobacteraceae bacterium, assembly GCA_031268335.1. GTDB lineage: Bacteria > Campylobacterota > Campylobacteria > Campylobacterales > Campylobacteraceae > JAIRKW01. Next base: position 4,305 of record JAIRXG010000006.1, read on the forward strand.
GAATTATATATTAAACACGTCAAACGCAAATGTCAAAAGTTTGAGAGATTTTACCGACAAAGATAAAATCGCTCTTCCCGCCGTTAAAGTGTCTATTCAGGCATTATTGCTGCAGATAGCCGCTGCTCAGGAATTTGGTATTAAAAATTACAATAAGTTGGATCATTTAACGGTTACCCTTAAACATCCTGATGCACTTATCTCTATTCTCTCCAGCAAATCGGAAATCACGACTCATTTCGCAACTGAACCATTTGCTACTATAGAGTTGCAAAATCCAAACATCCGTCAAGTCATAAGTTCGGATGAAATTGTTGGCAAAGGACTTACAACAGGTTTAGTTTCAACAAGCGAAAAATTTTATAATGAAAATCCGAAGCTTGTAAAGGTTTTTTTGAAATCTTTGAATGAAGCTGCCGAATGGATAAATAACAATGAGAAAGAGGCGGCAAAATTGTACGTTAAGGTCACAAAATCTAAAGAATCCGAAGAGTTAATATATAAGATTTTGAGCGAACGAGATGTAAAATTTTCCATAAAACCTACTGACATAACGTTATTTAGTGACTTTTTATACGAGATAGGCTCTATCAAGACTAAACCTACTCAAAAAGAGTTATTTTTTGACGAAATATCTAATGATATTTACAAATAGTCAAAATATCTTACTCAAAAAAAGTAAATTATGAGTAAAAAATTTTCTTTTAATACATTTGAGATAAATTGTGTTGAGCGTCAGTTGCCCGTGCTTTGAGCGCATCTAAAAGATTGTTCTTGGTAGTAAGGATTTAGAGTGCTGGACGGATTTCGCAAAGACGCTTGAAAGTATCTTTATAACTGATGTTTTGGTTAGTATGACGTATACCAAAATAGCGCCAGAAGCGTTGTAGCACAAGGAGTGCGAATTACTGTAAATGATCTGTTGGCATAGGCGTTACTTCCTCAACTTCATTTGAGCATCCGTATACGTTTGTTGGACGAATTGCCACAGCAGACTACTACACAAAAGGGTGAGTCGGTTAAATATCGTCACGTCATATCTCAAAAGCGGCGCAAAAAACATAGGAGATAACAGCTTGCGCCTCTACGATAGATATGACGTAACTGGCTAATATCTTAAGTTATATATAAACTGCTTGAGGGAAGTTGGAAAGATAATGCTGTAGTACGAGATAAGGAAAAACGTATTTTTTGCTCATTCTGGAAAAGTATACGATATAAAGGCAAATACTTTGAAGTTCCAGACATAAGTTTAACAGAGTCTTCGCCGCAAAAAACTCTTGTGTTGTTTCAAACGGATTCGTCCGAAGCTGGTAAAAAATTTACCCTTTAGTATGCTGAGCGCGTAACTTGTAGGGGAATAGTGAAGATTATGTAGCAGATGTTTGCACCAAAGCGAAAGCTAGAGGCAGAGAATCTCAACGAGCGTTAGTATTTGCACTCATTACTATAATATAGTAGACGAGACTGATGCTAAAGCTCAAGCTAAAAATGAAGAATATAAAAATATATCTTATGACGATACATTGACTTTATTGTCTGGTTGGAGCGGCATTGATTTTAGTCAGTATAAACCTACAGACACATTGAAAAGATAGAAACAAACGCGATAGTGTCACTTGTTGAACATTTAACCAATGATTGAATTATTAAAGAGTTAGCCGAATGGGCAGATACGGCGATGTATGACCTATTTTTGAATAGTTGCCGACCAGCTGCAAAAGTGAGTTAGTATACTGATGTGGATGGATTTAATATAGCTTATGTTATGGCACAAGAGAGTGTTGAGAATATCGTAAAATATCTTGTGCTGGAACTTCAAAAGCGAGGAGTTCACCCGATTTATTATAAAGAAGGTACATTGAGAGAGAAATTGTTCGATACTCAAAACTTCCCTCGCTATCGGGATATTGAAAACATTAATTTAGCAATACAAAGATTTGAGATATTAGATAGATTTTGCCGAAAAGTTTAAAAAGTGAGTCAAATAGATTGAAGCGGATGGTTTAACGTCTCTTATATATTTCTATCTTATTTTGAAATTTCAGCAAAAAGATATTTATCAAACATCACATGAAAAGGTATGTTTAGGGGAAAATTTTTCAGTTGTTTTGTTTGTCGGATAGCTATTCGACAGTATGTTTTGCAATATTGAAAAACAAAATAAAAAGGAGTAGCGAAACATACAAGTTTAAATATTTTTTGGCATCTGCCCACAGATAAAAAGGATAAATATTTTACATTTTTTCTTTCAAGCGGCAGTTTTACAAAATTTTGTCAAAGTAATGTAAATAGATATGAAAACATAAGTTTATTAAGCGAATTATAATACTCGAGTGTATATAATCTTTATTAAATTGATATATTAACTTTACTTTTTTAGTGAAGTTTAGCAAAATATCAAATTTTACAACAAGGAGAGAGTTATGAGTTTAAATATTTTTTGGCATCTACCCACGGGTGGAGATAGCAAATATGTAGGCAAAGCTTCGGCAGCAAGACCGGTTAGTAATGCGTATTTGAGGCAAGTGGCTACGCTTACAGAACAACTTGGGTACGATGGAATCTTAATACCCACGGGAAGTTGGAATTTAGACCCTTTTATAACAGCGGCGAGTTTGGCAGCGGTTACAAGCAGACTCAAAATATTGGTCGCTTTGCGTACGTCGGCTGTCGGAAATCCTACTGTTTTTGCAAGGCAGAGCGCTACTTTGGACGAAGCGTTAAACGGTAGACTGATACTAAATGTAGTTCCTGGGGCTTATGAAAAAGAGTTGGCTGCTGAAGGCGTAAGATTGAATCATGATGAAAGATATGAGCTTGCGGATGAATTTTTGACATTATGGAAAAGAATTTTAAGCGGCGAGATAGTTACGCACAAAGGCAAATATTTTGATATAGAAGATGCGCACAATCTATATCCGCCTATTCAAAAACCGCATCCGCCTTTGTATTTCGGAGGTTCGTCTGATGCTGCGCACGAACTTACGGCAAAACATATAGACGCTTATCTTAGTTGGGGAGAGCCGCCTCATTTAGTAGCCGAAAAGATAGCGGATGTTAAAAAAAGAGCTGAAAAATATGGTCGCAAAGTAAGATTTGGTTTGAGAGTAAATGTCATTGTGCGCAATACGGAAAATGAAGCTTGGAAAGCGGCTGAAGAGATAATAAGCCATTTGAGCGCGGAGACGATAGAAAAAGCCAAAAGAAATTTTTCACAGATAGATTCGGTTGGGCAAAAACGTTTAAATGAGCTTCATAGTTGGGATAAAAACAGGCTCGAGATAAGTCCTAATTTGTGGGCGGGCATAGGATTAGTCAGAAGAGGTGCCGGAACTGCTATAGTGGGAAACCCTGAAATTGTGGCAGAAAGGTTGCAAGAATATGTTAATCTTGGCATAGACACATTTGTATTATCCGGCTATCCGCACTTAGAAGAAGCCGTGCGTTTTGCAGAACTTGTATTTCCATTGTTGTCCGACAAAAAATCAGATAAGATTTTGAATGACAATATATTCACAGCGAGCGTTTTTAGCAAACATTTTGAAAAGGCTTAGGCATGAAAAAGATATTTTTAGCCATTTTTTTATTCACATTCTTTATAACTTTAAAAGCCGAACAAAATGAATTTCGTATAGCAAAACAGTACGGCATAGTATATCTGCCTCTTATTGTTATCGAAAATCATAAACTTATCGAGAAAAACGCCAAAGAGGTCGGACTTGAGAACGTGAAAGTATCGTGGGTAACTTTTAGCGGAGGTGCGGGCGCGAATGACGGATTGTTGTCAAACAGCGTGGACATTATATCCGGAGGAGTTCCTCCCGCCGTAATATTATGGGATAAAAGCAAAGGAAAAGTTAAAGCAATAGCTTCCCTTGCAAGTCAAAATATGGTTCTTGTTACTTCAAACCTACATGTAAAGTCTCTTAAGGATTTTACAGATAACGACAAAATAGCCGTACCGTCTGTTAAAGTTTCAACGCAAGCTTTGCTTATTCAAAAATTTGCGGCAAAAGAGTTCGGCATAAAAAATTATGATAAATTTGACTATTTGACAGTCGCTTTGAAACACCCTGACGCACTTATCGCTTTAACTTCCAAAAAGTCGGAAATAACCGCTCATTTTGCACAAGAACCGTTTACAAGCATAGAACTTGAAAATAAAAATATCAAGAAAGTTTTCAGTGCGGACGAAGTGCTTGAAGGAGGATTTGTTTTAAATTTGATTTCGGCGACAGAAAAATTTTACAACGAAAATCCAAAACTTGTGTCGGTTCTGATAAAATCTTTGAACGAAGCTAACGAGTGGATAAATGATAACAAAAGAGCCTCAGCCGAACTTTATGTGAAAGTTACAAATTCAAAAGAGAGCGCGGATTTGATATACAATATAATAAATGGCGGCGATGTTATATTTTCAACAAAACTTAGAAATATTACAGCTTTCAGTGATTTTTTATATGAAACAGGAGTTATAAAAAATAAGCCCAAAGAGAAAGAGTTGTTTTTTTGATGATTACAAATAGCGATGTTTGAGCTCATATGTAAGATGTAAAAAAAGAGGATTGAAAAATTGATATACAGGAAAGATTAAAGCGGGATTAGGGTGTTGGTCTGGCGATGTAGAGCCCGCAATACCGTCGCCAACACTCATCACTTCCAATATATCTTTTAGGATTATACTACAAAAAAGAGACAAAAAATGGCAATAACAGTAAAAGGTTTGAGCCAACAGGATTTTTATAATATACAGCTTAAGAGGAAGTTGCAATAAAAATTTTTAGTTTGTAAGAGTTCTGCAAAGCGAATGTTTTTAAATATGGCTTTAGCACATTGCCTCGTTTGTAAGTCAAGATATAGCTCTTGTTTTCAAGCCTGCATGTAAAAATTTTACAATCATAGCAAAATAACCATATTGCTCGTACATGTAAAGATTCTCAAGTGAATTTCTACATGTACGGTATAAATATTAAAATTCGTCTTTTCCCATACCGTAAAACGCGATTTTAAATGCAAGTTGGACGGTAAACGACTTACATTTATTTGTCAATTACTTCTTTTGAGACCTTTTAAAGTGCCTAAAAACAAATATAAAAGTTACCTACATTCAAAGTTGAAACTCATACATGTATACAATTGCAAAAGGATAAATATTTTACATTTTTCTCTCAAGCGGCAGTTTTGCGAAATTTTGTTAAAGCAATGTAAATAGATATAAAAACATAGGTTTCTTAAGCGAATTATAATATTTTGGCGTATATAATATTGATTAAATTGATAGATTAACTTTACTTTTTTAGTGAGGTTTGGCAAAATATCAAATTCTACAACAAGGAGAGGGTTATGAGTTTAGGAATTTTTTGGTTTTTACCTACAGGAGGGGACGGCAGATATTTAGGCAGGTCGTCTTTGGCAAGACCCGTGAGCAACGCTTATTTAAAACAGATTGCCACTACAGCCGAACAACTTGGATACGACGGACTTTTAATACCTACAGGAAGCGGTAATCTTGACCCGTTTATCACTGCGGCAACATTGGCAAACGTAACAAATAAAATTAAACTTTTGGTTGCCCTAAGAACTTCAGCTACCGGAGGTCCTACTGTTTTTGCAAGGCAGAGCGCCACTTTGGACGAAGCGTTAAACGGCAGACTTATACTAAATGTAGTTCCGGGGGCTTGGCCTGAAGAGCTTGCAGCTGATGGCGTATTTTTAAATCACGATGAGAGATATGAAGCTGCGGATGAGTTTTTGACTATTTGGCGAAAACTTTTAAGCGGTGAAAAAGTTACTTTTAAGGGTAAATATTATCATGTAGAAAACGCTCAAAATTTATTTCCTTCAGTCCAAAAACCGCATCCGCCTTTATATTTCGGAGGTTCGTCCGACGCCGCGCACGAACTTACGGCAAAACATATAGACGCTTATCTTAGTTGGGGAGAACCGCCTCATTTGGTGGCTGAAAAAATAGCGGACGTTAAAAAAAGAGCCGCAGCGCTTGGGCGAACGGTAAAATTTGGCGTCAGACTCCAAATAATTGTACGGGAGAGCGAGGAGGAGGCGTGGGCTGCAGCAAACAAGCTTATAAGTCATTTGGACGATGATTTGATAGCCGCAGCGCAAGCCAATCAAAATAGTTCCGATTCTGTGGGACAACGAAGAATAACGTCTTTACACAATGGCGATAGAAGCAAACTTGAGATAAGCCCTAATCTTTGGGCTGGCGTTGGTTTGATAAGAGGAGGGGCGGGCACAGCTCTTGTCGGAGACCCGAAAACGATAGTAAAAAGACTTCAGGAGTATATAGATATTGGAGTAGATACATTTGTACTTTCGGGCTATCCGCACTTAGAAGAAGCCGTGCGTTTTGCGGAACTTGTTTTCCCATTGCTGCCGGACAAAAAACCGTTTACCGTTGAAAATAACATAGTAACCGGCGGTGCATTTGACACAAGACTAACCTCAAACAATAAACAAGCCGAAGCTTCATAAAAAGGATTGTGAAATGACACATAAGATTTTGGAACTATTAAACGATGAGAGAAGTGTAAAAGTTCTTATCAATATTGACGATGATGGAGTGGCGCATCCTGCGGTTAAAAACTCTTTGAGAAGTGAGAACGATAATATCGTGTATACCGAATTTCTTGAGTCTTCAAACACAAATCGTTTTTTAACTAAGGCTCTTTGGTTTGACAAAAAAGTCAGTATTTTGCTGCTTACTCACGATGGACGCAGTTTTAAAATCGTAGCACAACCGACAAGAGCCATAGTAAGCGGTAAGATATTTCAAAAATACTATGAAGAGGTTCAAAGCAAATTTAAAGATTTTGACCTCTCTACGGTATGGGTGTTTAAACCTTTGGAGATTACTGAGCAAACATTGCAAAAAAGAGTAGATGAGGAGAAGCGCGACAGACCTTACTTTTTACATTTGGACAGATTGGCAAAAGGAGCGTAAAAATGACAGCAAGAAGCGAGCTTACATTAGACGAAGTTGCGGATAAGTATCCGAATTTTCCAAAAATTATTATCTTAAAAACAGATGTTCAAAGAAGAGGCGTTTATTATACTCAAAAGGCGCTTGAGGTTGTAAATCCCAATATACATCATTTGGGCGGGACGGATATTTTTGGTATCCGCGACGGCAAACTGAAATATCGTCCCGAATCTTTTACATTAAGAGACGGCACTTCGGTCGTAAGTACGCCAACACCTCTTGAAAAAAATCCTTACATAGTTGATTTAATAGACGGCAAGTTGGTTTTGACCGATAAAGGCAATATATTGGAAGAGGTTTTTTATTGGGAAAAACCGGATTATTACGATAAAAAGACTTCAAGCGGCGCATTAATGCAAAACATCGTAGGTTCGCGTCCGCAAAGGCTCTCTTTGGTGCCAAATCGTTATTGTCATTTTTGGACGGACAATCAAGGGTGCAGATTTTGCGACATAGTAAATAATCTAAAACAGCAAAAGAACGAAATATCTATGCAAACGAGGGTTGATCCCAAAGATGTGTCGGAAACCATAAAAGAGGCTTTGAAAGAGAAGGGCAGATTTACCGCTATATGTGTAACTTCAGGTTCTGATTTTCACGGCAAAACCCCGTTTGATAAAGAGATAGATTACTATATAGAAATCTTGCAAGCCGTCGGAGAAAATTTCACGGCAAAAAGAGTTCCAATTCAACTTGTCTGTACTGCCGTTACAAAAGAGCAGTTAAAAAGACTGCATGATAATACCAGTGTGGCTAGCGTTACTATGGATATAGAGATATTAAATGAAAATATTTTCAACATCGTGTGTCCGGGTAAAGCCAAATGGGTCGGATATAAAGAGTGGAAAAAAAGACTTATAGACGCGGTTGAAGTTTTTGGAGAAAACAGAGTAAATACGGGCATTATTTCAGGCGTTGAATTGGTTGGAGAGTTTGGATTTAGGTCGGAGGATGAAGCTTTGGAAAGTGTGCTGAAAGAGGCGGATGAGCTTGCTGATTATGGTGTCAGCACGATAAATATGGTTTGGATACCGCGCCCGAACAGCTATTTTGCCAATGAGAAAAACGCATCTTTAGAATACTATGTGAGATTGGCGCAAGGACTTCAAGAGATAAGAAAAGAGCACAATCTAAAAATAGATTTTGACGACTATAGACGCTGCGGCAATCATCCGGATTCGGATTTGGCGCGCGTGTTTTGAAAGCTTTTTAAAAAAAGAGGTTTAAATGAAAAAGATAGCAATGTTTTTGATGGGTATTATAACCGTATTTATTGTTGAGGGTTGTACGGATAAAAATGACGGCGATGCAAAAACCGTCGTTAGAATCGCATCTCAACCATACCCTTTTTATTCTCAGTTATTTGTGGCTAAACACCTTGGGATATTGGAAGAAGAGTTGAAAAATGTCAACGCTACATTTACTTGGGCAGAGTTTAAAGGCGGTCCTTTGGTGAATGAAGCTGTCGCATCCGGAAATGCCGACATCGGTATGATGGGGGATATGCCTGCGATTTTGGCAAAGTCGTCAGGTCAAGACATACTGTTTTTTACGCATATGACTTATGGCGAAAGAGCGTTGGCTCTTGTTGTGAAAACAGACTCTCCGATACAAGATGTTAAAGAGATTAAAGGCAAAAAGGTAGCTTATGTGAAAGGTTCTAACGCACAGCATCTTTTGGCTATTTTGCTTGATAATGCCGGACTTACGTTTAATGATATCGTATCTATAAATTTAGGCATGAGCGACATACCCGCCGCTATTGAGAGCGGCGATATTGATGCGGCTGTCGCTTGGGAACAGTATGTAAGTTCAATGGTGGCTGACGGCAAGGTTAGAGTAATAGTTGACGGCACAGGATTAAAAAGGGGAAATAACGTAAGTTATACAGTGAGAAGTTTTGCGCAAAAACACCCCGAAGTGTTAGTGGCTTATATAAAAGCCGTTCAAAGAGGGTCTGATTATATAAACTCACATCCAAAAGAGGCTGCGGTTTTAATCTCAAAAAATTTTGGGATTAAACCCGATATCTTAGAGATAGTTTTCAACAACTTCGTATATTACGCGTCGTTTACCGAGGAAGATATAGCGGAGATAAAAAGGGTTAAAGATTATATCTTCGCTGAAAAAATTATCAAAAACGATGTAAATATAGACGAATTGATAACTACAAAATATTTAAAAGAAGCAGGTCTGTAGATTTATAGACTAAAAGAGGAGGTGTGCTATGAAACAGATCAATTTAATTATCGCGTATTAATGCGGTTTGGCGGGTGCGTTTATTTGTTATAAACGATAGATTTTTTAAAACGTATCCATTGGTTACGAGGCAATTTTTTTACAAAAAACGGAGGAATTGATATGAAAAAAATAGTTTTAGCGTTTTTAACGCTTATTTCATTTGTGTTAGGCGAGGACAAAACTGCAGAACTCAGAATAGGCGCTCAAGCTTATCCGCTTTACGCGCCGCTTTGGGCGGCAAAAGAGTTAGGCTATCTTGACGAAGAGTTTAAAAAAGTAGGAGCAAAATATACATGGAATGTTTTTGCTAACGGACCCCTTGTAAACGAGGGAGTTAGAGGCGGCAGCATAGATTTGGGAATTATGGCGGATTTGCCTGCTATTATCGCCAAGTCGGTCGGATTGGATATCGTTGTATTTGCTAATTTCGGCATAGGCGAAAAAGCGCTTGCGCTTATTGTGCCGCCGAGCTCTTCTATAAAAGAGGTTAAAGATATAAAGGGTAAAAAGATAGCTTATGGTAAAGGCACTTATGCACAGCATCTTTTGGCGCTTTTACTAAACAATAATGGATTGAAGTTTAGCGATATTACGGAGATAAATCTTGCTGCCGGCGATATTCCAGCAGCGCTTGAACGCGGCGATATTGACGGGGCTGTTGTGTGGGAACAATATATAAGTCAACTTACGGTTCCGAACAAAGCGCGGGTAGTGGCGGACGGCACCGGCATTAAGCTTGGCAATAATATCTCATATATTAAGCGTGATTTTGCCAAAGCGCATCCGGAAAGTTTGATAGCATATATAAAAGCCGTACAACGCGGAGCAGAGTATATCAACAATAACAATAAAGCCGCTTCCGAACTTTTATCACCGACATTTAAAGTCTCTCCGCAAATTCTTGAGTCCGTATTTTCACACTTTGAATATTATGCGAAGTTTCAGCCGCGCGATATTAAAGAGATAGAAAAGGTTAAAGACTATGTTTTGAGGGAGAAAATTATTCGTAAAGACATAGATATCAAGGAATTTATCACCACCGAATATCTGGATAGAGCCGGAATATGATTATTAAGCGGATTGTCGGAGTAGTTTGGTACGTTGCTTTACCTATTTTGATAATAGCTGTTTGGAAGGCGGCGGATATAGCGGGGCTTATCACCTCTTATACCATGCCGCCGCCTGAAGATATCGTCATTACGGCATTTGAATTTTATAATGACGGAACACTTTTTGAACATATCAAAGCCAGCTTTATGCGTGTGATTGAGGGGTTTGGCATAGCGCTTGTTTTGGCTCTTTTTTTGGGGGTAGTAATAGGCTTAAACGTTCGCTTTGAGAAATTTACGGATTCTGTGATACAAATCATTAAACCTATTCCGCCGATTGCATGGATACCTTTGGCGATATTATGGTTTGGTATCGGCGAAGCGTCCAAGATTTATATCATAGCTATAGGCGCATTTTTCCCCATTCTCGTTAATACTGTGGAGGGTATCAAAAACATAGATTCGCGTTATTTGGAGCTGGCGCGCGTCTATGAAGTGCGAAGAGGGCGTGTAATTTGGCGTGTGATATTGCCGGGCGCTCTTCCGTTTATCATGGTGGGTGTACGCATAGGGCTTGGTATGGGGTGGATATGTGTAGTAGCCGCAGAACTTATTGCGGCTAACAGCGGGATAGGCTACATGTTGATGGATGGACGCAGTCTCTCTCGCCCCGACATAGTCATTTTAGGAATGATAGTAATAGGCATTGTGGGTAAACTTATGGACGATATTTTGCGTTCTATCTCTAAAAGGATTATAAAATGGAATTAAAAAGTTCGCACATAATTGAAATATCGCATCTTACAAAAACATTTCAAAGCGGAAAAAATAGAATAGAAGCGCTTCAAGACATAAACCTTAAAATTGACCAGGGAGAGTTTGTCTCAATCATTGGAGCAAGCGGTTGCGGCAAAAGTACGCTGCTGCGCATTATCGGCGGATTAGACGGGGAATATAGAGGAAAAGTTCTTTTTGAAGGCAAGCCGATAATTGCGCCTTCCAGACAAAGAGGTTTTATATTTCAAGATATTCGCCTGCTTCCTTGGCTTACGGTAGAAGAAAATATCAAATTTAGCTTGCCTTACAAAACGCCCGATGTTGACGATATTGTCAGTAAAAAACTGGAGATAGTAAATCTCAAAGGATTTGAAAAAGCTTACCCCAAACAACTTTCCGGAGGAATGGCGCAGCGTGCAGCTATAGCCAGAGCATTGGCAAATCAACCGAAAGTTTTGTTGTTGGACGAGCCGTTCGGCGCGCTTGATGCTATCACAAAGATAAAATTGCAAGAGGAGATGTTGCGCATTTGGGAGAGTGAAAAAATCACTATGATTTTGGTAACTCACGACATTGACGAAGCGGTTTACCTTGGCAATCGTGTGGTTGTTATGACAAATCGCCCGGGTCGTATACAAAAAATACACGATGTAAAATTGACAAATCCGCGAAGCAGAATAAGTTACGAATTTAATATCCAAAAAGAGATAATATACAAAGAGTTTTTCAAAGACGTTGAGGTGCCGTTTGCATATGTAATATAAAATAGATTTTACAAATAAAATCTGTGTTTTTATTGCTACATGTAGAGGTTGGCGATATAAAAATTTACTTTATCATTGTCTCATTTTTTTGTCATTATAAGTGTAGGCATAGCATCCACCCCCCCTATCACTAATATGAGATACACACTTTTTGTCATTGCGAGGGCAAAGCCCGAAGCAATCCGGAAAGGTAAAAAACGTCACATGTAATAAAATAATATGACTGGATTGCCGCGCTTACGCTCGCAATGACGGGGGAATATGTTCCTCAATAACAAACAAATGAAAACCTTCCTCATGTAAGCTTTTTATCATCTCGCAAAATAAAAAATAAAGTTAAAACTCATTACATGTAAGAATTTGACTATTTAGCAAGAATGTATTACGTCATTGCGAGGAGCGTGAGCTCTGAAGCAATCCAGCCCCTCTTGTCATTGAGCTTTCGTCATTGCGAATGTAGTGTTGCAATCCAGAATAAAATAACAATGGATTGCTTCGGAGCTCACGCTCCTCGCAATGACAAAAAGGGAGTATGATGCTCGTCCAATGACAAAAAAGGCTGACCTCCTCGCAATGACAAGAATTTACGCAAGAAAGTGATTTAAAAAAAGAGTTACATGTAGCGTGAAATCCAGCCCTTATGTAACACATTAAGAAACCTACATATAAGGGAAATCCCTCGCATGTAAGTATTTTACCTTTGTTTTTACTTTATGTCCGTCATTGCGAACGAAGTGAAGCAATCCAAAAAACATTAGCAAACTGGATTGCTTCATCGCAAGCTACTCGCAATGACATACATGTAAGTTATCTACTCTTGCCAATAAAGATACGGATAACCGTTACCCTCATCTATTTTCCAAGGACTTGTGTCGTTGTTGCCAAAAGACCAACCAAGATTTTCATAAACTAATTGAGATTTTAGTTCAGCTTCCGATTTACTCTCGCCGTTAAGATTATCATTGCTAAATATCGGAGCCATTTACAAGCATAGAATCTAATGCGATATTGTCGGATAAGGTGCCACCGCCAATATTGTCCACATGAATATTGCCAACTATACGATTTGCATTATTGCCGTTAATGGCTTGATTTATTGCAACGTTGTGTTGCATAGTGCCGCGATAAAATTCTCCTGTTATACCGCCAACATACGTATCCCCATTAACATTTCCTGTGGAGTAACTGTTTGTAATATTGCTGTTAGGAGAAGAGTATCCGACAACGCCGCCAATATAGTAAGTTCCGTTTATATCTCCCGTTGAGTAACTGTTTGTTATGCGTCGGAAAGTAAGTCCTGCTATACCACCGACCCACTGATCTCCGCTAATGTTTCCGGTAGAGTAACTATTTATAATACTAATGTTGCTATTGCCGCCGTCAAAGCTCCCTGTTATGCCGCCAATATAGTAAGTTCCCTTAACGTTTCCCGTTGAGTGACTATTTATGATGTTGTTGCTGCCATAGTTGGCGGTCTGTCCCACTATACCGCCGACTTGACGAGTGCCGCTAATATTTCCGTATGAATGACTATTTATGATATTGCCGCCACTATAAATCATTCCGGCTATACCGCCGACAAGGTCTACTCCTTTAATGTTTCCCGTTGAGTAACTGTTTGTGATGTTACTATTGTAACCAATATAGCCGGCTATACCACCAACCCCGTTTCCGCCGCTAACATCTCCCGTTGTATAACTGTTTGTGATACTGCTGCCGTTAACAAACCCCGCTATTCCGCCGACATTCTGTTGAAGTTGTTGTCCCTTTACTCCTCCATTTAAGTTGTCTATCTCAACGCCAAGATTTTTTATTTGAGCTTTACTGATATGTCCGAAAAGACCAACATGAGTTGAATATGAATATACATTTGCGTACAATCCGATGATTTTATGGTTATTGCCGTTAAAGATACCTGTAAATCCGTTAGTTATGTCTCCTATGGGTGTCCAACCAGCCGCAGTATTTAATATTTCATTTAGAGCTATGTCGTCCAGTAAAATATATTTCCCCGATAAATTGTTGCGAATATTATTTAACTCTACTCCTGTTTGTATCTCCTGAACATTTGGTATTCCGTAAAAGTTTACATTGCCTGTTATACTGTAGTTTGTATAAGTTGATATATCTATACTGCTATTTGCTTCATATAGAGGGGTAGGTAAATCGTAGTCTGTTATCAACTGAGCTAAGTCTATCTCTTCTGATAAAATAACTATGCTTTGATTAAAATCCAAATTACTGTCGTAAAAGTTAATAGTATATTCACCGGTAGAGTGATCACGAGTTCCGCTATTACTACTACTCTCTCCACCGCAGCCTGCTAAGATAAAAATTAAGAGAAAACCTAAGAGGCAACCAAGAGAGAGAAAAAGAGAAGAAAATTTCTTAAATTTTCCTAAAAACAAAGCATTTGCTTCATCAACTATTTGCAAATTTTGCATTGATGTTCCTTTGTTTTGGATTTGTAAAATGTAAATTTGCAAAATATACTACTTTCAAGCTTAAAGATAAATATTTATAGATTTTTAGTATGAATATGATGAGAGTTTGATAATAGTTTAAAATGATAAGTTATAAAAAAATAAAATATATAATTTTGCGGTTTTAAAATGTCAAATTCTGTTTATATATAAATATCCGTTGTTTTTAATAATCTTGACTAAACTGATATTATAACTTGACATAATATAAAAAATGTGCTATATTTTCATCATAATTCAAAAAGGATATGTCTATGAAAAAAATATTTTTGTTTGCAATGTTATTTGCATTTTTATTTAACCCCTATTTGTTGGCTGACAAAAGCGAGTTAAAAATCGCTAAGCAGTACGGACTTGCATATCTGCCTTTAATAATCGCGGAAGAGCACAAGCTCATAGAGAAAAATGCCAAAACGCTGGGACTAAGCGATATTAAAGTCGAGTGGATAACCTTAAGCGGCGGCGCTACGGCAAACGACGCTTTATTGTCTGGTAGCGTTGATTTGGTATCTGGAGGGGTAGCGCCTCTGATAAGACTTTGGGACAAAACGAAAGGCAAAGTTAAGATTTTGGTATCGCTCAACGAGGCGCCTCAAATTCTCAATACTTCAAATTTAAAAATTAAAACTTTGCGCGATTTTACCGATAAAGACAAGATAGCCGTTCCTTCGGTTAAAGTCTCCATTCAAGCTTTAGTGCTTCAAATAGCCGCCGCAAAAGAGTATGGCATTAAAAATTATGATAAATTGGATTATTTGACCGTTACGCTCAAGCATCCTGACGGCGTTGTCGCTTTAACTTCGGGTAAATCCGAAATTACGGCGCATTTTACGCAAGAGCCTTTCGCGACTATAGAACGACAAAATCCAAACGTTCGCGAGGTTTTAAACTCTTACGATATATTGGGCGGCAAACACACCTCAAATCTTGTATTTACCTCCGAAGATTTTTATCAAAATAATCCCAAGCTTTCATCAGCTATTATAGCTGCGATAGATGAGGCTGATAAATGGTTAACGGAGCACAAAAAAGAGGCTGCCGAACTTTATTTAAGAGCGTCAAAATCCAAAGAACCTTTGGAAATTATAGAGAAGATTTTAAACGATGCCAATAATGTTTATGCCATCAAACCTCTTCCTAATATCACGATTTTCAGCGACTTTTTGTACGATATAGGCGCTATCAAAACAAAACCTGCAGATTGGAAAGAGTTGGTTTTTGACAAAATTCACTGAAGCAAACATAAGTGTCAAAACCAAATTTCAAAGCAACGCCGTTTTTGGAAGTAAAAAATTTAACCCTTACCTATAAAACAAGTGAATATTTACTAACAGCTACGGACAATGTGAGTTTTAAAGTTGAAAAGTCGGAAAGGTTGATTTTGTTGGGACCTTCGGGTTGCGGAAAATCAACGATATTAAAAGCTATAGGCGGATTTATCAAACCCTCAATCGGCTCAATCATTTTAAATGGAGTTGAAATTAAAAAACCGGGATTTGACAGAGCAATGGTATTTCAAGAGTTTGACCAACTCTTACCTTGGAAAACCGCTCTTGAAAATGTCGTTTTTGCCATAAGAGCCGCAAAAAAAATAAGTAAAGAGGAGGCTACGGCGGAAGCTAAACTATTTTTAAAGAAAGTAAATTTGCAAAATTTTGAAAACTCTTATCCGCATGCGCTCTCAGGCGGCATGAAGCAAAGAGTTGCAATCGCCAGGTGCTTGGCTTTGAAGTCGAAAGTCATATTGATGGATGAACCTTTTGCCTCTTTGGATGCGCTGACTCGCCAAAAGATGCAAGAAGAGCTTTTGGAACTTTGGAATGAGACTAAATTTACCCTCATTTTTGTAACCCACTCGATAGACGAAGCGGTAACTTTAGGCACTCGTATAGTTATGCTCTCATCGCATCCGGGAAGGGTCATAGAAGAGATAGACGTTGATTTGCCGTCTATTGATTCGCGTCGTTATCCCGAATTTACCGAGCTTAAAGAGAGAATTTCGCAAATTCTCTTTAAAGACGATTATGTTATTTAAAAGGCTATAAAATGGCTAAAAACAAGAGAATAGATTCCATCGGCGATTTGAAAAACAGATATGAAAAAGAGTTAAAGTCCAACTACGCTCAAGAGATAAAAATAGAACTTTCGCTTTTCGAGAGAGTTTTTAATATAGGAGTGGTAAGAAAAGCTTTTATAATCATAATTTTGGCTTTGGTTTGGCAATTTTACGCCGTATATCTTGATAATGATTTGATGTTTCCGACCTTTTTGGCTACTTTGAAAGGATTTTGGAGCGTAATTTCAAACGGAGAGCTTGCGGAGAAGACTATAACTTCTTTGAAAGTACTATTCACGGCTTACATATGTGGTATTTTGGCAGCAGGTACGCTTACTGTTTTGGCTATCACAACAAGAATAGGAACGGATATTTTGGAGGTTTTAACTTCTATGTTCAATCCCCTTCCGGCTATTGCGCTTTTGCCTTTGGCATTACTTTGGTTCGGACTTGGGTATCCAAGCATCATTTTTGTGATTATACATGCAGTAACGTGGCCGATAGCTTTGAATATATATAACGGTTTTATGGGAGTTAGCAATACTCTTCGCATGGTTGGTAAAAATTATGAATTAACGGGACTTAGTTTTGTTTTTAAGATATTGATTCCTGCGGCGTTTGCAAGTATTTTGACAGGTCTTAAAGTAGGTTGGGCGTTTTCGTGGAGAACGCTTATTGCAGCCGAATTAGTTTTTGGCGTAAGTTCGGGCGGCGGAGGGCTTGGCTGGTTTATATACGAAAAGAAAAATCAACTTGATATAGACCTTGTGTTTGCAGGGCTTTTGACTGTTATCATTATAGGTATACTGGTTGAAAATATTATTTTTAAAACCATTGAAAGAAAAACCGTTGTCAAATGGGGTATGAAATTTTAACCTTACATGTAAGGGTTTTTGAGTTAAAAAGTTACTTTAAGTTTAGACAAAATTATTTGCAATGAGGAGTGCAAAATGGTTGTGAGAAGCGCGCTTAATTTTGATGATGTAGCGGCAAAATATCCTGAATTTCCGCGGCTTATTATGTTGAAGACCGATATTCACAGACGCGGCGTGTATTATACGCCAAGAGCTCTTGAAGCAGTGGATGTTACAAAACATCAATTGGGCGGAACTCACATTTTCGGCACAAGAGACGGCAAACTTACAAAACGTCCCGAAGCTTTTGTGTTAAGAGACGGCACTTCGGTATTGAGTACGCCTACGCCTTTGGAAAACAATCCGTATATAGTTGATTTGATAGATGGCAAACTTATTTTGACCGATAAAAAAAGGGAGATTGAAGAGGTATTTTACTGGGATAAGCCCGACTATTATGACAAAAGGACGTCAAGCGGCGCATTGATGCAAAATATAATCGGCGCGCGTTCTCAAAGGCTTTATCTTACTCCAAATCGTTACTGTCATTTTTGGACGGAAGAGCAAGGATGTAGATTTTGCGACATAGTAAATAATCTCAAGCAGCAAAAAAACGAAATAGAGATGCAAACGAGGATAAAACCAAAAGATGTGTCCGAAACAATAAAAGAAGCTTTGAAAGAAAAAGGTAGATTTTCGGCTATATGTATTACTTCAGGTTCGGATTTTCACGGTAATGCGCCGTTTGATAAAGAGGTGGATTATTATATTGAGATCCTAAACTCTATCAGCGAAAATTTTACAGCCGCCAAAATTCCTATCCAGCTTGTTTGCACTGCTGTTACAAAAGAGCAGCTAAAAAGAATTTACAAAAACACAAATGTGTTGAGTCTTACTATGAATATAGAAGTTTTGAACGAAAATATTTTCAACATCGTGTGTCCGGGTAAAGCCAAATGGGTCGGATATAAAGAGTGGAAAAAAAGACTCATAGACGCAGTTGAAATTTTTGGCGAAAATATGGTAAATACAGGCGTAGTCTCAGGTGTGGAATTGGCAGAACCTTTTGGATTTAAATCCGAAGACGAAGCGCTTGAAAACGTTCTTAAAGAGGCGGACGAACTTGCAAGTTATGGTGTTAGTACAGTAAATATGGTTTGGGTTCCGCGCCCGAATACATATCTTGCAAATCAAAAAAACGCCTCTTTAGAATATTATGTGAGATTGGCGCAAGGACTTCAAGAGATAAGAAGAAAATACAATCTAAAGATAGATTTTGATGATTATAGGCGTTGCGGAAATCATCCGGATTCCGACCTTGCCAGAGTATTTTAAGGAGGTTACATGTATGTTACGCATTTGGAGTGCCCAAAGTGTCAAAGTCGTTTTAATCATCGGAAGTTAGCGCAGCTTTGCGAAAAATGCTCCTCGCCGTTATTGGTGCGATATGACATCAAAAAGATAAAACTTGAATTTTCCAAAGAAAAATTATTGTCGCGTCCATATAATTTGTGGCGCTATAAAGAGTTGTTGCCGATAATCCAACCCAAAAATATAGTCTCTTTGGGAGAGGTTATTACGCCTTTGATAAAACTCGATAATTTGGGCAACAAGCTCGGATTTAAAAATCTGTTTTTAAAAGATGAAGGAATGAATCCGGGAGGCAGTTTCAAGTCGCGCGGAGCAGCGGTTGGCATATCAAAAGCAAAAGAGCTTGGGGTTAAGAGTTTTGCTATGCCGACAAACGGCAATGCGGGCGCAGCATGGGCGATTTATGCCGCTAAAGCGGGAATCGGGGCAAATATCGTTATGCCAAAAGACGCTCCTCTTATCACAAGAAACGAATGTGCAATTAGCGGAGCAAAACTGTATTTAGTGGATGGATTGATAAGCGACGCAGGGAAAATAGTCGCTAAAGCCGTTAAAAAATATAAAATCATGGATGCCTCGACTCTCAAAGAGCCTTATCGCATTGAGGGCAAAAAAAGTATGGGTCTTGAGATAGTTGAACAGTTTGGCTGGAAAATACCGGATGTGATATTATATCCCACAGGCGGAGGAGTAGGGTTGATAGGTATATATAAAGCTTTGCTTGAGTTGCAAGAACTTGATATTATCAAAAAATTACCGCGTCTTGTAGCGGTTCAAGCTAAAGATTGCGCGCCTATAGTAAAAGCTTATGATAACAATCAAAAAGAGTCTGTTTTTTGGGAGAATGCTAAAACTATAGCTTTTGGCATTACCGTTCCAAAAGCATTGGGCGATTTTTTAGCGCTGGAGGCTATTTATGAGACAAAAGGTACGGCTGTAGCTATAAACGACGAAGATATATTAGAATATCAAATGCTGCTTGCAAAAAACGAAGGACTTTTCATCTGTCCGGAGGGCGCTGCCGTGGTAGCAGCAGCATATAGACTTTTGAAAAACGGCTGGATAAAACCAAATGAAAAAATTGTTTTACTTAACACCGGAAGCGGTTTAAAATATCCCGATACCGTCAAAATAAATCCGCCGATATTGAGCGTAAATGATGAAATTGAAATTTGACAGCTTAAGAAAATACATTTTTTAATACTTGTGGCAATAATATTTTTGTTTTAAATCCCTACATGCATTAAAACTAGGTATTTTAGCGTTTCATGCTTTATGTGTTTTTGTGGTTGCAGACAAAAATATTCGGCTACTCTACAGTAAATAAAAACACTATCGATATATTTTAAAAATGTATCGCTAAAATTATGATCCTAAAAACTTATGATGATTTTGTGTATAGAAGTGTGGAGTATTGATTTAAAGCCCCATTAAGTCGCAAAAAGATAGGTTTAAAAAAATGTGCCATTTGCAATTAGCGCTTATTCATGATTTTAAAAAATTGCAAATATAATATGCTTTCAAAACGATATTTTATTATAAGATTCACACTGTTTATTTGACGATAAATTTGTGTTAATTGCATCGAATTTAGCGCTTACATGTAAAAAATTCTACTAATTTAAAAAAAACGAATAAAAAAAGAACAGCGATTTTTGATAATAAAAGTGGGTAGCTTTTAAAATAAGATATAAATATAATTTTTATATATAAAAACTTTTTTACAAGGTTACTTATATTGGTAGTATCAAATCGGCGCTACCTAAAAATTTTTTACACGCAAGTAGTAGAAACATGGATGCAAAAAAGATGATAAAGAGAAAAACGACCAAAATCCTTATACATATAAAGAACAAAAGAGCATAGCGAGACTTTTATTGCTTAAAAGTCACGGGCTTGCACCTAAAAAACTCTTTACATGTAAAGGGAAAAAAGGATAAATAAATACCAGCTAACTTCGTTCCGGCAGTTGCTAAAATCTTCTTATATGTAAAAATGGGCAATAATTTTCGCGCTGCAACGCGTTTCGCGGGTATAAATTTTGTTGCCGCCAAACTTTTTTTAACGATCATAACTAACAGCATCCTAAAAATAAAAAGCAGGCTTACTTAGTCGTTTCTTTTCTATGTTGTAGGTAAAGCCTTATAGAAGCATATATTATGCCTATAAGAAAGACCGTTATTGCTGATGTCCACATGTTAACCCCCTTAATTTTTGCATCATAGCATATTTTATTTGCTTTTTCTGGTTTTAAAATTGCCTGTAACCGTTGCAAATATTTCTATACCGCAACAAGTTATCGCCAGCGTTGCGATAAATCCCAAAGTTTTTTTTATTACAGCAGCATTTTTCGTAAAATTTATAGATTTTTCTGCAGCATTTATCATATAATCAAATTGAGTTTATATTGTTCGCGGTATTTACAAAGTTTTCCAACTAAGTGATTTTTGGAATATTTATATAAGTAAAAAATGAGATAAAAATTTTTGTTGTTTTTAGTCCTACATGCAAAATGAAAAATTCTAATTTTTGTGTAAAGAATAAAATTCAACGCAAAATCGCACTAAAATTTTAAAGATATTGATTAAAAATATTTTTTTGAATACTTCAAGAATTTTGTGTAATATGACTGGTTTTCTTGGAGATTGTTACTTTTTTGCCCATTTCTTAACAGGCTTATCATGCGTAAGTAGCATATTATGTAGCGAAAATCTACACTTTTTTTAAATTTTACATATTTTTAGGTGCAAATTTTTTATTATTCAGAAGCTTTTTGGTTATATTTTTAATATAATTATATTTTAGTTATGCAATCAAAGGGAGATGTTTGCCTATGTCTCATATGGAATTTTCACATCCGTATTTCGGCGCTTTTTTTATGTTGTTTTTGGCGTTTGGCATATTTGCCGCCATAACTTTTGCAGCGAATATTATCGGTAAAAAACTTGCGCGCAGGGATGATGAAAAGTTGAAACTTACCATTTACGAATGCGGCTTTCCGACCACAAAACAACCAAACCGCATTAGCCCGCACTTTTATCTTTTTGCATTGTTATTTATTCTTTTTGATGTGGAGATCATTTTCATGTTTCCATGGGCGATAAATTTTAAGGTTCTTGGCATATTTGGATTTGTTGAGATGGCGCTTTTCATACTGCTTTTGGGAATAGGATTTGTTTATGCATGGAATAAAGGGGCGTTGGAATGGCACAACATAAAATAAATTATTTTCAAGACGGCGGACTTCCCATCGCCTTGACAACGCTTGATAAGATTGTTCAATGGGGCAGAAGCAACTCTTTTTGGCCTGCTACTTACGGGCTTGCATGTTGCGCTATTGAGATGATGGCTTCGGGTGCCGGGAGATTTGATTTTGACAGATTCGGAACTATTTTTAGGGCAAGCCCCAGACAAGCTGATGGTATCATAGTTGCCGGTACGCTTTCAAAAAAACATGCTCATTTGATGAAAAGAATCTATGATCAGATTCCAGATCCCAAATGGGTCATTAGCATGGGAAGCTGTGCAAACACTGGAGGGCTTTTCAATACATACGCGACTGTTCAAGGAGTTGATAGAATAATTCCGGTGGATATCTATCTGCCCGGATGCGCACCTCGTCCCGAGACTTTGCAATATGCCGTGATGCTATTGCAAAAGAAAATTAGGTCTGAAAAAATAGCAAGACAAAATAGACCAAAAAGGCTTGTTTAATGCGTCCGTTTACAGATAAGAAAAATACGCAGCGAAAAGAGTATTATGCCGATAGATTTCGCGTTTGCAGTACGCTTGAAAGGACGTCTCCAAGCAGCGACAAGATTTTTGAAAAGGACTTTATCAAGCTAACTTCCAAATTCAAAATAAACGATGCTTACATAGAAGCCGGACAACTTGTTATTTGGATAGAGTCTGCGGACAATGTAAAAGTATTAAAATTTTTAAAAAACACTCTTGCGTATAACAATCTTTCGGAAATGAGCGCTGTGGATTTTTTAGCCGAAAAAGGAGAATTTGAGATTTTTTATCAAATGCTTTCAATGCAAAAACGCAAACGTTTACGCGTCAAGTGTTGCATAAAAGAGAGCGAATCTTTAAAAAGCGCCGTAGAAGTATACAAAAGCGCAGATTGGGCGGAGAGAGAAGTATACGACATGTTCGGTGTCGTTATAGAAGGACATCCTTATATGAAACGTATTTTAATGCCTGATGATTGGAGCGGGCATCCGCTTAGAAAAACCTACCCCTTGCAAGGCGACGAAACAGCGCAGTGGTACGAAATAGACCAAATTTTTGGCAAAGAGTACAGAGAATTGATAGGTCCTGAAATAAGGGATAGCGCTTTGATAGAAAAAGAGGATACGCGAGGATACGCGAGGGTGGGGCACGAAGTGCATTTTGGCGAACCTTATAGCGAAGAGCTTAGCAAAATCGGCGAATATCAAGAAGAAGACGGTGTGCTTTTTATAAAAAAAATCAAAAAAAGCAAATCCGTTACTCTCAAAAAAAGACATTAATAATGACAACTCAGCAGCCCAACAGATTAAAACCGTTTTTTGAAAACGTCTCTTTTGAAAGAGACGACAATAATATGATTGTAAACTTAGGTCCGCAACATCCTTCGGCTCACGGACAATTGCGTTTGATTTTAGAACTTAGCGGCGAAAAAATCATAAAAGCGATACCGGACATTGGCTACATGCATAGAGGCGTAGAGAAGATGGCGGAAAATATGATATATAACGAATTTTTACCCGTAACGGATAGAATGGATTATATAGCGTCCGCTTCAAACAATTATGGTTTTGCTTTGACGGTTGAAAAATTAATAGGCATAAAAGCGCCCAGACGCGCGCAAGTTATCCGTATGATATTAGCAGAGTTAAATCGTATCGGTTCGCATATATTTTGGCTTGCAACACATGCTTTGGATATCGGAGCAATGAGCGTATTTTTGTATGCTTATAGGGAGAGAGAGTTTACGCTTGATTTATTAGAAGCTTATTGCGGTGCAAGACTTACTTATGCAGCCATAAGAATAGGAGGCGTTCCGCTTGATTTGCCTAAAGGGTGGCTTGAAGATTTGAGCGCATATCTTGATAAGTTGCCAAAAGCTTTTGAGACTTACGAAGGGCTTTTGGATGAAAATAGGATTTGGAGAATGCGCCTTGAAAATGTGGGCGTATTGACAAAAGAAGCAGCGCAAAGCTGGGGTGCTTCGGGCGTAATGTTAAGAGGAAGCGGCATAGAGTGGGATATAAGAAAAGAGGAGCCTTATGAGCTTTACGATGAAGTGGAATTTGATGTACCGATATCCTCTACATGTGATTGTTACGGCAGATATAAACTTTACATGGAAGAGATGCGTCAATCGGTGAGAATTTTAAGACAACTTATAGAAATGTATAAAAATACTTCGCCTGAAATTTTGGCTAATGCTCCGGAGTTTATCAGTGCGCCAAAAGAGCAGATAATGACACAAAATTACTCTCTTATGCAACACTTTGTGCTTGTAACGCAAGGCATGAAACCGCCTGTAGGCGAGGTGTATATGGCAACCGAATCTCCAAAAGGCGAGCTTGGGTTTTATATAAATTCACAAGGCGGAGCATATCCGTACAGAGTGAAAATCAGAACACCGTCGTTTTGGCATTGCAGTCTTTTTCAAGAGATTATGGTCGGTTCGTATTTGGCTGACGCTATCGCTATGATAGCAAGTTCCAATATCTTACTCGGCGAAACGGATAGATAATGAGACGATACGATTTAAGAGGTTGCGAGAATAATTTAAAAATAAGATTACTCGAAATTTTAAATGAAGGTACAAAAAACGAAGTTTTGATATTTATTTTTGAAAGCGTTTCGGATGAACAGTTGAGAGATATTATCAATGCGATAAGAGAAAAAAACGGCGAAGTGCTGAACTCTTTGAGATTTAATGAAGTAGACTGGACGATAGTTGTAAGAGCGAAGGGTTTTTATGAGTGAACTTATGAAAGCTTTTGAAAAATATGGGGTGGGTGTTGCAAAACCAAAGACTAATAGCGCCGTTTTGTTTATCGGCACTTTGCCCTCAAAAGATAACAAATCGCTCATAAAAGAGATTTGTGACAATAGTCCCAAAATTATCTACTTTTCTCCAATGGAAGATTTACTTTTACATGCTAAAGCCGACAAATATGTAAAATACGAGATTGGTTCGGAGACGGGAGCATTGGCTCTTTTGGCAAAATTTCTATTGAAAGATAAAAAGTTGGATGAAAGCGCCGCAAATTATATAGATGAATTGGATGAAGGGTATTTAAGCGCAGAGAGTAATATCGGGGAAGAAGAGATAGAAAAAAGCGCGGAGATATTTTACGAAAACGATTTGACATTGCTTTTGGGAGACGATTTGCACAATCACCCAAATGCCGATACTATCGGCGGATTGATAGCTCTGATAAACCGTTTCGTATCTTTGCATGTAAGCGTGTTGAACGGAAGCGAATTAATTTCAAAAAACAGCGCTATATTGCCGCCCAGAATAGAAGAGATAAGCAGTTTTGACGGAATGGCGGTCTATTTTTGCCCGCAAAAAAACGAAAGTGAAAAACTTTTAGCCTCTTCTCAATTTGCAATGGCAGCAAAAATAAAAGACGAAGACGAGATAATCATAAGTACGAAAAAAGGCGAGTATAAAAAAACTTTCGAAATATCGGATAAGCTGAAAGGTATGATAGCAATTTTAGGCATAAAAGAGCAAAAAGGATATAGATATGAGGTTGCAAAAGTAATAAAAAGGGCTATGAATGGCTGATATAACGATAACTATAAACGGTATAAAGTGCACCGCTAAAGAGGGCGAGAGTATATTAAACGTTGCGAGGGCAAACAATATATTCATACCTGCAATATGCTATCTTAGTTGTTGTTCTCCTACACTTGCATGTAGACTTTGTATAGCCGACGTTGATGGAAAAAGAGCTTATACATGTAACGCCAAAGCCAAAGACGGACAAGTTGTAATAACCAATACGGAAGAGATTGAAGCGGAAAGACGCGCGATAATGGAAGTATATATCGTAAATCACCCTTTGGAATGCGGCGTATGCGATAAAAGCGGCGAGTGCGAATTGCAAAATTACGTATTGGAGGCAAAAGTCGAAGAACAGCATTACGCTATCAATAATACGTATGGAAATATTGAAAATTGGGGATTTACAAGATATGATCCTTCCTTGTGTATAGTGTGCGAAAGATGCGTTACGGTTTGCAAAGACAAAATCGGCGAAGCTGCCTTAAAAACAGTGCCGCGCGGGGAAGAGCTGGCGGTACCCAAAGAGTACAAAGACACAATGCCAAAAGACGCTTACGCTGTTTGGAATAAAATGCAAAAATCTCTCATCGGCAAAAATAAAAATGAGAACGGCGAAATGATTTCTTGCGGAGATTGCGGAGAATGCAGCGCTGTATGTCCGGTGGGCGCATTAACAAGCGTTGATTTTCATTATGCTTCAAACGCGTGGGAACTCAAAAAAATTCCCGCTTCAAATCCGCATAGTTCCGATTGTTCGCTTATATATTATGAGGTAAAACAGACAAGCATTTCAGACCCTACGCCAAAAATTTACAGAGTAAGCGGCGATAGGGATTTTGCGCCTTTAAATAGAGCTGCGAGATTTGGATATGACTATGCAAATAATGTTACATGTAAAGATGAAAAAAGTTTTGATAAAGTGGTAAACTTTATACAAAACGGTGTTGGTACCATAACTTTTAACAGTTTTATCACAAATGAAGAAGCGTTTATTTTGCAAAAAATAAAAGAGAAGTTCGGATTAAAGTTAATCAATGAAGATGCGTTTTTATATCAAAGATTTTTAAGAGCTATGAGCAAAGCTTCAGGTTACAACTTATACAAAGGTTCGACAGAGAACGTTAGAAAAAGCGATTTGATAATAAGCGTAGGCAGTATGTTGAGATACGACATGCCAAATTTGGCTTACGCTTTTAATAACGCTCTTAAAATGAATAAAGCTTTTGGTATATACGCTCATCCTATTCATGACAAAATCGTTCAAAATTACTCTAAAAACTTACTGCAGTTGAACTATAAAATAGGAAGCGAAGAGGCAATTTTATATCTTTTGCTGGAGATATTTGCGCCTTTAAACGAACTTGACGATATCACAAGCGAATATTTACAAACTTTTCACACAGTGGAAACAAAAGTCGTAAATGATGAAGAGATGGATATTAATACATCAAGATTGTGGGAAATAGCGGGATTAGAGGATGTAAGAGGTAAAATAGAAGAGATAAAGGCTTCAAGAGAAAATATAAGCTTGATTATAGGGCAAGATATATTAACGCATCCAAGATGGGAAAATATGGCATATATAGTTGGGGTATTAGAGAGAGTTACCAATATAAAAGCCGTGATAGCACCTTATGAAACCAACTCTTTGGGCGTAGCTCTCATATGCGAACTTGATGAGTTTCAAGAGGGAGGCTCCTTTGGTTATAATCGTCCTGCCGATATAACTATAAGCGCGCTTGGAAATGGGGATTTGGATATGCCGTCTTTAAATCAACAAGAGGGTACATTCACAAACATAGACAAAAGGGTGGTGCCTACAAATGCCGCGCTTTCTTATAAGGGTTACGAATTGAACGATATTGCCAACGCTTTGGGAATATATTCCGAACACACCATAGATTATACAAAAAAACTTCCCGAAGAACACGGTTTTAAAGATGTGGAATTTGACGAACTTACCAATTATTATGATAATGCGGGAAATGAACATAGAGGATATTTGCTTGAAAATAATATCAAAGAGGTTTCAAAAGCTGTATCCGGATTTGATGAGCTAACTTTTCATAACGATGTGATTTATAGATTAAATCCTCGTTCGCAGTTCAATTCATTTGTAAACGCAGCACATCAAACTAAAATTACTCCGTCGTTTTATGCCTCAAAAGAGTTTTTGGATTCTCACGGATTTGAAAATGGTGATTTGATTGATATATTTTTAAAAAACGGCGCGACTTTATCTTTGTACGCACAAGAGGATATTAATATAGCAGGCGAGTTTGCTTATGTGCCGACTTTTGATGAAAAGGTGAATGTGCATCCGCTTTTTAAAAACTATAGATTTGCCGAAGTTACCATAAAAAAGGCAGCAGATGAGTGAAGCAAATATAATTATAGAGACTATCATAAAAGGGATAATAGTTTTAGCTATCATAGCTGCGCTTGCCGGATTTGCCACTTATGTGGAACGTAAAATATTAGGTTTTATGCAACGTCGTTTGGGACCTATGTATGTCGGACCTTTTGGAGTTTTGCAAGCATTGGCTGACGTTATTAAGCTATTCATGAAAGAGGATATAGTACCGCAAAATTCTGTAAAAATCATTTTTTTAATAGCGCCTTTAATAACAATAACGGCCGTATTTACAGCATTTGCAGCAGTTCCTATATTTTCCGAATTTACTTTTTTTGGTTATACGGTTTATCCTATTATTTCCGATATAAATGTGGGAATTTTATTTATTTTGGGAGTCTCTTCCGCCGGTATGTATGCGCCGTTGCTTGCCGGTATGAGCAGCGCAAACAAATGGTCGCTTTTGGGCGGAGCACGCGTTGTTGTTCAATTGTTGTCATTTGAAGTAATAACCGCTCTTTCTATTTTATCTCCGATAATGATTGTAAGTTCTTTGTCGCTCATTGAGATAAATAATTTTCAAAACGGCGGAATTTTTGATTGGCTTGTTTGGAAACAGCCTATAGCGTTTGTACTGTTTTTAATAGCCGGATTTGCTGAAACAAATAGAACCCCATTTGATTTATTAGAGCAAGAATCTGAAATAGTAAGCGGTTACATTACCGAATATTCCGGCATGCGATGGGCGCTATTTTTTCTTGGCGAATATTCCAATATGATACTAATATCATTTTTGGTGAGCATTATGTTTTTCGGCGGATTTAATTCGCTTTGGATAATTCCCGGCGGCATTATGATATTGCTCAAGGTCTTGTTTTTCATGTTTTTCTTCATATGGGCAAGAGGAGCATGGCCACATGTAAGACCTGATCAACTTATGTGGTTGTGCTGGAAAGTGCTGATGCCTATAGCGCTTTTAAATATTTTAATTACCGGGCTGGTATTGTTATGATAGTGGGAGTAAAATCATGAAACTTGACCAATTTAAAAATCGCAATGTAAGCGGATATATATATTATAAACACGAAGAACCCGCGAAAACCGGTTGGGAAAAATTTTGCAAAGTATTTAGACGAAGCGTAAAGTTGGAACTTTTTGCAGGACTTTGGATAGTTTTTATGGAGATGGCAAAAGGCAAAAAAAATAGCCATGCAATGCAATATCCGCTTGAAAAAATGCAAATATTTCCCAGATACCGTTCTGTACATAAATTGTTGAGATTGCTGGAAAGCGGCAACGAAAGATGCATAGGATGCGGACTTTGTGAAAAGATATGCGTTTCAAATTGCATTAGAATGGATACGAAAACAGATGATAAGGGACGCAAATTTGTAAGCGAATATACGATAAATTTCGGACGCTGCATATATTGCGGACTTTGCGCCGAAGTGTGTCCCGAACTTGCTATTGTTCATGGAGACAAGTACGAGTATGCGAGCGAGCAACGTTCCTTGTTTGGGTTGAAAGAAGATATGCTAACACCGGCAAGCACATTTAAAAACAGCGGACAAAAAGAGTTTGAAGGATACGGTTCTTTAAGTGATAATGCCGACAAATGCGTCAAAAAGACGCCGCTTTCATATTAAGGAGACTTTACATGTATGAAATTGTCGCTTTTTATGTTTTTTCCGCGCTTGTCATAGGATTTTTTTTAATAACGGTATTAAGTAAAAATGCTCTTTACTCTATGAGTGCTTTAGCAGGCGGAATGGTGTTTATCGCAGGCTTTTTTTTCTTGCTGGACGCCGAATTTATTGGTGTAGTGCAGATAGTTGTATATACAGGTTCCGTGATGGCTCTTTATGCGTTTGGTATGATGTTTTTTGATACTACAAGGGATGTAAAAGAGAAGATATCTTCCAAAAAGTTGATATATACGTTAAGTTTTATATCCGCTCTTTTAATATTTGCTATCTTAAGCGCGCCGATTGTTGCCGAAAATATTTCCGCGCCATTTCCGCTAAATAGCGAGCTTAGCAATACTCATATGATAGGACGCGTATTATTTAGAGAGTATTTAATAGTATTTGAACTTGCTGCCGTGATGTTACTCACAGCTATGATAGCGGGGATTGTTTTGGTAAGTAAAAAGATGCATGCCGATAAGGAGGCTAAATGATAGGAGTCGGTCATTATCTCGCACTTTCGGGAATTTTATTTGCGATAGGACTCCTTGGCGTTTTAAGGCGTAAAAACCTTTTGATGTTATTTTTCGCGACAGAAATTTTGCTGAATGCCGCAAATGTCGGTTTTGTTGCAGTTTCTAAATTTTACATGGATATAAGCGGACAGATATTTGCTTTGTTTGTCATAGCTATAGCCGCAAGCGAAGTGGCCGTAGGTCTTGGATTGTTAGTGCTTTGGTATAAACGCACAGGCACTATAGATCTTGACAGCTTGAATATTATGAAAGGGTAGAGATGGAAAAATATGTATATATAGCCCTTTTTGCACCGCTTGCCGCTTCTCTTTTTGCCGCTCTGTTTTCTTTGGGTAAAAAAAGTGTTTTTGTAGGCATTGTGAACTCTTCACTTATCTGTTTTTCAGCTATATCGTCGCTCATACTTTTATTTAACGGCGAAAGACTACATGTAACATTGGGCGAATGGATAAGTGCGGGGGATTTTAGCGTGCCTTTCGGATTTGTAGTAGACGAGGTATCAGTTGTTATGATGGCAACCGTTGGGATTGTTTCAACGCTTGTACATGTATACTCCATTTATTATATGGGGCATGATAAAGGTTTTAACAGATATTTTTCGTATCTTTCGGCGTTTGTCTTTTCAATGTTTGTGCTTGTTATGAGCGACAACTTTTTAGGTCTTTTTATAGGTTGGGAAGGAGTAGGACTCTGCTCTTGGATGCTTATTGGTTTTTGGTATCACAAAGACAGCGCGTCTTGGGCTGCAAATGAAGCTTTCATAATAAATAGAATTGCCGATCTTGGAATGTTGATAGGCATTTTTGTTATTTATTGGCAAATCGGAAGTTTGCAGTATAGTACGGTATTTGCTTTAGCCTCTTCTTTAGATAATATGACTATTATCATCATCGGCATACTGCTTTTTATAGGCGCTATGGGAAAATCAGCTCAATTTCCGCTTCATACGTGGTTGGCAGACGCTATGGAAGGTCCAACGCCTGTATCTGCATTGATTCATGCGGCTACAATGGTAACGGCAGGCGTTTATCTCGTTATTCGCGCCAATCCGCTTTTTTCATTAATACCGAGCGTTGGATTTTTTATAGCTAGTCTTGGCGCATTTGTGGCGATTTTTGCCGCTTTGATGGCGCTTGTAAATAATGACCTCAAACGCATTATTGCCTATTCTACACTTTCGCAACTTGGTTACATGTTTGTAGCTGCCGGACTTGGAGCTTACTGGATAGCTCTATTTCATTTGATGACGCACGCTTTTTTCAAGTCCCTTCTGTTTTTGGGTGCGGGTAACGTTATGCACGCTATGCATGACGAGCTTAACATCAAAAAAATGGGCGGCATGTATAAAGCGATGAAATATACTGCGATTTTGATGATAATAGCTTCCGTTGCACTTGCAGGTATTTGGCCTTTTGCCGGATTTTTCTCAAAAGATAAGATTTTAGAAGTCGCGTTAAACGAACACTCTTATATACTTTTTACTGCTCTTTGGATTGGAGCGGGATTGACGGCATTCTATAGTTTTAGGCTTATTTGTCTTGTGTTTTTTGGCGAAAAAAAATATGAAAAACTTCATATTCACCCTCACGAAGCCTCTTTTTTGGCTATAGCTTCCATGATACCGCTTGGTATTTTAGCTATCGTTTCAGGCGGTTTATTTGAACATGAATTTGATAAATTTGTAACCTCTTTATTACCTCATTATAAGTTTGCTTTGGAACACTTTTTGGTGATTATGATGATATCAGCAACATCTGCTATCGCTCTTTTTGGCATAGGTTTTGCAATCTACATATACATTATAAATGGGGGTTTTTCCAAAGAGTTAGAAAAAAATTTCTTTTACAAACTTTTATTTAACCAGTATTATATTCCTAAATTTTACGCAGATTATGTAGCGCGTCCTTTTGAAAGACTTGCCGAATTTTCATGGAAAAGAATAGATGAAAAGATAATTGACGCTACTGTCGATATGATTGCAAATATGATGAAATACGGCGGAGAAAAAATAAGAGGTATGCAAAGCGGAAATCTTTCCGCGATGTTAAGATGGATGGTTTTTGGTCTCGCATTGCTTTTAACGGCAGCAATTTTTTACGGCGCTTAAGGAGCACATTTGGAATATTTGTTGATTTTTGCAGTTATTTTTCCGGCATTTGCAGGATTTTTAGG
Organism: Campylobacteraceae bacterium; assembly: GCA_031268335.1. Classification (GTDB taxonomy): domain Bacteria; phylum Campylobacterota; class Campylobacteria; order Campylobacterales; family Campylobacteraceae; genus JAIRKW01. The sequence continues at coordinate 36,445 of JAIRXG010000006.1, forward strand.
CTTTATGGTTAATAAAGACAGCATAAAAATTTACGGCATAGTCGCAACCTTTTTGGAGCTTATTTTTACTCTTATATTATGGGGGCTTTTTGATAATTCGCTCGGCGGATTTCAAATGTTGACAAGTATTCCTATTATTCCAAAATTTGGTATAAATTTTATTTTTGGAGTAGACGGCATATCGCTTTTTTTAGTAATTTTGAGCGCGTTCATAACTTTTATCGCTCTAATAGGTCTTGGGGATATGCAAAATATAAAAAATCTCATTATATCGGTACTATTTTTAGAGATGACGATGGTAGGCGTATTTTTAAGCCTTGATATGATAATTTTTTATCTTTTTTGGGAATTGTCGCTTGTGCCGATGTTGTATATCATAGGCGCGTGGGGCGCTGATAAACGCATATATGCCGCTGTTAAGTTCTTTTTATATACATTTGCAGGTTCCGTGCTGATGTTAGTGGGAATACTATATTTTGCTTACATGTATTATGTATCGTCAGGCGGAATTTGGAGTTTTTCATTTATAGATTGGCAGACGTTAAAAATCCCATTTGACATTCAACTTTGGCTATTTGGCGCATTTTTCTTAGGTTTTGCCATAAAAGTTCCAATGTTCCCATTTCACACATGGCTTCCATATGCGCATGGACAAGCGCCTACCATAGGTTCTGTAATACTTGCCGCCGTATTGCTCAAAATGGGGACTTACGGATTTGTGAGATTTTTATTGCCGTTGTTTCCTGATGCTGTTGTGCATTTTTTGACGCCTATCGCAGTTTTATCGGTCATAATGGTCATATATGCGGCTTTGGTTGCATTCGCACAAAATGATATGAAGCAAGTTATAGCGTACAGCTCAATATCGCATATGGGCGTTATTATTTTAGGCACATTTGCTTTAAATGTGGAGGGCGTAAGCGGTTCTATATTTTTTATGATAAGCCACGGAATAGTTAGCGGGGCTTTGTTTATGTTGGTAGGCGTGATATACGATAGACGTCACACAAAGCTTATGAGCGAATTTGGCGGACTTGCTTCGGTTATGCCTTTATACGCCGCTATTTTTGCCGTTATTATGATGGGTAGCGTGGGGCTTCCTCTTACGATAGGATTTGTCGGCGAGTTTTTATCTTTGGCGGGATTTTATAAAGTAAATTGGCTTTTGACCGCATTTGGAGGATGCGGCATAATTTTGGGCGCGATTTACATGTTAAAACTTTATAGAAAATCATTTTTCGGCATAGTAATAAAAAAAGAAAATAAAGGGTTGAAAGATTTGTATACTCGCGAGATTTGCGCGCTTGTTCCGATGGCATTGTTAGTGATAATCTTAGGAGTTTATCCAAAACCTTTGCTATCCTCAATAGAAAAAAGCGTTAAAAATACTATAGAAACCATGCATAATAATGCCGAAAAATACGAGACAAAATCGTTTTTGGAAAAAGTCAGCAGTAAAGGGGATAAATAATGGAAAATTTAGCGTTTGAAAATTTAAACTTATCCGTGTTGACTCCTATGATAATTTTATCTTCGGGCGCGCTTGGTATTATCTGCATAGATATAGTTAAAAGCGGGCTTTCGAGAAGTTTTTACGCTATGCTTAGCATACTTTTTTTAGTTATGAGCTTAGCTTTTGTCATTATTTCCGACACAAATGTGTATGGATTTTTTAATATGATAGTAGTAGACGGGATAGCAAAATTGGCGCAAATAATTATTCTGGTCGCGTCTTTGTTGTTTGCTCCCTTGATTTTGAGCGGCAAGGAGTTTGACGAGCATAGATTTGCCGAATACTTCGCATTTCTTTTGTTTGCGGTAGTGGGCTTTTTATTTATGGTCTCAACAAATAATTTGATACTTATATTTGTAGGTCTTGAAACCGCCTCGCTTGCTTTATATACAATGATAGCTATGCATAATAAAAGCAATGCTATCGAAGCCGCTTTGAAGTATTTCACAATGGGAGCTCTTTCAAGCGGATTTTTTGCTATGGGCGCAATGATACTTTACGCATTAACTTCAAGTGCGGATATAGATATCATAGTGCAAACGCTTGCGCAAAAAAACTTTGAACCCATGGCGGCAACGCTCGGCGCTTTAGCGTTTATTTTGGCGTCTTTTGCTTTTAAACTTTCAATAGTGCCTTTTCATACATGGACACCAGACGTTTATGAAGGAAGCAGCGCGGCGCTTGCCGGATACATGTCGGTAGTTCCGAAGACGGCGGGTTTCATAGTAGTAATAAGATTATTTGAAACGCTTATAGGCGAACAATTAGCATGGGCTAACGATATGCTTTATGTATTAGCCGTAATAACTATGACACTTTCAAATCTTATGGCACTTGTCCAATCAGATGTAAAAAGGATGTTGGCGTTTAGCTCCATTTCGCATGTAGGATTTATTTTGTGCGCCGTTTTAGTAAATTCCAAACAGGCAAATGAAGCGATATTTTTATATTTGACACTATTTATGTTCGTGAATTTCGGCGCATTTACATTGCTATGGATAGCAAGAAATAAAGAAAATCTATATGACGAACGTTATCAGCATCCGTATTCTAAATTTTCCGGTATGATAAAAGTAGCCCCCATAGGCGCTGTGATTATGGCTTTATTTATGCTCTCATTAGCCGGTATTCCGCCGTTTTCTGTATTTTGGGGAAAGATATATATCATGAGTGTCGCCATACAAGAAGGCTTTATTATTTTAGCCATAATAATGGCTTTGAATAGCGCAATAGCGATATATTATTATTTGAAATTGATAGTTTTTATGTTTTTAAAAGAGCCTTTACAAGCAAACGGCACTGTTTATATAGAAAATGCTTCAAGACCGCTTATGGTTATTGTCGGTATAGCGGCAATTACTGCGGTAGCAGCTATGTTTTTTGTAGAGCCTATAATAACAGCGATAGATTACTATTTGTACTAAGTTTAGTATTTGATACAAAAATATAGAAATGCAAAATGGTTTAAAGCGCAATATCTATCGAAAAAAATTAACAATAAAACGAGTGTACATGTAAGTCGCAAAGATACACTCTCATCAATGCATAACTTCAAAAGAGATTGAACCTAAAGCGCATAAAAAAGTAATATTTTGAGAATAAAAGGGCAAAACGAGACTTTAAATATTTTAAAAAATTTTGTAAATAAGCATACCAATAATTGTTCCATGCTTAAGATTTTACAAGAGATATTCAGTCAAAAACATTTGAATATCGTAAAAAGGATCGTGATAAAAAATAAACTTAAAATCATTTATTTTTTGATGTTTTGATGATGTTGGTAGAAGCTTGAAAGAAAATAAATACTGTGCAAAGTTTTGCATTTAAAAAATCAAAGATATTACGAATTATATAAATAACTAAATCAAAAGATTTATCGACTTAAGTATACATTTGATGAGTATTAAAAACAAGCCCATCCGTGCCTTTTTATATTATTGAATTTACAAGAGACAATTTATTTTTGTTGGATTTAATGCTCATCGTTTTTAAATACTCGTTGGTTGTTAAAGCTTATATGATAAAACAAGGAATGCTCATGTTAATTTTTGAAAGTTTATTACAGGGATTTAAATGAAAAGAAGAATATAAAAAACCGTCATGCAACTAAAATAAAAAATGGGTAATTTTACTAATAAATCAATATATTAAAAAGTGTGATAGATTGGAATGTTGGAGAGATAAAATTTTAATATGTAAAAAGATTAAAATAAAAAAACTTGGATGAAAATATATAAAAACAACATAGTAATTTAGATAGTGTAGATTTTGAAAAATTGCTATTAATTTTTAGTGAAATCATAATTAAAACAGATAATAAATTTGGAATTACAAATAGGCAAATATCTAATGTTTATTTATAAGTTGTCATGTGGTAATTACAATGTTTATTCTTTGACTACTACTTATTTAGTAAGTTGGGGGTTTGACAATGCCGTTTATTTGAGTTATTTGCATTTAGTGGTTTATCAAAACGGCAAAAGAGCAGGAGAAGCGCTTTACGATGTAAAAGGCGGTTGGGCGTCAAAAATAAGCAAGTATACAAAAGCCAAAGAGACTGTTGTAAATTTAGTCAGTCAACTATATCTTTAAAATATTATGCGCTTTAAAAAGCGCATAATATACCCTACATGTAAATGCCGCCGTTTACCTTCAATGTTTCTCCCGTTATGTAACTTGCATTGTCGCTTAGTAAAAATGCAACTGCATTGGCAACATCTTTTGGAGTACCAAATCTTTTAAGCGGTATTTTTTCCACAAAAGATGTTTTTATCTCATCACTCAATTTGTCCGTCATATCTGTTGCGATAAAACCGGGGGTTATCGTATTGTAACGGATGTTTCTGGATGCCGCTTCTTGCGCAAAACTCTTTGTCATCGCGATAACGCCGCCCTTGCTCGCCGAGTAATTTACTTGACCGACATTGCCGGTTTCGCCGACAATAGAAGCGATGTTTACAACGCTTCCAAAACGCTGTTTGCTCATGGTCTTTAAAGCCTCTCTACACCCTATAAATACGCCGGTTAAATTCACATCAATTACCGATGAGAAATCTTCTTTTTTCATACGAAGAGCCAATTTGTCATTCGTTATGCCCGCATTGTTTACAAGATACGAAAGTTCCCCGTCGCTTTCAATGATAGTTTTGATGCCGTTTATAAACGCTTCTTCGTCAGCTGCGTCAAAACCAATAACAGCCGCTTTGCCGCCATCTTTTTCTATTAAAGCTTGAAGTTCGTCCGCCGCATTCGGATTTGAACGATAATTTATCCAAACTTTTAAATTAAACTTTGAGAGCGTAATAGCTATCTCTCTTCCTATGCCTCTTGCAGCGCCCGTAATCAAAACATTTTTTCCGCTGAATGTCATTTCGTTTTCCTTTGTCAAAATAGTGCTTCATCCATAACTTTAGGTTTTTCAAGTCCCATAAGTTTTAAAATAGTTGCGGCGATATTACTAAGAGAACCGTTTTTTAGCTCCTTTACCTCGTCTGCATCCACAAAGCAAAAAACATCAAAAGTCGTGTGATTTGTGAGAGGTAAATTATTTTTATCTTTCATATCTTCGCAATTACCATGGTCGCTTGTCAGTACAAATTTGTAATTTTTCTCTTTAGCTTTTTTATAAATTTTTCCTATTTGTTCGTCTATCGTCTCAACCGCTTTTATAGCCGCTTCATAATTTCCCGTATGTCCTACCATGTCGCCGTTTGCAAAATTTACAACGATAAAACCATACTCCTCATCCATCGCTTTCAAAACGGCGTTAGCTACTTCTTTTGCGCTCATTTGTGGTTTTAGGTCATATGTTTGAACTTTTGGGCTTGGTATCAAAACCCTTGTTTCTCCCGCAACCAAAGCCTCTTTTCCGCCATTAAAAAAGAAAGTTACATGTGCGTATTTTTCAGTTTCTGCTGTGTGAAATTGCGAAATATTAGCGTTTGAAATAATTTCACAAAGCGTTTCGGTCGGATTTTCGGATGGAAAAAGAACCGGATAAGGAAAAGTTTTATCATATTCGCACATCGTAATTATATTAACATCTTTTTTTTCTCTTTCAAAGAAATCAAACTCTTTTTCGCCGAACGCTTTTACAATTTGGCGCATTCTGTCATTTCTAAAGTTCGCGAACAATACTCCATCTCCGTTTTTTATTCCATCAAAATCCATAAACGCTGTTGGTTCTAAAAATTCGTCCGTTATACCTTCATCATACATGTAGCGTACATACTCTATAGGTAAAAGGTCTGTTTTTATCTGGGCTTTTGCGATTACGTTATAGGCTTTTTGTATTCTATCCCACCTGTTGTCTCTATCCATGGTAAAAAAACGTCCGCTTATTGTTGAAAGTTTAATATTTTCATCACAAATATCAAGTAAGTCTTGCAAAAAACCTGTCGCAGAAATCGGACTTACATCACGTCCGTCCGTTATGGCGTGCATGTATACTCTTTTTTTAGCCTCTGCCGCAATTTTAGCCAAAGCTTTGATATGATTGATGTGAGAATGTACGCCTCCGTCGCTTGCAAGCGCTATTATGTGTATATCTTCGGATTTTGCTAAAAATTCATTCAAATCATTATTGTTTTTAAGCGATTTATTTTCTATGGCCATTGAGATTTTAACAAGGTTTTGGTATAAAACTCTGCCGCTTCCTATACACATGTGACCCACTTCGCTGTTGCCCATTTGACCTTCGGGCAACCCCACGGCAAGTCCGGAAGTTTTTAAAAGTGTGTAAGGCACCTTTTCAAACAACATGTCGTAAGTTGGTTTTTTAGCGGCATCAAAAGCATTAAAATTGCTATGTTTGTTATATCCTATGCCGTCTGTTATGATTAAAATGGTTTTATTAAATTTCATAACTTTATAATCCTAATTTTATGCGCAATAATACTATATGGTTGCTAAAAGCTAAGTAATATCTTTACATATATTATCATTAAAAAAAGTAACGAAAAACTTTTTAAAATCCGAATAATTATAAACTTTTGTCACATGTAAAAAATGCTTAGCAGCGCAGGTTTTGATTTATAAAAAAACAACTTTAAAACATTATTTGTAAAAATTTATTTTTTTTGATTTTTAGGTAAAATTATACAATATTGTAATAAAATATTTTTCAAATTTTATAGACTTTTTAAAAAGCAGACTGCTTGTAAAAAACAATTTTGGAGTCCAAATGCTTTATTGGTTTTATAGACACGCCGGAATTAATCTCTTTCAATATATCACCTTGCGCGCTTCGGTAGCGTTTTTTTTAGCTTTTATTTTCACCGTTTGGATTATGCCGCATTTTGTTAGGTGGGCAAAAAATCGTAAAGCATCGCAACCTATCTACGAACTTGCTCCAAGTAACCACAAATCAAAAAACAATACTCCAACTATGGGCGGACTTGTGTTTATAAGCGCGACTTTGCTTACAACTTTGCTTTGCGCTAAACTTAACAATATATTCATAGTAGGCGGAATTTTGACGTTAGGGCTCTTTGGAGTTATCGGTTTAAAAGACGATTTGTCAAAAATTTTGGGCAAAAGAAATGAAGCCGGATTGAAAGCAAGACATAAATTTATAATGCAGTGTTCGGCGGCGGCGATTATAGGCGGAGTTATTTACTTTGCCTCAAATATCAGCACAACTTTATACATTCCTTTTTATAAATATCCGCTGTTTGATTTAACATACTTTTCTATTCTTTTTTGGATGCTCGTTATGGTTTCAGCTTCAAATGCCGTTAATTTAACAGACGGCTTAGACGGGCTTGCCACAGTACCCTCCATGTTTTCTTTGATAACAATAGGTATATTTGTGTATGCGAGCGGACATGCCACTATCGCTACATATTTATTGTTGCCGAAAATTTCCGGTTCAAGCGAAGTTTTGATAATGGTAGGCGCACTCATAGGCTCTTTAGTCGGATTTTTATGGTACAACTGCCACCCGGCGCAAGTTTTTATGGGAGACAGCGGAAGCCTTAGCGTAGGAGCATTTATAGGATATTCGGCGATAATATCTAAAAATGAGTTTTTGCTGATTTTCGTAGGATTTGTTTTTGTTATGGAGACAATTTCGGTTATATTGCAGGTAGGAAGTTTTAAAACACGCAAAAAAAGAATGTTTCTTATGGCGCCCATACATCACCACTTTGAGATAAAAGGGTGGGCGGAAAATAAAATTATCGTGCGTTTTTGGATAATAGCCCTTTTATCAAATTTTATAGCGCTCACAGCTCTTAAAATACGATGAAAATTTCACTGTTTGGGCATGGCGTTACCACCAAAGCCATTGCTAAAAAATTTGCGCCGAATTGCTCTATATATGACGACAAATTCAAAGAAAATTCACAAGACGAGTTTGGCAATAAACTCCTTACATGTAGCGAATACGACCCAAATACAAGCGATATTGATATACCAAGTCCGGGTTTTCCGCCAAGCCACGAATTAATCAAAAAAGCTCAACATTTGACAAGCGAGTATGATTTTTTTGACATGAGCGCGTCTGTTTGGATAAGCGGCACAAACGGCAAAACCACAACAACGCAAATGCTAAAACATTTGTTGGCATTACGAGGAGCAGTTGAGGGCGGAAATATCGGTAATCCGCTTGCCAATTTAGATAAAAATGCACCTTTGTGGATACTTGAAACAAGTTCTTTTACGCTTCATTATACAAATCGCGCCGTACCGGATATATATCTTTTACTGCCGATTCGTCCGGATCATATAAGTTGGCATGGAAGTTTTGAAGAGTATGAAAAGGCAAAATTAAAGCCTCTTTCAATGATGAGAGAAGGAAGCGTTGCGGTAGTGCCCGGCGAATATGCTAAATTCAAATCGGACGCAATGCTTATAGGCTATGAAAACTCGTCGGATTTATCGCAAAAAATGGGCATAGATATATCAAAAATAACTGTTAAAGAGCCTTTTTTATTAGATGCTCTTTTGGCTTTAAGCGCAACAAAGATACTTTTTGACGAGGTTGATATAGAGAAAATAAATGACTTTAAGATAGATAAACATAAATTGGAAGAGTTTTGCGATAAGCGCGGCAGACTTTGGGTAAATGACACAAAAGGCACAAATGTAGATGCAACCATAGAAGCTTTGAAACGATATAAAGACAAAAGAATTTTGATAGTGCTTGGCGGAGATGACAAAGGCGTTGATTTGACGCGATTTTTTGAGTTTATGAAAACTTATAACATGGAAATTTTCGCTATCGGCAGCAACGCTCAAAAAATCATGAGTTTTTCAAAAAAGATAGATAAAATTGCGCATGAGTGCAAAACTCTGGATGTCGCGGTACGCGAAATGGACAGACTGATGGATAAAAATAGCGTTGGACTTTTGTCGCCTGCTGCCGCGAGTTTGGATCAATTTAGCTCTTATATAGAGCGCGGCGAACTTTTCATCTCATTAGTAAAAGCTTTGAGTTAAGTAATTTTTCAATTGCAAAGAGTTTTGCAAAATAGTAGTTTTGCCTACATGTATAAATTTATATCACAAAAAGTTTTGCATACTCACCTTTTACATATGGCAATATTTTTAAACATAATAGTTCTAAAGATAGCAAGACCAAGGCTATAAAGCAAATATTAAAGTTTAGTAGGTATAATTTCACTCTTGTTTTTGGTGGTCAGATAGCTCAGTCGGTAGAGCAGGAGACTGAAAATCTCCGTGTCGGCGGTTCAATTCCGTCTCTGACCACCACCCTTAAATATTTCAATATGATGTTCTTAAATTCTTATTTTTTTCTTACGAAATTTCAAATTTTTACAACTTTTTAATACTCTAAATATGAAGCTATTATCAATGTCGATAATAGATAATTAATACTATCTATAATATATATTTCCTAAAGATATTCAGCAAAAATAATTTATCAATTTTATTTTTATTTGTTATAAATTATTTCAGAAAATACTGCCATAAATAATTTAATTCTAATTTGCAATAAGTTTGCCAATCGCGTAAATTACGGTTGTTTCATCGATGTTTATTTATTGTAAAAATTAAAATATAAAACTTTAATTAAAACAAAATATGTAAAAATTAAGACTAAAATATAGCGGAAAATTTACGATAAAACTCTTTCTTTTCATAAAATTTACAATTATTTTACACAATTGAAACTTTTTAATAGTATAAAATACAGCCTGATAACTGTTGCATGTAAGAGCCAAGGAACAGTATGAAAAAACTTATTATGGTTTTGAAGATATTATTAATTTTATCAGCGTTATTGTTGCCGATATTGTCCATAATATATCTTTATAGAAATAGCATCACAGAAAATACCGTCGGTTTTTTGTGGATGTTTCCTGTAGCCTTAGCCTGTCATAAATTACGAAAATACAATCGATTATTTTTAGATAGAAGTTTTGGTGTAAAATCCCTACAAGAACTCTCAAAGATAAAAGCAAAAGTTAGAATAGAGATATTTGCAGACATATTGCAAAATATTAGTTTTGTACATACAATATTGTTCACAATTATAAGTTTAATGTTTCTTTATGACGGTTCAAAACATAACGGTATAATAATATTCGGCATATTTTGCGCCATAGTTTTAAACGCTTTTACTTATTTACTTATACCAAAATATGAAGAATTGTTGATAAGCAGCTTTGGCAACGGATATAAAAAGATAGGCAAAGAACTTGTCAAATCTATAAAAAAGCTTTGTCAAAAGAGAGAAAAAAACACCCTTAAAAAAATAATGACGAGTCTGTTTATTATATTTGCATTTATAATTTCAATGGGGATATCCATAACCGTAATAACTATGTTTATTTGCGACAAAGAGTATATTTTAGCCATGTTTTTTACAAGTATTACTATTATTATGTTTATATCGACATTTGCGGCTGTAATATACTATATATTAAATCTTGCTGTTGAAAAAAAACACGATCTATCTTTTGAAATCATGACTACAGTGGCTATATGTTTGTATTTTTTCGGCAATAAAGATGACGAGTAATTTTTTACGTCTAAAACTGTAACGCTTTGCGGGTTTTTACATTTTTTTATGCTATTCTAATAAAAAATTTTTGAGGCAAGAAATTGCAAAAAATCTTTATCCCGATTATATCCATATTTTTGTTATACGTATTTTTCAAAAATGAAAATGTCTTGTTGCTTTGTGCGGGAATAGCGATTTTTATTTTTGGTATGGTTGTAATGGGAGAGGGTTTTAGAACCTCAAGCGGAGGAACTTTAGAAAAATTTTTACGCAAACATACCTCTACAAAAATAAAAAGTATACTATTTGGCGTTGCATCGACAACATTTATGCAATCATCCACATTGATTTCACTTGTAACCATTTCGTTTTTAAGCGCAGGGTTGATAGATTTGGTTCAAGGCATCGGAATAATTTTTGGTTCTCAAATAGGCACAACTTCGGGAGCATGGCTTGTAGCCGGCTTTGGAGTTAGCGTAGATATAGAAAAGTATGCGATGCCGATAATAATATTCGGCGTGATATTTTTATTGCAGTCTTCTAAAAAGTCAAAAAGCTTGGGTCAGGTTTTGATAGGTATTGGACTTTTGTTTTTAGGAGTGGCATATATAAAAGACGGATTTGAAGCGTTGGGAAATGACTTCGATTTGTCGCAATACTCTATAGAGGGCGCAAAGGGCGTTTTGGTATTTTTTATTGTAGGTATAATAGTAGCTGTTGTAACTCAATCTTCTCTTGCCACGATAGTACTAACCATCGCAGCTTTAAGCGCAGAACAAGTGTCGTATCAAAATGCGCTCGGGATTGTCATAGGCGCAAATCTCGGCACGACGCTTACCGCTCTAGTAAGTTCGCTCGGCTCAAATATCGAAGGCAGAAGGTTGGCGTTCGTGTATCTGTTATTCAACGCTATTTTATGCATTTTGTCTATTGTATTTATAAAACAGCTTGCTGTTTTGGTAAATTACGAAGCGGCAATTTTTGGAGTTTCTTTTAATAATTATGGGCTTAAATTGGCGATTTTTCACTCTACTATAAATATTATTATGGTTTTGACATTGTATCCGTTTATAGACAAAATATCCTCTCTTTCTAAAAAAATCATAAAAAGAAAAATCGGCGGGCAGGATGAGGAAGACGATACATTATATATAAACAGCAGCTCCATTAATCACGAAAATGTTATGATAGAAGTTACGCGAAAAGAGATTTGTCATTTATATGCAAACGCTTCAAAAATTATGACTTTGGGCATACATGTAGAGTTGTCTGCGATGGATTCTGATTTGAGTTTGGAAGATGTGATTAATTCTTATAATATGCCGCTTGAATTTGACTATGAAGAGCTTTACCAAAAAAGAATTAAAAAAATTTACGGCAAAATAATTAATTTCATAGTTGTCGCGCAAAGCAATACAACCGACGAAAAGACTATAAAAGAGTTGGCAAATTTTCAAAAGGCGGCGCTGTGTATAGTTGAAGCTCTGAAAGATGTCAAACATTTACAAAAAAATATGACAAAGCACATATCAAGCCAAAATATCGATATAAAAAACGGATACAATCAAATCAGAACAACTCTTTTTGCGCAATTTAAAATTTTGAATAAAATATTTGAAGAGGATGAAAATGCGTCCGAGCTTCAATCAATAGAGCAACTTGAGATATTGCGTGAAAAATTTGATGTCAATGCCGCAAGATTTTTGGGAAATTTGCTCAAAACGGATAAAATTTCGCCGCTTTTGGGAGCGTCTCTTATCAATGATAATTCTTATACGTATCAGATATCCGGAAATCTCATAGAAGCTGCAAAAATCATTATTATGAAAAAAGAGAATACCATAATAAATGCAAATAATAAATCATAATTTTAACTCATTGAAAATATCCGAAAGTTTTTTAGTTTTAAAAATAAAATTTTTTTTATATTGATATAATTTATGGTATAAATACATTTCATAAAAAACCATATAAAGAATAAAAAAATATGAATCTTAAACCAATAGTAGAGTTTTTATTACCGGAATTACAAATTTTTCGGATAATAAAACAGCACGGATTTATAGCCAAAAACTCAACAAAAACGGCAAAAAGAGACGGCAGGATATATCAACCCACGAACAATATCGCTGACTTTCAGCCAACATACAATCATACGACGAATAATCCTACTAATACAAACCGAAATCAACCTATTGAAAATAGATTTGCAGGGATTGAATATAGATTAAAAAATATTGTCATAGGACAGGATAAATTTATAGATAGTTTATGCGTCGCTTTTAAACGTCCGTTTATATCAGGATACGATAGTATAAAACCGAAAAATACGATATTTATATTCGGAGATAAAAGCAGCGGCAAAGCTTTAGGGGTAAGCGCTATCGCCTCGATATTGGCAGAAAAAGCGATATTAAATTATCATAAAGTATCAAAAATAGATTTATCAAGATATTTTAACAATACGCACTATAATATTTTTTTATCGGATTTGTACAAAGCGTTGTGTGAAGCGTCGGATGTTATTTTATTTGAGAATTTTGAAAAATGTCATAGCTCTATCGTCGATATACTTACAAATCTGGTTCAAAACGGCTTTTACTTAATGGATAGACGTTATGTTGCTCAAAATGATGTTTTGATAGAAGCAACGGGTGCTTTGGTGCAAAACTCTATAGACCAAATCAACGCAAAAGGTAAATTTTTCGTCTTTATTCCAGAAAAAAAGTCAAGTTCGATAGCCGACATTTTCGGAAATAAATTTATCTTACATGTAAGCGACATAATTACTCTAAATAGTTTTGAAAAAGCGGATTTGGAAAAAATCACAAAAATTTTAGTAAAAGAGTTTACTGTAAAATGTATTAATAATTTACGTTTACATGTAAGCATATTGGACGATGCCGTTTTAAAAATAGTAAATTCATTTAATGCTAAAACCGGCATAGCAGGCATAATAGAATATATAGACGCTAATATTTATAAGCCACTTGCCGAATACAAGATAAAACACAATCCTGCTAACAACTTTGTTAAAGTAGACGTTAGCGACGACGTTTTTTTATGTAATATCGACAATAATACGATAAATTTATCGAGCGTTATAGAAAAAAGAGACACTCTTGGATTAAATGAAGTAAAATCAGAATTAGACACTATAGTGGGTCTTTTGGATGTAAAAGAGTATATTCTCAGTCTTGAGGATAATTTGCAAATTCAAGCAATGCGTGAAAAATCCGGACTAAAAACAGCTAAAATATCTATGCACATGATATTTACAGGAAATCCCGGTACGGGAAAAACAACCATAGCCAGAATAGCGGCAAAATATTTAAAAGCATTGGGCATATTGTCTTCGGGGCAATTAAGAGAAGTTACGCGTAATGATTTAGTGGGACAATATGTCGGACATACGGCAAAAATCACAAATGACGTCATCAAATCGGCGTTAGGCGGAGTGCTATTTATTGATGAGGCATATTCGCTAAGCCGCGGCACATCCGACCCTTTTGGTATCGAAGCTATCGACACTTTAGTTAAAGCCATGGAGGATTATCGCGACGATTTAGTCGTTATATTGGCTGGATACGAAGATGAGATGGGGGATTTTTTAAAATCTAACTCAGGTCTTAAATCTCGCTTCCCCAATGTCATTAACTTCAAAGATTACTCTTCGTTGGAGATGTATGAAATATCTTTGATTATAGCAAAGTCCAACGGATATGTGATTGGCGACGATTGCAAAGAGCAGCTTATAAGGTTATATGACAAAAAACAGATAAAAGGCAAAAATGACAGCGGCAATGGAAGATTTGTAAGAAATATCATAGAGAGCGCTATATTGCAGCAATCCAAAAGGTTGCTCAAAGATAAAAACGCGCCCATGAATATTTTGTCCGCTGAGGATTTTAATTTTGAAGATTACCGAACATTTGATTTGGAAAAGAGTTTATCTGAAATTATGGGGCTTGAAAATGTTAAAGATTTTGTTCGAACTCAACATAAGCTGTTGATAGCGCAGAAAAAACGCCAAAATGTTGGTATGACCGTTGATGTTACTCAATCTTTAAATATGATATTCACAGGAAATCCTGGCACAGGAAAAACGACTATAGCAAGAGTTGTCGCTAAAATGTTTAAAGAGATGGGTTTTTTAAAATCCGGACATTTGGTTGAGACGGATAAAGGCGGTCTTGTGTCGGGTTATGTCGGACAAACGGCTAAAAAAACGGAAGATGTGTTCAAGTCGGCATTAGGCGGTGTATTATTTATCGATGAAGCATACTCCTTATCTGATGCGGAAGGTTTTAGCAAAGAAGCCGTTAATACTCTTGTGAAGTTAATTGAGGATTTTAGAGGAGAAATTGTTGTTATTTTAGCGGGCTATAAACAAGAGATGAGGGATTTTTTAAAATCTAATTCAGGTCTTTTGTCGAGGTTTCCTTTGAATATAGAATTTTTGGATTATACTCCCGAAGAGTTATACAAGATAGCGATTTCTATGATAAAAGCAAAAGGTTTTACCTTGGATGAGAGTTGCGAGAGTATTTTATTTGAACAGATAATATCACTGCATAAACAATCAAATGCTCATTCGGGAAACGGACGCATGATACGCAACTATTTAGAGGATATAATACGCGTTCAATCGGCAAGAATTGCCTCAGAAGATGTTTCTACCGACAAGATGAATCTTATCATAAGTAGCGACATTGTTCAAAAAACGTCGCAAAATGCAACGTATGATTTGGAAAATGAATTTTCAAATATTGTCGGATTGGACGAGGTTAAAAACTATATACGTTCTTTAAGTGCCAAACTAAGATTGGAAAAAGAGCGTAAAAAAATGGGATTGCCGATAAATAATTTTGGTACGCTGCACATGATATTTACAGGAAATCCCGGTACGGGAAAAACTATGATGGCGCGTAGTGTTGCAAATGTGTTGCATAATATGGGAGTGATTAAGACGTCAAAACTTATCGAAACGGATAGAAGCGGTTTAGTAGCCGGATATGTCGGTCAAACTGCGATAAAAACTAAAGAGATTATTTGGGAAGCTATGGACGGAGTGTTGTTTATAGACGAAGCATACTCGCTTGCAGGGGGCGGAGAAAATGATTTTGGCAAAGAGGCTATTGATACGTTGGTAAAAATGATGGACGATAATCGCGACCGCTTGGTTGTTATTTTGGCGGGATACAGCGACGATATGGATAGATTCTTGTCAATAAATGCCGGATTAAAATCAAGATTTCCTAATATTATTGAATTTAAAGATTATAGTGTTGATGAATTATTGCAAATAGCGGCGTCTTTGTATAATTCCAAAAGCTATGTTTTGGACGGCAAAGCGTTTGACAAACTAAAAACAATATTCACGGAAGTCAAAAGCAGAGCAAGATTTGGCAACGGCAGATATGTTAGGAATATTTTTGAAAAGTCTATAAACAATCAAGCGTTGAGATTGAGCACAGATAACGATTTGACCAAAGAAGAACTTACTACGATTTTAGATGCCGACATAGAGAGGATATAAAGATGGCAAAAGTCTTGAGCGTTATTTATTTTATTGTACTTATGCTTCCGGTGATAATTATGATACCGTTTATAATTTTCGGATTATGTACCGATATAAACAATATCATATCAAACGAAGCTTCAAGAGAAAATATCGGCTTCGTATTTATTATGTTAATATGTTTAATTTTTAGTTTGGCAATGATTGTGCCTTCATTTAGGTCAATATTCAAAAAACTGCCATGGCTATACGCTTACACGTTGATAGCGCTACTTGACATACTGCTAATATCAATAGGAATACTAATCATTAATTACGGATATGAAGTTAAAAACGAACATAGACATTTTTTGTTTTTAACTTTTATGATATTTTGGATGATTATCGGCAGGCTTAGCATGTGTTTTTACTATAAATTTAAACCGATGAAATACGAAGGAGACGAAGATGATGAATGATAAAAGGATGTTGCATGACAATAAAGATGTTTGCAAACAAGAGAAGTTTGAAAAAAATAGTACGCTTGATAAAAAATTAGGAGCAACCAATAATAAGCAAGGATGGTTTACTCCCGTTCGATTATCATCGTTTGACAAAAAATTAGGAACAACCGGGATTTTACTTATTGTAGTGGTATATATTATTGCTTTTATGTTGGAGTCTACTCCCGATATAAATACTTCAAATGAGGCGGCGGACGCTTTAAAATCAGGATTTTCAACATCTCTTTCGCTCGGTACGGTTGTTTTGAAAAAAGATACGACTATTCAGAGAAAAGATTATGTCATTACACATTCGAGCAATCAAAGAGAGTCTAAAATTTGGGTTTGGGATTATGCGGCTGAAGATGGCGATTATGTCCAGATAATTGTAAACGGACACCCTATCGGCGATGCATTTTTCATCAGAAATAAACCCGCGGAATTTACGGTTCCATCTGTCGGTTCGGTGCAAATAAAAGGCGTAAGAGACGGTGGAGGCGGTATCACATACGCCGTTAAGTATGAATTAAACGGCGTTACATATTTTAATAATGCGCCGATAAATAATTTTAATACATATACGTTATCAAATAATTTTGATTAAAATCGGGCAAAAATTACCATATATGTATACTAAATTTTAAATATCGGCAATGGAAATTTTTGCACGTTTATAACCTAAAAAGTTTATTGAAAATATAAAGGCAAAGTCAGCGTTAGACAAATCCGATACGAGATTTTTAAAGCCGCATATTTATGACTTTTATTGTTGCGGATGATTATACATGTATTATTTCTTTCGTTTTTTATAATCATAAATACCAATCTTAATTCCACTCAATTTTTCTAATAAAAACCGTTGAATTTTTACACTTTTCCAAAGTCTAATATATAGTTATATTTAATTTTTAAATTATGTTGAATATTAAGTTGATTTAAATAGACAAATAGACTTTAA
Organism: Campylobacteraceae bacterium; assembly: GCA_031268335.1. Taxonomy (GTDB): domain Bacteria; phylum Campylobacterota; class Campylobacteria; order Campylobacterales; family Campylobacteraceae; genus JAIRKW01. Next base: position 53,887 of record JAIRXG010000006.1, read on the forward strand.
AATGGCTACATGTAAAAGTTTTAAGGAGATATTTTGAAAAGAATTATCGTTTTGCTATTTTTATTTTTTATTTTTAGAGCTTTGGCTTTTGATGAAAACGAGGACTATATAAAACTTATAAGTCCTTTGTCAAATGCAAATAAAACTCTCATCAAAGTTTTCAATTACGAATGCTCTTTTTGTTACAAGTATGAAAAAGAGCTGACTCCAAGCATGGTAAGACAAACTGAAGATATCCTAACATTTAGACCTTTTCATATGAAACGCAAAGGCAAATACGGCAAAGAGGCAAGCGAACTTTTTGCCGTTTTGATGGTTAAGGATATGCAAGATGGCATAGATGATTTTATGAGCGATAAGTCGCTTTTTAGAAAAGCGCAGATGGCTTATTATAATGTTTATTACACAAAAAAAGGGATAAAAGAGGAGAGTGCGAACGATTTTTTATCGATAGGTTTTAAAGTTTCCGGAATATCCGAATATGAGTTTAATAATCTCAAAAGTAGCCCGCAAGTGCAAGATATTTTAAAAAGTTGGGATTTACAATACGAGGTGGTAAAATTTAAAGATGCGCCCATATATATCGTAAACGGTAAATATCTTATCAAAACGCAAACTATAAAATCAATGGGAGCATTTGTCGATTTGGTCAGAGAACTTGCAAATAGATAAAAATTTTTTTAAAACTACATTTTTTTTAAAATATATCCGGCATTTACGACATTTTCTATATTAATGCCGAGCAGTTTTTTTATGCGCAATATAGATGTGTGAATAGCGCTCTTATTTACGCTTTGATTGTCATAAACGTAGTCTTCTATCATTTCATACGTTACAAGCATGTTTAGATTGTAGCAAAGCAACCAAAATATTTTGTTGTTAATTTGTGATAAAAATAGCGGCTGATTATTTTTATAAATAATTTCTCTGCTAAGGTCTATAGTTACTTCCGAGCTGATATTCGTATGTTTTTGGTCTGTTTTTGGTGCAAGTGCCAACAAAAGCGTCGTTTGGAGATCTTGAATATCCATTATAGGTTTGCGCAAAAAACTGACTGCGCCGTTTTGAATACTCTTTAAAATATTTTGGTCGGTATTATACGATGTGATTACAACAAAAGGTTGGCTCGGTTTTAACTTTAGTATCTCTTGTATCATTTCAAAACCGCTTATATTTGGTAAATGTATATCGGTGATTATGATGTCTACACGATTTTTTTTAAAAGTCTCAAAACCTTCAAGTCCGTCTTTTGCTTCATAAAAATCGCCGAAATACTCTTTTAATCCTTGTCTTAGCATATCTCTTGTAAGTTTATCATCATCCACTATAAGTGCGGAAAAATTACTTAAAAGCCCTAGCGTTGATTTATACATGACTAATCCTTTTGATATCTCTTGCTAAAGTAAGTTTAAAAGTTGTAGGCATCTTGCTGCTTATAAGTGTCAAATCGCCCATCAATCTCTCTTTTGCTAATTTCTTTGAGAAAAAAAGACCGATTCCTGTTCCTTTATGTTTTTTTGAGCCTTTAAGTCCTGAAAATAGCTTATTTTGTGCGTCTTCGGCAACACCCATTCCAAAATCAGACACAAATATATGTGCGAATTTTTTATCTATTTTAAATGTTATCTCTATCTTGCGTCTTTGCAGTTCTCTTATCACTTTGAGCGGCAAAATAGCGTCTTTTGCGTTTTGTATAAGCACCAATAGTATCTGTTGTACAAAATTTTCTATAGAGTAGATTTTGACTCCTTCTATATTTGAAGCGTCCATATCTATTTTTATGCTGCTGATTGAAAGTTCCGTACGCATTACGCACAAGACGTTTTCAACACAGTTTTTAAGTTCAAATTCTGTGACAGTATCGTTGAAACTATAAAAATTTCGGAATATATCTATGGTATTATTTATTAGCAATATATCTTTTTGAGAAAGCCTTAAATTTTGTTCAAGTTCTTTTTTATCAAGAGAGTCTTTTGAGCAGAGTTTATTTATAGCGTTATTTATCAATAGCGCAAGCGCGTTAATCGGTTGGCGGATTTGATGATTTACGGCAGATATTAACTCTCCTATCTCACTCATTTTTGAGCGATATTGCAGTATCTTTTCATACTCTACTCTTTTTGCTTCCGAACGCTTATATAAAAACGTATAAGAGCTATTGATGATTATGACAAATATTACAAAACAGCCAAAAATAATTGCGGAGTGTTTGAAAAATTTTCTCATAGCGTAACTGTTTGCCTCTTCCTCGTCCGCACCTACGCCAATATACCAATTGAAATCTATTAAATTATCAATAGTAACGACGCTATTGCCAACAACTATATCTTGTGCGCTTGAAACGCTTTTTATAGATTTTTTGGAAAATATCTCTTTCGCGTTTTTGTTTATCAATTCATAATTTCCGACCGCTATCAGTATATTGCCCTCTTTGTCGCTTATAAAGTAGTAATAATTTTTCGGAATTTTTAAGGTTTCTATTTTTTGCGGTACCAAATCCACTTTTATAATTCCGCAAAAGACTCCTTTGAAATTTTTTTTATCATCTTTTATAGGGGTGCATAAATTTATCGTTTTTTCAAACAGCAGTCCGTGCACTTTCATCGTTTCCATATTTGTTTTCATGGTGTTTTTGGTATCTTGAAACCATTTCGTGCCAAGATACCAATGTTCTTCTTCAAAGGTTTTGTAGATAATTTTTTCGGTATTGTTTGAACATGTTTTTATAAATTCGGTGTTTTGACTATTTTTATTACTGAAATTGCATAAATTATTTTGATATCTGATATGTTTTTTGTAATCATCAACTTTTATGCCGTTGACATAAAAGTAGTCATCCGCGACCAGTATTTGCAAAGCGTCAAAATACTTGTCGTATTGTGAGTAAGTTTGCGAAATTTTTTTGATTTGCTCTTCGTTCGCATAATTTTCGTCTATTTGGTATGCTGTGAGTTCAAGTACATCAATACATTCTCTAAGCCATGATTTTGTCAAGTAGCGTATCTCTTGTATGATGAGGTTTCTGTTTTGTTTTGATAAATTTTCCAACTCTGAGCTAACATAACTAAAACTCTCAAAAGCCAAAATGACAAACGCAACGATAGAGGCGATAATTAAACTATATATTTTATAGTTTTCTATATTTTTTAAGTCTGTTAACATTTAAATAAACCTCAAATCTAATACAAAAAAGTTTAATCTCTTTTTTTGTAAGTTAAAATTCGGATACGACCGAAGTGAGCATTTTTATGCAAAGTATCATATTCAAAGCGCCGAGTATTTTTTTGAGTACGGAAATTGGCAGGATTTGACTGTATTTTGCTCCTAACTTTGCCGTAAAAAAACTTGTTGCGGATATGAAAAACACAGCGGGCAGATATACGTATCCCAAAGTTAGAGTTTGCATATCTACATTTTCAATCCCCGTTATCATCATATAACTAAGCGCGCCCGTTATGGAGAGCGGAAAACCAAGCGCAGCTGAAGTTCCGATAGCCTTTTTGCCGTCAATATTTTGCCAAATTAGAAAAGGTACGGTCAAAGAACCGCCGCCGATAGAAACGAGCGCCGATATTGTTCCTATGCCTCCGCCTGCGCCAAAAAGCCAGCGTTTTGGCAGGAGTTGTCTTGTGGGTTTTGGTTTTTTGTCCATAAATAACTGTATAGAGACATAAGCCATAAAAATACTGAAAAATATGGAAAGAGCCAAAGAATTTGTTATGGAGACCAAAAAAGCGCCCGTTAAAACCCCCAAAATCACTCCCGGAGCCATCGGTTTAAATGCGCTCCAAACAACATTATTTTTAGATTTATGAGCTCTCATACTTGAAAACGACGTTATAACTATTGAAGCCATAGATGTGCCAAGAGCCAAGGGAATTGCTTTTTCAACATTTATACCTTTGTAGATAAAAATAACCGAAAGTATCGGAACCATTATCCCGCCTCCGCCTATTCCCAAAAGTCCGGCCATGAAGCCGACTACTAATCCAAGAGCCAACAGATATATTATCAATTCTAACGTTATTTCCAAAGCTATTTCCCAAAAAATAAATAGGATTATATCAGAAAATTTTAATAAATTTTTATTTGAACACTACATGTAGATTTATCCAATACAGATGAAAAACTTTGGCAAATTGCTATATTTATTAGAACAATATAATTATAGTTTAACTATGTTGTTTAAGGTGAGATTAATATTAATGTTGTTTTGCCGTTAGAAGATGTGCTTAAACTTACAAAATATTTTTTATATATAAGGATACATTATGAAGATTTTAATAAGCGCACCGTTACTTATTGCTTTGGGCGCTTACGCTAATGCTACGGATTCGTTGGCAGATGCACTTCAAAACGGCAACATAACCGGCGAATTGCGTTCTTACTATTTCAATCAAAAAATAGGCGACAAAAAAGCCGATATTTTGAGTTTTGCTCTTCGCTTGAATTATACGACGGATTTTTATTATGGTTTTAAAGGCAGCATAACGCCTCAATTATCAAGCTCTCCATTTGTGGACAAAGATGCAAAAGATATGTTCAAAGCGCCAAATGGTCTGTACGGACACGGAGTCGTTTTGTCCGAAATGTATTTATCTTACATGCAAAGCAAAAGTACGGTCAAAGCAGGACGTCAATTTATAAATATGCCTTTGATAAAAGGCGGAGCAGGGAAAGCTATTATTCAATCATTTGAAGGAGCTACCCTAACAAGTAACGAATTTTCTAATAATACGTTTTATGCGGCATATATTAGAAAATTTCAAAAACAGACAAACGGCAAAGGAAGCGCTCCAAAGTTTGAAAAACTTAGCGGAAAATATGCCTATGCTTTTAGCGTCGTAAATGACTATTTTGAAAAATTAGGACTAATCGGAGCTTACGGCGGCATGAAAGATGAGTTTTCAATTTTTTACATGCAGGCTAATTTTAAAGATGTTTTTTCATACTTTAATTATCAAGTTGCCGCTCAGTATTCACATACAAATTATAAAAATTCTGCTCTTGATGATTCAAACTATTATGGCGTCAAAGTCGGTGTAGGTATTGAAAATTTCAATACGTATTTAGCTTGGGCGACGATAAAGGATGGGGATTCAAAATTTGGCGTAGTGGGAGGAGGAAATAAGTGTATGCTATTTACAAGTTCATACGAACAATGCGCCGAATACGAAAAATCAAAGCAGTATGCAATAGACGCAAACTACAATTTCAAAAATTTAGGATTGTTGACCGGTATTAGATACGCTCATCTGGATTACGAAGACATAAACGACAAAATAGATTGGAAAAATATATATGCGACGTATTATTTCAGCGGCGTTTTAGACGGACTTTCTGCCGGATTTTTATATGAAAACGAAAATCACAAAAATACAAAAGATACAAACTTATACATAGCAAGAGTAGCTTATAAGTTTTAAATTAAGGAGTATCAATGAAAAATTTTATTTACAAAACGGTTATAGCGTTTTTGTTCTTTACAATGAACGCTTTTGGTTTCAGCGAAGGGACTGATTATGTAAAACTTACAAATCCTATTCCGAATGCTGATAAAACTCTCATTAAGGTTTTCAGTTATGATTGCCCTTTTTGTTACAAATATGACAAGTCGGTAACACCGATAGTTGTTAGTCGGCTTGAAGGAGTTTTGACTTTCAAGCCTTTTCACCTCAAAACAAAAGGAAAGTACGGCAAAGAGGCAAGCGAACTTTTTGCGGCCTTAATTGTCAAAGACAGCGCTGAGAATATTAAGCTAACAGATGAAACATCTGCGTTCAAAAAAACTAAAATGGCTTACTACAACGCATATCACGACAAGAAAGAGAGATGGGACGGCGGCGCTGAGAGTTTTGTGGCTTTTGGATTACAAGCAAGCGGTTTGTCTGAGAGCGAATTTAAAAAGCTTAAAAATACTCAAGAGGCAAAAGATATTATATCTCAATGGGAAGCAAGCTACGAAGTAGCAAAGATTCAAGGCGTGCCGGCATTTGTCGTAAACGGCGAGTATCTTATCTATACAAAATCAATAACCTCAATAGACAAAATGGTTGATTTGATAAAAGAGTTGGCAAATAAGTGAGGTTGAAAATGTTACAAAAATTTTGGAAGGATTTAAAAACAACACCGATAGATACTATCGCAAAATGGCAAAATGCAAGATTCTTGTGGCTTTTGATGGCATTTTGCAGTATTTTTTTGGTAATCGTCGCACATTCGTTATTTCAGCACTACATATATATGGCTCCTTGCGAACAGTGCGTATATATAAGATTTGCGTTTTTTTGCATGTTTTTTGCAGGGTTAATAGCGGCTTTAAATCCAAGAAGTATGTTTCTAAAATTTATAGGCTATATTTTAGCGTTTTGGGGCATCATTCAAGGCATAGGTTACAGTTTGAAATTAAATGCTGTTCATAAAGCCGTTCATTCGGATAATCCGTTTGGCGTACAAGGTTGCTCGGCAGAACCTACATTTCCTTTCAATTTGCCTTTGGACAGATGGTTTCCCGACTGGTTTAAACCTACGGGGGATTGCGGATATGATAATCCGATTGTGCCGATGGACGCAAATTTAAGTTCTTTACAACAATGGCTTGTGGATTTTTATGAAGAGGGGTGGTATTTGGTGCCTTCGCATCACTTTATCAATATGGCGCAAGCTTGTTTGTTTGCATTTATTTTATGCCTTATATTGCTTGGCTTTATGTTTATATGCTTTATTTTAAAATCCATAACTAATAAAACTCTTTACAAGGAGATAACATGAGTAAGAGAAAAGTTTTATCATCCGCAATAATTGCGGGATTGATTTTGAGCGCTTCGCCTATGAGTTTGTTTGCCGGCGGCGGAGGCAGCGGTACTAATACGTACAAAGGGGAGGGCAAAATCGGCGCGGTTTTTATGAATCCGTTTGACGTAGCTCCGCTTACCGCTATTATTAAAAGCGGGGGACACAAACTTACCAACGTAAAAGTTGTTGTTGAAGGCAAAAAAGACGGCGGCGTGCCGATATCTTATGATGTTTCGGATAATAAGGTTTTACTCTACGGAGGAATTCCTGTTTGGGGTATGTATCCTGATTATCAAAATAAGATTAATGTATCGTACACAATGCACGATACAAACGGTGGCGTTCAAAACGTTAAAGAGACATATACCGTATATGCTCCGCCGATAAATCTCTATGGTTCAGGTACAAAACAAAAAAGGGTTCTTCCGGAAGCAAAAGTGGTGATAGCGGCGGACAACAGTATCAAGAAAGATTTATATCTGATGAATCACCTCTCTTCAACGCTTCCAAATGCCGCTCAAGTTGTTTGGAATAATCCTGTAGGCGGAGCTATTGAGTGGGACTATGAAACTTATGTATGGATAATAGATACAAACGGCGATATAAGATGGTATCTTGACACGAGCAAATTAAGAGACCCCAACGACTTGCGCAAAAAAGGCAATATGATGGGCTTTGACCAAACAAAAGACGGTGCTCTTATGTGGGGTATGAGTCAAGCGTATATGAAGTACGATTTGATGGGAATGCAGATTTTTCATAGAATGCTTCCGAAAAGCTATATAGATTTTAGTCACCACTTGGAAGAGACGTCAAAAGGTACTTATCTTTTGAGAGTAGCTTCGTCTGATTACAAAAGAAAAGATAATAAAAACGTAAGAACAGTAAGAGATGTGATTGTTGAACTTGACAAAGACGGAAATGTTCTTGACGAATGGAAGTTGATGGAGATACTTGATCCGTACAGAGACGCTAATATGCTTGCTATGGATCAAGGGGCGGTATGTCTTAATATTGACGCTTCACAAGCCGGGCATACAAAAAGCAAAGAAGAACTTGAAGACGCAAGTGCTCCGTTTGGCGATGTTGCCGGAGTTGGCGCGGGAAGAAATTGGGCGCATGTGAATTCAGCCAATTACGATGCAAGCGATGATTCTATCATTGTCTCTTCACGACATCAAAGCGCGGTTGTCAAAATCGGAAGAGATAAGAAAGTAAAATGGATAATAGCTTCTCCTGAAGGTTGGACGGGCGAACTTGCCAAAAAAGTATTGACTCCGATTGATGCGAAAGGCAAAAAGATAGATTGCGGCGAGAGCGGTTCAAAATGCCCCGGATATTTAAACGATAAAGGCGGATTTGATTGGTCGTGGACACAACATACGGCGTACGTGATTCCGGAAAAATCAAAACAGGGACTCGTACATGTAAGCGTATTTGACAACGGCGATTCGCGCGGTATGGAACAGCCGGCAATGGTCAGTATGAAATATAGCCGCGCCGTTGAGTATGTTGTTGATGAGAAAAAGATGACGGTACAGCAAGTTTGGGAATTTGGCAAAGAGAGAGGATTTGAGTGGTTTAGTCCCATCACTTCAGTTGTTGAATATATGCCAAAAACAGATTCTATGATGGTTTACAGCGCAACTGCCGGACTTGGCGACGTTAAAGCGTTTTCAAGAGGCGAAGCGGAACTTGTGCCGTTTTTGCACGAATTTAAATACGGAACAAAAAAATCTCTGCTCGAGATAAAATTTGTGGACAGCAACACAATAGGATACAGAGCTTTAAAAGTTGATTTACAATCGGCGTTTAAATAGTTTTATATGGGAACGCTCCAAAATTTCGGAGCGTTCCGAAATATTTTTTATAATACATGTAAGAAGTATAATTAGACAAAAATACTTTAATATTATCAAAAGAGATGAAAATAAAAGCGATTGCGGTAATTATTCGCGCTTGCGGCAAAGTCTTACATGTAAAATATTGGACGGCGATTATTAACTTTAGATAGATTGCAATAACCTGCTTGAAGTGTTCAAAGAGGGAATTGCTGTTTTAAAACAAATACATAAAATGGAATCTTTATCTTTACGATATTGCTCATTTATCCGCTTTAAAAATTTTATATTTAAACTTTGCAAAAAATAGACGACGAGGCAATACTTAGCATAGAAAAGCTCGGTTACAAAATCAAATGGGCAAATTTATCAAAAGCGTTGCGCCATATCGTCTACATGTATGAAGTTTATCCATTTATTAAGATTGTTATTTGTGTTGTGTTTATCAATAAAGTTTTATATTGATGGATAGAGCGATGGTTTTTTGATATTAATTTTATAGCATCTTTGCTTGGCGATTGAAAATTTTGACGTGATAAATTGATGAGGTAATTTTATTTATATAAGCTAATATAAACAATAACGCTATTAGCGTTAATGCGATAGCGTATCGCTTTTTAGGATAAAATTTACTCCATTTTTAACATATATGATATTTGATAAAAGACGAAATTCAAACCGGTCAAACTTTGTTTCTTATAACCAATTTTCTCTTTTGTCGCTTGTATCTATCTCTCGTCCTATAGCTTTATGAAGCTCCCAATAGTATTGAACAAAACGCTCTATGCTTTTGTCTGTCGGCAAATATATGCCGTCCTCTTTTTTGGCAAATTTATCCAAAAACTCTTTAGCGTCTCTTTTGCATAGATAGTGTTTTGCCAACTCAAGATAAGTCTCAAAATACCACTTTATGAGCGCATTTACACACTCTTTACTTGTATCTATAAGCAATTTTTCGCCAAAAGATAAAATGCCGCTTTCAAAGAGCCCCGTAAGATGTATAAGAGATTCGCAATAGTAAGGCTCAACTTCGTTCGTTTTTTGCCATGTTATAAGAGAGACGGAACGTTTTATCGTATCGTTTATTACATGTGGCAATAACGTTTCGTCGATATTTTTAAAAAAAGCGCAGAGTCCTCCCGTCGTGGCTTTAAACTCCTCTATATTTTTAAAAACCCCGCTTTTATTCATTTTGCCTTCAGTGTCGTTATCTATCCATAAAATATGTCCAAACTCGTGTCCTATAGTGGTTACTTCATACACTTTATGCCAAATATCAGACTTTTTAAATACTAGTTCTCTCTCATTTTTTATAAATTTTGCGCCGAAAACTTCGCTTGATATCTTCATAAACGGCTTTGCTCTTATGCTGTCCAGCACATTATCGGAATAAGCAAATATTTTCTTGCCGCACTCTTTGCTGACAAATTCGTCATTTGGTACTACTTGAGCAGAAAATAGACCGTTAAACTGCGCTGCATAATAGAGCATCGGACGTGAAATATAAAGATCCGTTTTTTCTATATTTTGTAAACTTTTTTCATAAATTTTTTCGCCATTTTTGGCGATATCTGCTTCTTTGAATATATCTTTGTACATGTATAAGATACGTTCTTTCGTTATATTGGTATTTTGACTTTTAGGATTTTGTAATCTTACGTCCCACTCGAGCGCAACCGCTTTTTTATAGTGGTCTTCATAATATTCAAGAGGATGCGAGGGTTGGATTGGCGTTTTGATATTCATCCAAGCTCTATCTACATCTTGCCATGAGGATATTATGCGCGAATCCTCTTTTTCGCAAAAAGCTTTTTTAAGGGTTGAGAAATAGACTATATAAGCCTCTTTAGCATCAAAAATATCGTCGTTTTCAACTTGCAAAGTAGCTATGAGTTCGTCTATTTTTCTGGCGACTTTTTGCACTTCAGTGGCAAAAACTATTGCATATGGCGCATTTTTGTAGCCGTCATCGTCTTTTATCAATGCAGAATATGATCTATCGGCATAACTTCCGTCCGAATTCTTATCAAACAAGTTGTTATCTCTCAAAAATTTTGTTACCTCAGCATCATTTCCAAACTCTTCTAAAAGCTTTGGATTTATAGTGTTAATAATATAATTTGTCCATTTTGGCTGCCATAAAGTGAGAGCCTCGCCTATCTTATTAACGCCAAAAAGCAATTTTCTATAAAACGAACTCAAAAGCTTTCGCTTCTCTATTTCATCCAAAAGTTTTTTATGTTCTTGCATGTGAAATTGCGCGATTACATCATAAACAGCCGCCAAGATGCGAACCATCTCTTTTTTGTCTTTGCTGTTTTCTTCAAGAGCTATAATGAGCATATCTTCGCGTAGATTGATAAGGCGGGTTAAAAGTGCTATTTTGTTTTGTTTGGTTGATTTGAGAGAGCATATTTTAAGTAGTTTTTTGATGATTTTATACTCTTCTTTGTTACTATTTTCCAAAATTTCATAAAGACTATTTATCTTTTTAGTTCTATTTTCTACCAGCTCATAAACTCTATCTAAGTCTTTTAAGAATTGTTCTTTCATTGCATTTTTCCTTACAAAAAGCGCATTATAACCAAAATCATCCGCGTTTTTTAATAGTTATGAAGTAAAAATATATTATGATTGAAAACTTTGCAAAAATATTTGAGGTTGCTTGATGGAATTAAAATCTATCCCCGATGTTAAAAATGTTAAAAAATTCGGATTTCTTGATGCTGCTAAACTTATAATAGGCTTTGCTTTTTTACTTCTTGCTATGATTTATACTTCTGTCGTTCAAGCAGATGGATTTGCCGGAAGCGGAAAACTTTTAATAATAGCGTCAATTTTTGGTTGCTATATGGCTTTAAATATAGGAGCTAACGATGTTGCCAACAATATAGGACCTGCTGTGGGTTCTCGCGCCGTTTCGCTTTTTTGGGCTATAGTGTTAGCGGCGATTTTTGAACTTAGCGGCGCGCTTATAGCGGGCTCTGACGTTGTAATGACCATAAAAAAAGGGATAGTTGATTCTGATGCTATAATAAGTACGGATACGCGCACATTTATATGGGTTATGATGGCGGCTTTACTTGGAGGCGCCGTGTGGCTTAATATAGCTACGTTTTTCGGCGCTCCCGTGTCTACAACTCACGCTATTGTAGGCGGCGTTGCGGGTGCCGGCGTTGCGGCTGTAGGTTGGGGAATAATAAAATGGAAAAGCTTAACCATAATCGTTTCAAGTTGGATTATATCGCCGTTTCTTGGCGGAATTATTGCGGCGGGGTTACTCCTTTTTATGAAAAAAACGGTTTTACTCAAAGATGACAAAAAATTGGCCGCAAAAAAGATAGTTCCTCCATTAATCTCTTTCATGATTTTTTCATTTGTTACGTATATTTTGCTAAAAGGGTTTGGAAATATTTTTAATATAAATTTTTTGACCGCTGTTATGATAAGTCTTTTTATATCGCTTTTGGCGTATTTTATTATAAAACCGCTCATAGTAAAAGCATCGGATAGATTGCCAAATTCGCGCCGCGCGGTAAATTGGCTTTTCAATGTACCTTTGGTATTTGCTGCGGCAATGTTAAGTTTTGCGCACGGAGCCAACGATGTCTCAAATGCCGTAGGTCCGCTTGCCGCAATAGCCGATATAGTAAGCGGCGGATTTAGCAATATGGACGCGAATATTCCGTTTTGGGTTATGTTTTTGGGCGCAAGCGGTATAGCTATAGGTCTTATATTGTATGGTCCAAAACTTGTAAAAACGGTCGGAAGCGAGATAACCGAGCTTGACCAAGTGAGAGCTTTTTGCATTGCTATGTCTGCTGCTTTGACGGTTATAGTCGCATCTCAATTAGGACTTCCCGTAAGTTCTACCCATACGGCGATAGGCGGTATTTTTGGCGTAGGATTTTTAAGAGAATGGCTTTTGAGAAATACGCTTAAAGAAGAGATAGAAATTGATCCCAAAAAAATACACATAAAAGCGGAACAAAAAAAACTCGAAGAATATAAAAATGAACTTGAGAGTTTGGGCAAACTAAAAAAAGTAGACCCGCTTTTTGTTAAAGAATTGATAACAAAAATCAATGAAGAAAAAAGACTGATATCTAAAATCACAGCGCACAAAACGCACAATTTGGAAATTACAAAGATAGAAAAAAAGGCGCTCAAAGCCGTTAAAAAACATGAATTTGTAAAAAGGTCTGCTTTGAAGATGATAATTGCCGCGTGGCTTATCACAGTTCCTGCTGTAGGCGTGCTCTCAGCCATGTTTTATTACATGTTAAGAGGTATGATGCTCTAAAAACGAAACGAGATTTATATCGCAATTTTTTAAAAACAAAAATATTTTTGCAAAATCATAAAAATAGATAAAAGCTCAAAAATAACAAACAAACAAATTTGCTAGTGCGAACTAAAAATAGGCTGAAGTTACTAAGGAAATCAGAATTCATCGTCGAGCAAATACTCTACATGCAAGCTTTTTTGACTAATCAATAAATAGTGTTATATCAAAAAAGATTGATAAATTTTCATATAAATATTTTACTGATAATTTAGTATGTTTGGAGATTGACAATTGCCGCTATTGTCATGCGCTTGTTTTTGCATGCCAAAGTCGTTACATGCAAAAGAATTAATTGCGAGTTTTTATCGAAATAATCAAACCCATTAAGTAGTTGATTTTGAGCGACTCAAAACTTTTGAAAGATATGTTTTATTGCTGGTAAAATCAAATCGTCTTAAAGCGATAAATTAAAAAAAATGCTCAATAAATAGTTCAAAAGTGCAGTTTTATATGCTTACATGTATAGGTTAAAAATCTTGTCTAAAATACAAAAGATAACTTATCGCTTTTAGTATTTTTATAAAATACCAAATCACATCCAATCGATAACTTTAGCAACTTCGCTTACGGCGTAACATTTTATACCGCTTATCTCTTCAAGCGGCCGCGATGGAACTATAGCTTTTTTAAAGTGTTGTGTTTTAGCCTCTTTTAAGCGGTTGTCAAGCTGATAAACGTCTCTTATATCGCCAATGAGGCTAACTTCTCCGACAAAAACAGTGTCTTTGCTTAAAGGACGATTTCTAAAACTGCTTATTATAGCCGCTACTATTGCTACGTCTGCGGCTGTTTCGGTTATTTTTATTCCCCCGGCAATATTTATAAATACATCATATCTGTTTAATGGTAAATCAAGTTTGCGTTCCAAAAGCGCCAAAAGCATAGTCAAACGGTTTAACTCATAACCTGTTGAGGCGCGTTTGGGATTTGGATAAGTACTTTCGCTAAGCAGCGCTTGCACTTCCAAAACTATTGGGCGCGAACCCTCCATTACAACCGTTATAGCCGAACCTGCTTGCGAATCGTTTCTTGTAAAAAATTTTTTTGAGATATCTTTTGCGCTCTCAAGTCCGTTTTTTGTCATTTCAAAAATTCCAACTTCGCTTGTTGAGCCAAAGCGATTTTTAAATCCTCTTAAAATTCTAAGTTCTCTATTGGAATCTCCTTCAAAATAGAGCACCGTGTCTACCATATGTTCAAGTATCCTAGGTCCTGCTATGGAGCCCTCTTTTGTGATATGTCCGATGATGAAAACCGCCACATTGTTATCTTTGGCATAACGCATAAGCTCAAATGTTATCTCTCTTACTTGCGATACGCTTCCCGGAGCCGAAGATATCTTTTCGCTATATAGCGTTTGGATGGAGTCTACTATCAAAACATCAAATTTTTTTAAAGAGAGTTCATCTAAAATCGTATCAAGATTTATTTCGCATAAAAGATAGAGATTTTCATGCAGACTATCTAATCTTTGTGCGCGTAATTTTATTTGACCCGCTGATTCTTCGCCGCTTACATAAAGTGTGTTTTTGCCGGATTTTGCGAGATTGCCGCCTATTTTTAAAAGCAGTGTCGATTTGCCAACCCCCGGACTTCCTCCTATAAGCGTGAGACTGCCTCCTACTATTCCGCCGCCTAAAACCAAATCAAGCTCTTCATTGTTTGAGCTAAATCTCTCAACACTCTCATCTTCTATTTGCGTTATAGGTTTTGCACTGCTTTGCGAAGATTTTGAATTCGGAGATTTTGCCGTTCCTTTTAAAGTTGTTATTTGCTCTTGCGTTAATTCTAAAAACTCGCCCCATGCACCGCAATTTGGACATTTGCCAAGTTCTGCCGCACTTTGAAAACCGCACGCTTGACACTCATAAAGCTGCTGTTTTTTTTTGCTCATATTTACTCTTTTGCGTTAAAAATAGCGTCCAAAATGCTATCTATATAATTTTCTGCTTCAAAAGGTATAAGGTCGTCCATACTTTCCCCAACGCCGATATAAAGTATCGGCAATTGTAAAGTTTTAGCGATGCTAAAGAGCGAACCGCCTTTAGCCGTGCCGTCAAGTTTAGTTATGATGAGTGCGTCTATACCTATCATTTCATTAAATGCCAACGCTTGATTTATCGCCGAATTTCCTTGAGTTCCATCAAGTATCAATATTTTTCTATGAGGCGCGTCAGCGCTTGCTTTAGCGCAAATTTTTACTATCTTTTTAAGTTCGTTGGCTAAATTTACTTGATTGTGCAAGCGTCCGGCGGTATCTATAATCACATTATCAATATTTTTTGCTTTTGCGGAAGAAATCGTATCGTATGCTACAGCGGAGGGGTCGTGTCCTTGTTGCGTATAAATTATCGGAACGTCTATTTTCTCACTCCAACGTTTTAATTGCTCTATAGCCGCGGCTCTAAATGTATCTCCGGCTCCAAGCAAAACGCTTCTTTTTTGTTTTTTGTATATATTTGCAAGTTTTGCGATAGTAGTCGTTTTACCGGCGCCATTTACTCCTATTATCAGTTCTACAAAAGGATTTGCCGATGCGCTTTCATTTTTATCATATATGAAATATGACTTTAAAACTCTTTTTATATCTTCTTTGCCAACGCTATTTTGAGGCGGAAGGTAGTAGAGTATCTCCTCCACCAGTTCATAACTTACATCAGCTTCCAAAAGTATCTCTTCCAAAAGTTCTTTACTTACTTTCTCTTGTTTTGCAGGGACTATCTCTTTTATAGCTTCAAGAGTTTTGCCAAGTCCTTTTTTGATAGAGGCAAACATCAAAAAATCCTTTTCAAATCAGCTTCTATCATCTCTTCGGGAGTTGCGTTTGTGTAGTGCGTCACATATTGTCCATTTCTGTCGTATATCAACATATGAGGAACGCTTGTGATATTCCCAAGAGTAATTGACAATCTGAAATTATTCTCACCAAGAGTTACGTCAAAACCTATTTTTTTATCTTTTATAAAATCTTGAATCTCTTCTATCTGTTTTTCTTCCAATAAAACAGAGATGATTTTAAGTTCGTTTTTGTATTTTTCCTGAAGATTATTTAAATGTGGAAATTGAGCGTTACACGGCACGCAAGAAGTCGTAAAAAAATTTAAAAAGAGGATTTTATTTGACGCATCTTTAAAGCCGTTATCTGTTTTTATCAAAGTTATAGTTTCATCGGTAGTGGTTTTTAGCAATATTTGTTGATCGCGCTCAATCGGTTTATCTTTTTTATCGCTGCAGCCGAAAAATAGACTTATAAACAAAATAGATGTAAAAAAAGCCTGATATTTCATAAAAGGGTGTCCTTTTTTGATAAAATATTCTATATGTAAAAAATTATATATTTACATGTAAAATTGATTGGAGATTATAGAAAAATGTCGCTTAAAAGCACGAATAATAAAGAAAACAAGACAATTTTAAAAGAGCAATTTCGCAAAGAATCTTTAACAAAATTAGAATTTGTTTCCGAATATAAACATTTAAAAAACTCAAAAACAGCTCTTTTAAAATTAAAAAACGTACTCAAAAAAATCAAATTCAAAACCATCTGCCTTTATTTTCCATTAAAAAGTGAGGTTGATATAAGAATTTTATTAAATTATTTAAGAAAAGAGAAAAAAGTATATGTTCCATTTATGGAATGTGTCAGTTTTAAACTGGTAAAATATCGATTGCCTGTACAGAAAAAAAGGTTTAATATTATGGAACCTTCAAATTCATTTGCAAGAGTTCCTAAAATCGATGTCGCGGTTATTCCTGTCGTTGGGGTTGACGGGGATATGAGAAGAGTGGGTTTTGGCAAAGGAATGTATGATAGGTTTTTTGCCTCGTTAAAACCCGCGCCTTTGGTTATTTTTATTCAACTAACCAAGTGTTTTACCAAAGAGAGACTATGCGAAGCTTACGATGTACAAGCTGATATTTATATTACCCCAACAGATATTATGATAAAAAGAGGAAAAAATGTTTTTAGAGCTAGGGATAGGGGTAGCTGCGGCTACAATCACAGGAATTGCGGGATTTGCAGCGGCAAAAAAACTTGATGCGGCAAATTATGAAATTTATACAACACAAGCAAAAGCAAGAGCGAAAGCCATAGAGCATGAAGCCGAACTTGTACTTAAAAATGCAAATATAAAAGTTCAAGAAGCCGAGATAGTTGCCAAAAGACGATTTGAAGAAGAGGCGTTGAGGCTTAAAAAAGATTATGCTATAAAATCAACGGATGTTGAAAAAAGAGAAATATCTTTGAAAGAGGATTTTAAAAAGCTTTCAAAAGACAAAGAAGATATAGAAGAGTTTAGAAAAAAAACAGAAGAGTTAAATCAAGAAGCCATAAAATTAAAACAAGATTATCAAGCCAAACTTAAAGATGCTATTCGCGTTTTAGAGCATTCCGCGGGACTTACCGAAGAAGAAGCGAAAGATATAATACTAAAAAAAGTAGAAGAGCAATCTAGAGCCGAGATAGCTCATATAGTGCGAAAATATGAAGAAGAAGCAAAACAAGAGGCGAAGCGCAAAGCAAATTATATATTAGCTCAAGCTACTACGCGCTTTGCGGGAGATTTCGCAGCCGAAAGACTTATAAATGTTGTGAATATTAAAGATGATGATTTGAAAGGACGCATTATCGGCAAAGAGGGTAGAAATATCAAAACCCTTGAAATGCTTTTGGGCGTTGATATTATTATAGACGATACGCCCAACGCTATTATTTTGAGCAGTTTTAATCTGTATCGCAGAGCGATTGCGACGAAAGTAATAGAATTGTTAGTGGAAGACGGTAGGATTCAGCCCGCACGCATTGAAGATATACATGAAAAGGTTAAAGAGGAGTTTGAGCAGAGTCTGGCTGAAGAGGGAGAAAATATCGTCATGGATTTAGGTCTTACCAAAATTCATCCGGAAATTATAAAACTAATAGGAAGATTGAAGTTTCGCGCAAGTTATGGACAAAATGCACTTGGGCACTCTCTTGAAGTGGCAAATCTTGCGGGTATTATCGCCGCGGAGCTTGGAGGGAACGAACAACTTGCAAAAAGAGCGGGACTTTTACATGATATCGGTAAAGCTTTGACGCAAGAATTTGCCGGAAGCCACGTTGATTTGGGAGCCGACATTTGCAAACGTTATAAAGAGCACCCCGTCGTTATAAATGCGATTTACGCTCACCACGGACATGAAGAGGCTACATCCGTAGAGGCTGCTGCCGTTTGTGCTGCCGATACGCTTTCCGCTGCGCGCCCAGGCGCTAGAAGAGAAGTGCTTGAGAGTTTCTTAAAACGCGTTCAAGATATTGAAGATATTGCCAAATCAAAAGAGGGTATTAAGCAAGCATACGCGATAAATGCCGGACGCGAAATAAGAGTTATAGCAAACGCTAAACTTGTAAATGACGACGAAGCGGCGCTTTTAGCAAAAGAGATAAGCAAAGAGATTGAAGAGAAAGTGCAGTATCCGGGCGAGATAAAAGTTAATGTCATAAGAGAGATAAGAGCTGTAGATTATGCCAGATAATCACAAGTCGATAGATATTAACTAAGGCGACAACAAGATAACATTGATATTTTATTTTATCAATACGTTGTCGTTTTGATTGCTTGATATAAAAGGAAAACAGTGGAAGAAATTTTAACATCGCTTGCAACATACGGCTACATAGTGCTTTTTTTATACTCTTTCGGCGGTGGAATGGTTGCTATTATAGCAGCTGGCGTACTTTCATATAAAGGAATCATGAATCTTGAAGTCTCAATCGCTATAGCTGCTATTGCCAATTTTATAGGCGATGTTGCTTTATCAAGCATCAGCAGATACAATCGTGAAACCATGATGCCGTACATAAGAAAACATCGCAGAAAGCTTGCCTTAAGCCATGTTTTGATGAAGAAGTACGGAGATAAGATTATTATTATCAAAAAATTCATCTACGGTCTTAAAACTCTTATCCCTATAGCTGTAGGATTTACTAAGTATTCGTTGATAAAGTTTAATATTCTGAATTTCATTGCCGCGCTCATTTGGGCGCTATCTTTAGGATATGGCAGTTACTATGCCGGAGAGTATTTCACAAGAATATTTTACGCATTGGAAGATAAGCCATATATAGCACCGATTGCTCTATTCTTTTTAGTTCTTCTTATATGGTTTTATTTTCAGAAAGCGACAAAAAAGAGATAGCTTTTTTATTGAGTTTCTACATGCAATGATTTTTATCGGTTTATATCTCATCACAAAGCTTTATTAGTAAAAACTAAAATGCTTTTTCAAATCTTTTAAAATGCGGCTGGAATATTTAAAATTTGTTTTTTTAAGATAAAAAATGCGAATTTTAAAGGTTTTTGGGAAAAACAGAAAGTTAAATTAGCATTTGAAGTCTAAACAAAACTGCCAAATACAACGCTTGTTTCGGTTTAACTTTTTACCTATGGCATTTTTCTTTGCAAATGACAATGACTAATTTGCCGATTTTTGACTACATGTAGAGAAGAATGAATCGGCAAAGATATTGTTAAATATTTTGCTTTATCTCGATCGTTTTTATGATATCGCTTGCTTTTATATTATCAAGCACTTTTAGAGAATTCTCATTTATTATATCACCAAAAACCGTATGAACGCCATCTAAATGAGATTGTTTTGAGTGACAGATAAAAAATTGGCTTCCTCCGGTATTGCGTCCCGCGTGCGCCATAGAAAGAGTGCCTCTTTGGTGTTTGTGAATGTTTTTGTCGCATTCGCACTCTATTTTCCATCCAGGACCTCCGCTTCCTGTACCATTTGGGCAACCGCCTTGAATTACAAAATTGGGAATTACTCTATGAAATGTAAGAGAATCATAAAAACCGCTTTTTACCAAATAAGCAAAATTTGCTACTGTTATCGGAGCTTCTTTGGGATAGAGTTTAAGCGTCATATCTCCTTTGTTTGTTTTGATAATAGCATATGCAAAAGCGCTTAATTCGTCCTTTGTATAATCATAAGTCTTTAAATTCATTACAATCCTTTGAAAAATTTTGCGCATTATACAATAATTGATGAAGTTATAAAATGAGTTTGGTTAAAATTTAACAGTTTTTATAAAAGCTAAAAAGGAATATTTTGAAAAAAGCAGTTGTTTTGTTAAATATGGGCGGAGCGCGAAGCAAAAAAGAGTTAAAAGAGTTTTTAAAAAATATGTTTTTGGATAAACGTATCATAGCTTCGCCTATAAGATACGTCATCTTTCCTCTGATAACGTTTTTGCGCTCAAAGAAAGTTTGGGAAAATTATAAACTAATCGGCGGAAGCAAGATTTACGAACATACTCAAAATCTTACTAGCAAGATAAATATTTTATCAAACGGCAAATATGATGTTTTTTTTGCTATGCGTTATACAAATCCTAAAGTAGCCGATATTTTTCAAAATAAGGATTATGACGAGGTTTTGCTTTTTCCGCTGTATCCGCATTTTTCATCAACAACCACGCTATCTTCATTTGACGAAGCCGATGCGTTTTTTAAAAGTACACATGCAAGGTTGAAAAAAATAGACTATTTTTTTAATGATAAGCATTTTAACGAAACCATTATTAATGAGATAAAAAGGCATTATAAAAATGGTGCGCACCTTATATTTTCAGCTCACTCCTTACCTCTTTCAATTGCAAAACAAGATACTTATGAGGAACATATCAAACAACATGTAGAGATTTTAAGCAAAAAATTAAAAGATGAAAAAATGCAATTTAGTGGCATGCATTTGGCATATCAGTCAAAATTAGGACCGATAAAATGGTTGAAACCGTCACTCGAGGAAGTTTTGAAAACCGTTGCACCTTCGCCAGTTATTATATATCCTATCTCTTTTACGATTGATAACTCAGAAACAGATTTTGAACTTGGCATATATTATAAAAATATTGCAAATAGTTTGGGAATAACGTCGTATGAACTATGCAAAGCACAAAATGAGAGCGATGAATTTGCAAAATTTATAAATGAAAAAGCTAGAGAAATATTACATGTAAGATGAAAAAGCCGGCAATTTTACACCGACTTTTATAAAAAATATCACCAACCCAAATCGACGCTTTTTCCTTGAATAGTCCAATGAGCGCTTATATTGCCATGGCCCTCTTCGCATGTGTAAGTTGCATTGGTCGCATTTGCTTCTGCAGTTGCATTGGTCGCATTTGCGGTTCTTCGACAAAGCGTTACGTAGCTAAAATAATCAAAATTGCCTTTATCTGCTATCCAATAGTTTGATCCGCTTGCGTCGGTTTCATTTACATCATATTGTATCGGTTTTGAAGCAAATTCCCCATAAACATTTTCAAGACTATAATGCGCTCCATTATATGTTAGAGTCGCTCCTTCTCCATTGTCGCCGCTTTTTTGCATAGGAATTTGCGGTAACGATTTTATACTCCCATTATTAATTGGTAAATGATCTGTGTAAAGCCTTATGGTGAAATTAACATCCATATATGTCGACAAATTCATATTGTGATACCAAGTGTACGTTGAAGTGCTTACTGTTGTAGCGTTTCGCTCAATATCAAATAAAACCGATTCCATTCCACTTCCATCAAAGTAATTACCAGTAATTGCTTCCTTAAATGATGGCAATGAAATCGGATTGGTATTATTGTGGTATTTTGGATCTGCATATACTAAAATTGTTAAATCACACACTCCGGAATCTTCGGCGCATCCGGTAGTTTCTTTTTGATTAAACACGATAACCGTGCTATATATACCTTCCATTTGTATAGCTAGTGGTAATGTAAAGTAATCTCTTCGAAAATATTGACAAAAAGGTGGATTATCTTCCCCAATGTAGTTGCATTTAGTTCCAGGATAAACTGTTCCGTCCAAGAACGCATATAGTCTTGAAACTATACCAGCATCTACATTGTAATATATAATCTCTTTTGCATATTCAGTCGAATGGTTATCAAATTGTTCGGGCTCAACTTGATTATCGGCTACAAGATTGAACATACCTCTGTAATCGGTAATATTATCTTCAGTTGAACTAAAAACAAGATGAGCGTTTATAGTGTCATCGTCACCTTCTGTACTATTGTCATCACCATCACCGCCTGTATCTCCACCGCCATCACCGCCCGTGCCGCCACCCGTACCATCTCCCCCCCCGGTGCTTGAACAACCGCTTCCATAACAAAGACTTCCATCATTACCGCCACATCCTAAGAACAAAAAACCTCCAAACATTATAACTACAAGAGCTTTCATTATAATAGATATTTTCATCCCATAACCCTTTGTATCAAATTTAGTATAAATTTTATCTAAAAAATAGGTAAAAAAGCAAGCAAATATAATAAAAAGCATTTATAACTTTATATTTAGCATTATTTTTAAAAATGTACAGAATGTTTTAAATATTTTTTGAGGCCACTGCTACGCAATGTTTGTATAAACCGCCTGCACGTCATCATCATCCTCCAAACGATCTATGAGTTTTTCAATATCCGTTAACTGTTCCTCGCTAAATTCTACAGGCGTGTTTGGGATATATTCAAGTGTCGCTTTTTTAGGTTCAATTTCAAGCGATTCAAGTATAGACGATAAAGAGCCAAAGTCGGAATATGTCGCATATGCGTAAAAAATTCCATCATTTTCTTCCAACTCTTCAAGTCCACCGTCAATTAGAGCAAGTTCTAAAATATCTTTGCTTAAATTTGCAGGTTTATCAAACTCAAAAACGGCTTTTCTTGAAAACATAAACTCCAACGAACCATTTTGCAATATCTGTCCGCCGCATTTGCCAAAATGAGCTTTTACATTTGCAACCGTTCTTGTCGGATTATCCGTAGCGCACTCTACGAGTATCAATGCTCCATGAAGCGCTCTGCCTTCATAACGAATCTCTTTTATATCTTGCGCGTCTTTTCCTAAAGCCCTTTTGATTGCTGCATCGATATTGTCTTTTGGCATATTTTGCGCTTTTGCGTTTAAAATAGCCGTGCGAAGTTTGGAATTCATTTCAGGGTCGCTTCCACTTTGTTTTGCCGCAACAGTTATAGCTTTTGCAAGTTTTGGAAACACTTTAGACATTTTGTCCCATCGTTTTTCTTTCGCCGCTCGGCGATATTCGAATGCTCTTCCCATAAAATTTATCCTAAATAAAAACTGTTCGTAATAATATCTTACAAAAGATAAAAAAATTTTTATGACATATGTTGTTAACTTTATAATAATACTTAAAATGTGTTTTTCTGATACTATAATGAGTAAAACAGTTCACACTTTGGTAAATATTTGAAATAACTTATTTGTAAAAGTTACTCATCATGTATTTATCGTCTTGAAAAAATCCTCTATAGACACTTCGAAAAGTTTTGAAAGTCTAAATAGATGAATTAAATTAAAATGTTTGCCATGAGAATAATTTTCAATACAAGCATAAAAACTGAAAGATTGTTGACCAATCACATTGGCTTAAGCGTGATATGGAAAAATGTATTGGTTTTGGTTGCAAAGATAATCACATGATCGATAATCAAAATTCGGATATACTGTATTATGTGAATACCGGAAAACCGATAGTATCTGCGCAATAAATTCATACAACAAAAGACAAAGCGGCGGATAACAGCAATTTAATTTTGGCAAGATTTTAGATTTTGCCAAAACATACTATTTTATCTTTAACTTCCGATGATAATTTTATTTCAAGTTTTAATATAGATAACGGCAGATTAAATTCTTCAATTTTAACCGCGTCTTTTGTTGTAACAAGTATAGAATTTGCATTGCTTTGCTGTAAAATATTTAAAAGTTCATTTTTTCTAAATACATGATGGTCGGCAAATGTCTTTTTGTCTATTACGGATGGCGGTAAAAACTTATCAAGCCTCGAAGGATTTGCTATAGCAGTTACCAATATCATTTTGTCAGTGCTGTTTTCAACGCTCGTTATTCTTTCAAAATCAACCCCGTCTTTTATGACTAAATCGGCGTTTTTATAGTTTTTTATACTCTCTCTGTATGCTCCTGAGGGAATGCAAAAGTTATTTGCGGGAGCTGGATTTGGACGGATTAAGATGTCGAATTTTTTAATATTTACTTTGCCGAAACCATCATCTAAGATAACGATTTCTGCGCCAAGTTCTTTCGCCTTTTTTATTCCGTTTGCTCTATTTTCACTCACAATTATTAAAGCGTGTTTTAACTCTTTTGCGTACAGCATTGCCTCGTCGCCGCTTATTTTTACATCGCATAAAATTTCGCCGAAGTTATTTACTACAAATAGCCCTTTTGACAAACGACCGTAACCTCTTA
This sequence comes from Campylobacteraceae bacterium, assembly GCA_031268335.1. GTDB lineage: Bacteria > Campylobacterota > Campylobacteria > Campylobacterales > Campylobacteraceae > JAIRKW01. The sequence goes on from JAIRXG010000006.1 coordinate 78,165, forward strand.
AAACAATCGCCGGTTTTTTCATCTCTTTTGCTATGGCAATGCAAACTGGAGTTTTACCACTGCCGCCTACGGTTAAGTTTCCAACGCTTATAATTGGCATATGATAATCAACGGGATTTTTCAAGACACGTCTAATTTTTGCGCACAAACACCACAAAAAACTAAACGGTAAAAGTAGACGAGCGATAAAACGTTGCAAAGGTGAAGGGTGATAAAAGTACTTTTCCACCCATAAAACAATTAGACGATTAGACACGATTTTTGGCAATGCTATTTATTTGTTCGCAAACATATAAAGCATCGTTATCACTCATAGCCGCGTAAATCGGTATGGATAGAATTTGCTGATAGTTTACCAAAGCTGTTGGAAAATCATTGACTTTCAAACTATATTTTGTTTTGTAATAAGATAAAAGATGTAATGGTATATAGTGAAGCCCTGTGAAGATTCCAACCTCTTTTAGTGCTTTTGCAAAACTATCGCGATTTTTGTCAACTTTGATGATATATTGATTGTATATATGATCTCGTTTTTTAATCGGGGTTTGTATATGAGGGCAATTTGCCAATCCTTTGTCATAAATAGAAGCTATCTCTTTTTGTCTTGCTATGAATTTATCTACTTTTGAAAGCTGCCCCAAAACGTAAGCCGCATTCAACTCATTTATATCGTACTTTACCCCTATATCGACTACGTCGTAAAGATATCCCAGATTGCCGAACTTATCCCATCCTTCGCTTACTATAGCATGATTTCTAAGAAGTTTTGCTCTATCGTTCAATTCTTCGTTAGATGTAGTCATAACTCCTCCACCGGCAATCGAGTGTTTTAACTGAGGAGAAAATCTAAAGCAGGAGATTTCCGAACCTAGCGAAAGAGAACCTATTTTTTCTTCTTTATATACGGCTCCAAATGCACTCATAGCGTCGTCTATGATTTTTACATTATATTTTTTTGCCAACTCATATATCGGATCCAAATCTGAAGGTTGTCCCGCTATATGTGATATAAATATTCCCTTTAATTTTTTATGGGCTTGTTTTGCAAGAGTATTGCTTAGTTTGTCTATGGATATATTAAAATCATCGGCATTTATATCTACAAAAATCGGTTCAGCGTCAAAATGTCTTACGACCTCTGCTACAACAGGAGCAGAATTTACCGAACATATAAATTTATCGCCTCGTTTTAAATCCAAAGCGCACATGGCAAGATGCATGGACGATGTTCCGTTATATGTGGCGGTGGCATATTTTGCACCTATATATTTTTTTATAGCAGTTTCAAGTTTTTTGGCTTTATCTGATTCCTCGCTATTATCCAATACGCTGTTTACAAGTTCTATCTCCGCTTTATCTATAGACGGTTTAAAAAATGGTATCTCTCTCATTGGCTAACTCCTATTTTGGCTTATCACAAAAAATTAATATGCCATTTGAAAATACATAGATTGTACTAAAACAAATATTAATTGTATCTTTTAAGGTAGCGCGATAAATTATTATTTATTCTGTCTAATTTTTAAAAATCTTGCTATTATTAAGCAAAAAATAGGAGTTTTTTCTAATGCAAATTTTGTCAAAACCTATGGGAGTTTTTCAAACAAACTGTTACATTATTTTTTTGCCTAAAGGTGAAGTCATCATAGATCCCGGTATTGACGCTGCGGATTGGGTAAAAAGCAAAGTTACGACCCCTTTAGCCATACTAAATACGCACGGACATTTTGATCATGTATGGTCAAACCGCAAATTGCAAGAGAGTTTAAAAATTGATTTATATACGCCCAAAAAAGATTCCTTTATGTTACAAAATGATACATTCGGATATGGAATGGACTCTAGTACTCCAGACATTGAGGTTGACGGAGACCAAAGATTTGAGATAGGAGGAGAGACTGTAGAGTTTTTACATTTTCCCGGACATACTCCCGGATGCAGCGTTATAAGGATAGCGGACGTTATCTTTAGCGGGGATTTTATATTTAAAAACTCAATAGGAAGAACAGACTTTCCGTACAGTTCATCTGAAGATATGAAAAAAAGCATTTTAAAATTTTTAAAATTTGAAGAAAATTTGAAGATTTATCCAGGGCATGGAGAGAGCACAAGCGTAAAAGCAGAACAGAAAAATTTACCTTCTTGGCTTGAATATTTATGACATTTTTTTCAAAAAGTTTTTTTATATTAAAGTGAGTATTTTTGTTACATGTAGAGTTAATAGCACAATATCAAGTTTTATATAAAACTCAAATCCTTGCATCAATTAAAATATAAACGATAGATTTATGTTGCAAAGTTAGTAGTTCTACTTGCCCTACATGTAGACTATTGTTTTTTTTACTTTTACATAAACTCTTTTTGGCGACGGATAACCTTCAATAGTTTTTGTATTGTCGTTCGGGTCTAAAAAATCTTCCAGACTTTGCCCTAAAACCCACTCTGTTTTTCTTTGCTCTGTTATGTCGGTCGGATTTTTTGCCAATACTTCAAACTTGCTAAATCCCGCCTTTTCACACCAATTTCTAAGCGCGTTAATTGTTGGAATAAAATAGACATTTGAGATTTTTGAATAACTGTTTTTAGGACATAACGCCATATCCTCGTTACCCTCAATCATAAAAGTGTCCAAAAAGAGTTCCCCGTCTTTTTCAAGTCCGCTAAAAAGTGATTTTAAACAACCAAGCGGGTCACTTCTATGGTATAAAACGCCGAGACAAAAAATCACGTCAAACTTTTCTTCATAACTCGACAAATCCTCCACGCCCAAAAGTTCGTATAAAATATCTGTTTTTGCAAAATGGTTGATAAAATCAAATTGACACCAAAATAATGGCGTAGGGTCAAATCCTATAAGCTTTTTTGGATTGTCTTCAAGCATTTTAAAAAGATAATATCCGTTATTGCAGCCGATATCCGCCACTTTTTTGTTATTCAAATCAAAATGCGAACGCAAAAGATTGTATTTAATGAAACTTTTCCACTCCGCATCTATAAAAAGATTTTCGATTTGAAAAGGACCTTTGCGCCAAGAACGAAGTAAAAGAGCGGTATTTCTTATCTGTTGTTCGTATTTTTCGTCAAAATTTTTAATATTGATTTTGAAGATATCGCCAAAAGCTATTGAAGTTTCAAAATTAGGCAGTCTGTCTATCGCTTCTCTCAAAGGTTTTATATTTTTCCACGACAGGACAATCTCTTTTTGTTTTTGGGATTTTTCACTCATTTTTTATCTCTTAAACTTTTTTTTACGAAAGAAATAATAGCATAATGCGTAAAATTTAAAGGTTAAAAATTGAAAACGACAATAGAACATTTTAGTAGCTTTTCAAAGACGCCAAGATGCAGTTTCGATGCGCAAAAAATGAGGGATTTTATCATTGAGTTTGCCATATCTGTCGGATATGAGGCAAAAGTAGACAAAGCTGATAACATATTGTGCGTTAAACAAAAACCTCTCGTTTGCTTGCAATCTCATTATGATATGGTTTGTCTTGGGAGCGCGCCAAATGTTGAGATTTATGAAAAAGATGGTTGGATAAGAGCTAAAAATTCAACTCTTGGCGCAGATAACGGCATGGGTGTAGCTTTGATGATGTCTATGATGGAGCGTTATGAGAATATAGAGTGTCTTTTCACGTCCGATGAAGAAGTTGGGCTTATCGGAGCTAACAACTTAGAACATAATATAACGGCGCCGTATCTTTTAAATCTTGATAGCGAAGAGGAGGGGGCTATATTTATAGGATGTGCCGGCGGAGTTGACGTAACGGGAAAAATAACGGCGCAAAAAAAACTTGCAAAAGAAGACTTTAGAGCGTACGAGATAAGCATAAAAGATTTGCAAGGCGGACATTCAGGCGTAGATATAGATAAAAATATTCCAAACGCTATCAAGATTTTAGCGAACGAATTTATGGATAATGATTGTGAACTCGTCTCGATAGAGGGTGGCGAAAGAATCAATTCTATACCAAAAAGCGCGTCGGCAATAATTTACGCCCCAAAAAACTTTACGCTGAAAAATAAGCTTTTAGACATAAAAGAGATAAAAGATGGCAGCAGAGATGTTTTGACACATTCAAGCGATATCTTGCGAATGATTCAAAATTTCGCGCAAGGCGTGCGTTCATTCAACGACGAACTTAAAATCCCAAACGAAAGTATCAATCTATCAACTATCAAAACAGACGATAGTGAAATTACGGTAGAGTTTTTTGCAAGAGCAATGGAGAAGAAAGCTTTGGAAAATTTGATGGAAAGCACGAGTGATTTTTTAAAAAGTTTCGGATTTGACGTAAAAACAGAAGGATTTTCTGCTCCTTGGAAGCCAAATATTACGCCATTTGCAAAAAAACTCCAAAAAGTAGCGCAGAAATTTTTTAAAAATGTGGAGTTTAAAGCTATACATGCAGGGCTTGAGTGCGGAATTTTTGAAAATATAAACCCTGATATTCAAGTGGCGTCAATTGGGCCTAATATAAAATTTCCCCACTCTTTTGGCGAGTGTTGCGAGATAGCTTCCGTTGAAAGATTGGAGATTATGCTAAAAGAGTTGATAGCGGATTTAGAGCGATGATATTGTTTTTGGAGCAAAGATTATTGCAGAAGCCTAACATCTTATCTGTATTGTTATTTGAGGGCAAAAATACATAGAAATTGAACCATAAAAAGATTTACTTTAAACGCTATACATGTTAGCGCAAAATCAAATTTTTTAGTTTTTTGCTCAATCTAAAATAAACATGACACATTCTTTACATGTAAAGGTTTTAATGTGTTAAAAGCAATAAAACTTCTCAAATCCAAAAATGTCAACGTGTTGTTTTGTTTGGGCGTTTACATGTAAGGGGTTTTATTTGTCGTATAAACATTTTAACGATTGTTTGTTGCGCGTATTTACCTACATGTAAGGATTTAATCGTATGTTAAACTTGATTTTTTATCTTTAAAATTTTCATAGCTTCTAAAATTGTGATTTGGTACTTGTGGAATTGTTACGTTTTAATCGACTTTGATTTTAAGTTGTAATTTTGTGCAGGCATCTCGTTTTTATATTTCTTTATTGTCTATTGAACCAAAACAAGCATTGTTTTTTTATTAAACTTACTTCTTTCAATATATTTAAAAAGCAAGCAATAGTATAGAATTTGCATATCCGGTTTTTGCAAAAGCAGAACGCGAAATAACAAGAATCTTTTTTGCTGTGCCGTTTGCAATTTTTTTCTTATTGCTGATATAATTTCGTTTTTATTAGATGGGATAAGGAACTTTTGGTGCAAGAGATTCGCTCAAATATTATTTTGGATAAAAATATATTATATTTTGACTACACAGCATCCGGACTTGCCTATAAAAAGATAGAAGATAGGATATCGGAAGTTTTGAAAACCTATGCAAATACGCATTCGGAAGTCTCATCAAACGCTCTTAAAACAAACGAACATTATGAAAACGCAAGAAATAGTCTGCGCAAAACCTTAAAAGTTACAGACAAGTTTTATATATTGCCTTGCGGGACGGGAAGTACGGGGGCTATTAAAAAATTTCAAGAGTTGCTCGGACTTTATATTCCGCCTATGACAAAAAAACGGCTTGGAATTGATGTTGATAAAAGTAGACTGCCTTTGGTATTGGTCGGTCCCTACGAACATCACTCAAACGAAGTTAGTTTTAGAGAGGCGCTTTGTGAACTCAAAAGAATTCCTCTTGACAATAACGGAGTTATAAATATTGAAGCGTTGGAAAAAATCTTAGAACAAAACAAGCAGCGCGAATTAATTGCCTCTTTTAACATAGCTTCAAATGTAACGGGAATTTTGAGCGATTATAAAGCTATCTATAAACTTGTTAAATCATACGGCGGTATTGTTGCGCTTGACGGTGCTGCAGCGTCGCCTCACATGGATATAGATTCGCATTTTTACGATGTGCTTTTTTTGTCTCCTCATAAACTTTTAGGAGGCGTGGGGAGTTGCGGAATTTTAATCGTCAAAAAAGAGCTTTGCGCCGACAATACTATGCCGACTTTTGCAGGTGGCGGAACGGTCGAATATGTCTCAAGAACCATGCAAATGTATAGTGAAAATTTTGAAGCAAGAGAGGATGCGGGAACTCCCGGAATTATACAATTTATCAAAGCGGCTTTTGCGTATGAACTAAGAGATGAGATAGGACTTAAAAGGATAGTTTGTATAGAGAATGAACTCAAGTGCTATTTTGGTTCTCGCATACAAAAGATAAAAAACGTCGAACTATATTGCAATCACATACAAGAGAAATTGCCGATATTTTCTTTAAATATCAAAAATATCAACCCATATGACGCTGCCAAAATTTTAAGTGAGAAGTATGGCATACAAGTGAGAGCCGGATGTAATTGCGCCGGTCCTTACGGACATGATTTGATGGGGTTAAAAGACGACGACAATTTGTTGACGAAACCTGGTTGGATTAGGATAACTCTACATTTTACTCACACAAAAGAGGATATAGATAAGTTGGTAGAAGCGATTTTTGATATAGCAAATAATGCCAACAAAATTTACTTATAAGCTTTTATTGTAAATTTTCTTCGCTGCTCCAATGAACTATTTGGATAGTTTTTACCCACTCTATCTGCTCATTGCTCAAAACAAGATCCGGATTTTGCGACAAATCAAGCCTTAAAAGCTTTAGATTTATTATCTCTTTGGGGAGAGTTTTCAGATTGTTCACTCCAAGGTCTAAATCCATTAGGTTTTCAAGCTTCCCAAAACTTTCAGGTAACTCTTCAAGGGAGTTATTTGAAAGGTTTAATCTTGTAAGTTTTGCCAAATCGCCGAATTCTCGCGGTAAATCCATAATTTTATTATTGCATAAATTTAATTTGTCCAAATTTGCCAGTTTGCCGATTTCGGATGGCAAATGTTTTAGTTGGTTGATATTTTCAGAACCCAAATCGTTGCTAAGATCAAGCTCTTGTAGATTTTTCAAACCAGCCACGTCTTTTGGCAGTTCCGTTAATTTGTTATTTCGCATGTCAAATTTTATTAGATTGCTTAGAGCGCCTATGTGCCGCGGAAGTTTTTCTATATAGTTGTCTCTTAAGTTTAACTCTTCCAATTCGGTAAATTCTCCGATGCCAAATGAAAGTTCGCTCAAAAGATTTTTCCATACGGATAGTTTTTTTAATTTTTTCAAGTTGAAAAGCTCTTCGGGCAATCCTCTTAGTTGATTGTAATCCAAATCAAGTAATTCAAGATTTTCGAGATTTTCAAGCTCATGCGGCAGATATACAAGTTGATTTACACTGAGCACAAGACGTTTTAAGTTTGTTAAGTAAAAAAGTTCTTTGGGAATATCTGAAATAGCGTTATTTGATATATTAAATTCTTGAAGATTGTGAAGATTTCCTATTGCTTGAGGTAATTGTACAATTTGGTTGTCGGAAAGCCTTAATGTCGAAAGATTTAGATAGAAAAGTTCTTTTGGCACTTGCGTAAGATGCGAACGGGATAAATTTACGGTTTTTAGAGATAAAAATTTTTGTTTATCTCGTGGAATGCCTCTTTCACTTTTAAACTTATGGTCATATTGTAAGTCGTCTATATCGTTTTCATCCGCCCAGATTTTAAGCTTTTCAAACAAAGCATCTCCGACCATTTTTTATCCTTACCTTAGAAAGCTTTTTTATAGTGAAACATCAAGCATAATCATATCTTTATAGAGTTAAATTTTTTTTAACTACGTTGATTTTTTATTTGGTTGATTGCTTTTTATCACAGCTTCAATGCCTCCTAATTTTTCTACATGCAAAAGCCATTGTTTGCGTTTTCTTTGAGTGGAATTTATAACAGAACCAAAAAGCGTAGATTTAATATGTTGTGATTTGATGCCGCAAAAGGCGAGAGTGATGGTTTTTAATTGCTTTATGCTTGGCGAGTGGCATACGAATTTATAGTACCATACCGGTTGTTCCATAGTCACGATAATTCTTGCACTTTTATTTCGAAGCAGCATCTCTCTTTTGTTATTTTTATTGTAACTAAACGCTATATCCGGCAAAAAAACTCTATCGATAAATCCTTTCATAATCGCAGGATACGAACCCCACCATAACGGATGAATAAAGACTATGTGGCTGGCTCGTCTTATTTTTTCTATAGAATCTTTAAGATCTTGCTCCAACTCCATATCTTTTTTGTAGCCAAATTTTAAATTCAAATCAAAATCAAGCTCGCCTATATTTATTCTCTCAACCGTTGCGCCATTTTTCACAGCGCCTCTTTCATAAGCGCTTGCAATAACGTGGTTTAAGCTCTCTTTGTCGGGATGCCCATTGATAATTAAAATATTTTTTGCCATTCTTTTTTCCTATATATTTTGTGTAATTGGTATTTTAGCGCAAAGCAAATAAAATCATTTTAATTGTTTTTAGATAAAATATAACATTTTTTTATAGCTTAGGAAAAATATATACATGAATATAAGAGAAGAGTTTTTAAATTTTTTTGAGAGTAAAGGACACAAAGTAGTCCAAAGCGCGCCTTTAGTTCCGGAGGATGAGACGCTGCTTTTTACAAATGCCGGTATGGTGCCTTTTAAGAGCGTATTTACAGGAAAAGTCTCAGCGCCAAATCCACCCAAAGCCACAAGTTGCCAAACTTGCATAAGAGCAGGAGGAAAACATAACGACCTTGATAATGTAGGTTATACGGCACGCCATCACACATTTTTTGAGATGCTCGGAAATTTTTCGTTCGGGGATTATTTCAAAGAAGAGGCGATAGCTTATGCATGGGAATTTGTAACTGAAGTTTTGAAGTTCAATAAAGATAAACTTTGGGTAACCGTACATGATAGCGATGAAGAAGCCGAAAAAATATGGTCAAAACATATCGTAAAAGACAGAATTTTACGATTTGGCGATAAAGATAATTTTTGGCAAATGGGCGACACGGGACCTTGCGGACCTTGCAGCGAAATATTTGTAGACCAAGGCGAAGAGCATTTTAAAAGCAGTGAAGATTGTATGGGTGGAGACGGAGATAGGTTTTTGGAAATTTGGAATCTTGTTTTTATGCAATACGAAAAGGGAGCGGATGGAAAATTAACGCCCCTTCCCAAACCTTCAATCGATACTGGAATGGGACTTGAAAGAGTTACGGCAATAAAAGAGGGCAAGTTAAACAATTATGAGAGTTCTTTGTTTATGCCGCTTATAGAGGAAGTTGCGAAACTTTGCGGCAAACCTTACCAGAGCGATAGCGGCGCAAGCTATAGAGTCATAGCCGACCATATTCGTTCGGTTGTATTTTTGCTTGCTCAGGGGGTTAATTTTGATAAAGAAGGCAGAGGATACGTACTAAGACGTATTTTGCGAAGAGCCGTAAGACATGGGTATCTTTTGGGTCTTAAAAAACCTTTTATGTATAAATTGGTAGATGTTGTAAGTGATTTGATGAGCGGACACTACGCTTATTTAGCGCAAAAAAGAGAGACGCTAAAACAGCAGATTTTTCTTGAAGAGGAGAGATTTTTTATTACGATAGCTTCCGGATTGGAACTTTTTGAAGATGAGCTGCGAAAAACAAAAAAAGAGTTTAGCGCCGATACGGCTTTTAAACTTTATGACACTTTCGGATTTCCTTTGGATTTAACGCAAGATATGTTAAGAGGTAAAGAGATAAACATTGATATAAAAAGATTTGATGAACTTATGAGTGAACAGAAAAAGCGCGCTAAAGCTTCATGGAAAGGCAGCGGAGATAAAGCTGTGCAAGGAGACTTTAAAGAGCTTTTGGATAGTTTTGGGGTAAATAAGTTTGTAGGGTATGAAACTACGAAAACAAAAGCCAAAATTTTAGCGCTTTTAGACGATAACTTTAAAAAAGTTGATAAATTAGATGCCAAAACGGCAGGTTGGGTATTGCTCGATAACACTCCATTTTATGCGCAAAGCGGCGGACAGTGCGGCGATAGCGGCGAACTTGCAGGAAAAGCTCAAGTTTTGGACACACAAAAATTTTTCGATTTAAATCTTATACATGTAAAGACAATCGCTATTTTAACAAACGGCGAAGAGGTTGAAGCTATTGTTGATAATAAAAGAGTCGAAATAACAAAACACCATTCTGCTACGCATCTTTTGCATAGCGCATTAAGAACCGTATTGGGATCACATGTAGCGCAAGCGGGCTCTTTGGTGGAAGCCGAAAGACTTAGATTTGATTTTTCACATCCAAAAGCATTGAGTGTGCAAGAGTTGAAACAAATAGAAGATTTTGTAAATAGCGCGATATTGGATAGTATGCCAAATATCACTAAAATCATGAGTATAGAAGATGCGAAAAAAAGCGGCGCTATAGCGCTATTTGGCGAAAAGTACGGTTCTGTTGTGAGGGTAGTAAAATTTGGCGAAGTAAGTGTTGAGTTTTGCGGCGGTGTACATGTAGACAATACGGGTGTGATTGGAAGTTTTTTTATAACAAAAGAGAGCGGTGTAAGTGCTGGAGTGAGAAGAATTGAAGCGGTTTGCGGTAAAGCCGCTTTAAATATTGCAAGGTCTTGGAGAGAAGAGCTTGGCAAGATAAGAGAAGAGGTTAAGAATAAAGACGCCATAATCGGCATAGAGAGATTAAAAACCGATATAAAGGAACTTAAAAGTAAAGTCAACTCGCTCGAATCCAATATCGGTAAAAAGTTAGAAGGTGTTATAATAGACGGCGTTGAGGTTATTGTGGATGAAATCAAAGCCGGAGATATAAAAAATCGTATTGATGAGATTAAAAACCAAAAAACCAAAGTTGCGGTTTTGCTTTTTCAAGAACAAGAGGGAAGGGTAACAATCGCGGCAGGTTCAAAAGATAATGTTGTAAAAGCGGGAGCTTGGATAAAAGAGATAGCGTTTATTGTAGGCGGAGGCGGAGGCGGAAGAGATGATTTTGCGCAAGCCGGCGGCAAAGACGCATCCAAAATAGAAGAGGCAAAAAAAGCGGCATTAGAGTATGCAAAAAAAATTTTAAAAGGCTAAAAATTGAAAGAATTTGCGCTATTTGTATTTGAGCAATACGGCGATATACTTATGTACATTCACATAGTCGGCGTAACGATGCTATTGGGCGCCCTTTTTGCTATTCGTTTTTTATTTTATAGCTCTATTGAAAAGGCGATTAGCGATGATGAGGAGCGTTATACTTTATATTTGGAATTGTTGAAGAGATTTTTCATCTTTACCATTCTTGCGCTTTTTATCATAATGATAGTATCTGTTTTTCTCGCGATAGGATTGCATTTTAAAAACAATAATCCCACTTATAGCGCGATGATGCATATAAAAGAGTTGGTATGGGTTTTTATACTATTTAATATGATTTATATATATGTAAAGTACAAAAATGCGCTAAAAGCATTCAAGAAAAATCTATTAATAGAAACACATGAAAATATTATACTCATAGTAAAATATCTTATTCCGATAATTTTGTTTTTTGGACTTATAGCCGTATTTTTCGGAAATGCTATTAGGGGTTGGTAGATTTGATAGCACTTGGTTCAAATTCACAAACGAGGGCAAAAATTTTAAGGAATGCAGGCGTTGAATTTATTATTCGCGGATGTGATTTTGACGAAGGCGGTGTAAAAACACAAAATCCGTACGAATATGTATATGAAGTAACAAAGGGTAAATTCAAGAGTTATTTAAAAAATTACGTTTTTGATATGCCGTTTGTTGTTGCTGATACCGTTGTTTGCGTAAATAAAGAGATTCTTTTGAAAGCCAAAGATAAAAAAGAGGCTGAGAGAATGTTAAAACTTCAAAGCGGCGAAGATGTTGATATCATCACATACATGATTTATAAAAGCGAATATTTGGAGTTTGCTGATCTTAGTTTAACAAAATACAAATTCAAAAAATTTGCCGAAAAAGAGTTGAACGAGTACCTAAAAAGCGACGAATGGTTTGGTAAAGCGGGAGCTTGTATGGTAGAAGGATTTTGTAAACCATATATCAAAAGCGTTGAAGGATTTGAGAGTACGGCAATGGGTCTTAGTATTGAAAAACTGTTACCGTTTCTGGAGTTTAAGAGATGCTAAAGTGTTCAAGCCTCAAGATAACGGATAAAAATTTACCGTTGTTAGATATATCATTTACATTAAAAGACTCTCTTGCTCTTGTCGGACAAAGCGGAAGCGGCAAAAGTTTGACTTTAAAAGCTATCTTAGGATTGCTCCCAAGAAATCTTACATGCAGCATTGATTTGCAAAGCGATTTCGAATTTTCGCTCGGGGAAAATGTGGCTTTTATACCGCAAAATCCATTTACCGCATTATCGCCTATGACGAAAATATCAAAACAATTTTTTGCAAGCAAAGATAAGATGGCAGAGTGTTTGGAGATGGTAAAATTGGACAAATCTCTTGTAAATAGATTTCCAAGCGAGCTTAGCGGCGGGCAGCTTCAAAGAGTTATAATAGCATTTTCACTTGCGCAAAATCCCAAGTTACTTATGTTGGACGAGCCTACTACCGCGCTTGATTTTGATACAAAAGAGAAAATTGTAGAACTTTTAAAAGGGTTGCACGAAAAGATGGGATTTGAGATATTATTTGTAACGCACGAATTAGCTTTGGCAAAGAGACTTTGTAAAGAATGTATTGTGTTAAAAAAGGGACGTATTGTAGAAAGCGGCGAAAGCGAGAAGTTATTTAGAAAACCTTCAAATGTTTATACGCAAGCTTTGGTCGATGTAGAATTTGAGAGAAGGAGTTTTCGGCAATGATAAAATTTTTTAAGAGGCGTTTTGAAAATATCGGCAAAAAGGCAAAAATTGCTATAGTTTTTTTGACCGCAGTAATCGTCTATTTTTTAATAGTTTTTATAGATATATATCAAAATGCTTACTACCAATCCATCGCTTTAGTCAATTACAGTCCGAAACTTACGACGCAATTTTTTGATAAGAACGGCGAACTTGTAGCAAATTACTTTGATAACGAAAACAGACTTTATGCAGATTATGACGATATTCCATATTATGTCATAGAGGCGCTTGTGGCTATTGAAGATACGGTTTTTTTTGAACATAGCGGCATAAACGTTGAAGCTATTTTTAGAGCAATGTTGAAAAATATCAGATATATGAGATTTGCGGAGGGCGCTAGCACTTTAACGCAGCAACTTATAAAAAACACCTTGCTAACTCGCGAAAAAACAATAAAAAGAAAAGCGACTGAAGCTTTGATGGCATTTATCGTGGAGCGCGAACTTACGAAAGAGCAAATTTTGGAGAGATACTTAAATCATATCTATTTTGGACACGGATATTATGGTATAAGAACAGCTGCCGAAGGGTATTTTAGAAAATCTCTCAACGAACTTACGTTAAAAGAAGCAGCTATGTTGGTTGGTATACCAAGACAACCCAACAGTTATGACCCGACCAAGCATTTAAATTTGTCACTATCAAGAGCCAATAGTGTGCTTGGACGCATGAAAACTTTAGGTTGGATAAACGAAGATGAGTATAATGTAGCCGTTGCGGAACAACCTATAATTTACGATGACACTTTGTCCAAAAACAGAGCTCCTTACGCTGTTGACGAAGCTATCAGACAAGCAAATTTGATGTATGATGACGTAAGAAGCGGGGGATATAAAATATATCTTGGAATTGATTTGAAAACTCAAGAATTAGCCCAAAAAGCTTTGGAATTTGGCTATCAAAAAATATTAGAGAGAAATAAAGACACAAATCAAAGTTTGCAAAATGGCGCTATTGTAGTTTTAGACAACTTCAGCGGCGATATTTTAGCGCTTGTAGGCGGGCATAATTATTCTCAAAGCAGTTACAATCGCGCGGTTTTCGCCAATAGACAACTTGGCAGCAGTTTTAAGCCGTTTTTGTATCAAATTGCATTGGATTCGGGATACTCTACGATGGATTTGATTCCTGATATTTCAAGAATTTATACCGATGAAAGCAGCGAAAAAGAGTGGGTTCCAAAAAATATTGAAGGAAGTTTTCAAGGATTGATAACTCTAAAAGATGCGATAGTGTATTCAAAAAATCTTGCCACTATCAATTTAGTAACAAGTGTTGGACTTGAAACGGTATATAGAGAGCTTGATAAAATGGGCTTTAAAAATATTCCAAGTGATGATTTATCCATATCCTTGGGAAGTCTTAGCGTTACGCCTTTGGAGTACAGCAAGTTTTATGGAATGTTTGCAAATGGTGGCGTTCTTATGGAGCCTATCATAATTAAAAAAATTACAAATAGATTTGGGAAAGAGCAAATTTTTGAAAACGAAAGAGAGCAGACTCTAAATCCGGCGCAAAATTATTTGATGATAGATATGTTAAAAACAGCAGTAGAAAGAGGCACGGGAAGGGCTGCTAGAGTAAGCGGCATAGAAGTAGCCGGCAAAACAGGTACTACAAATAAAAATGCAGATGCGTGGTTTTGCGGGATAGTTCCGGATATAAATGTGGTGATTTGGTACGGAAATGACGACAGTTCGCCTATGAGTATGTCTGAAGTGGGCGGGAGAACATCTGCTGCACCGTTTGCTTATTTTATGGAAAATTATATAAAACTTTATCCGGAAACAAGACGCAAGTTCGCTATGCCAACGGACGTTATGAGAACTGTTTATAATGGCAAAGAGGAGTATTTTACTGTCAAATCTCCAATGCCGTCGAAAACAAGAACAACAACAAATGAAGACGATGAGTTGATATTTTAGTTTCTGTAACCATGCGCAATACAATTCAGAATGAGATTTAAAAAACAAAATGACTACTATATGTAGTAAAAAAGCGTAGTATAAAATTTGCGTAAAATAAAACGATATTTTTAAATGAGTTATCGCTTAAAATTGCCCTATTTTAAATTACAGATTTTTCAAGCGAAAATGACGACCAAATTCTTCATATTTAACGAAAAGAAGTAAAAATATAATACTTTTATTCAAAATGCTTTAGTAAAAAACGGTATATATTATTGTATTTAGAAAGATTACCTTAGTGATAAAAGAAAATTTGGCAAGTCCAATCTCTCTTTAGATTTTATTTTTTAGATGCGATTTTAAATTGCTCACTTTATAAATATGAAATACAAAATAAAACTAACAGTAAATTTATCAGTACTTTATTTGACAAATCACAAACTTTTTTAGTTTAAAATTTGCAAAATTTATGACTAAAGCAAGCGTTGCGTTGGGATAAAAGACGAGCAAGAATTTATAGAAAGTTCAAGAAACTATAAATAAAAGGTGTAGCTGCATATGTTGAACCGAAACAAATGTTACATTGAAATTTCAAGAAGCTTTTTGTTTGTCTATGCCGGGGACTGAAATTAAAAATCTTTCAAGTCTTATCTTATGGTGACAAGATTTTTATTAATAAAGCTGAGTCGTTTTATATTTTAATGGTTATGCGCAAAAAATCTTTTTTATACATGTAGTATTTTTATATAAAGATGTTAATAACTTAAAATCAAAATATTTTTTGTTTTAAACATAAAATTTTATATCGATTTGGTAATAGGTGGATAGGGAATTTACAGGTGATATGCCGACATAACTTCCGATACGCTGCAGATTTTTACTTATGTTTCTATCGATTATTGCTTTAGCTTTTGTATAACTTAAATCAACTTCGGTATTTTTAAGGACAATTTCAGTTACTTCGATTTGTACTTTTATAGGCTTTTAAGGCTGAGTCCAGTTCTCTTTAGTTAACGATTATTGTTTGGGTATAGTTGTTCTATTTTTTATTGCTGTAAGTTAAAAAATTTTCTATTTCTCAAAAAATAATATGATTACCACAATTTTGCGCCAATTATCATCATATGTACAGGATTTATTTTTTTCACTTACAATATCCACAAACATGGTAATTTAATCATCATTACATGTATAGTTTGTGATGTGTTTTGATTTTTTGCGCAAAGGTTGATTACAACTAATTACAGTACATGTAAAGAGTAATTTATAATCTGATTTATCGTCTATCTGTTTGGAGATGCTTTTGCTTCTTTTGAGTCGGGATAATTTGTTTTTAAAAGTTTATAAAATTGATTCGCGCTTGCTGTTTCGCTAATTTTGTCAAACGATATAGCGGTATGATAAAGAAGTTTTGGCATATAATCGGCTTTATCATAAAGTCCTACACTCTTTTTATATTGGATAATAGCTTCGTTCCAATTTTCGTTGAAGTATGCAATTTCACCCAATATAAAACTACTGCGAGCAGGTCTATGGTTTCTTGATATTAGCTCTTGAAAATATGGTTTTGCTCCATTGTAATTTTTGGTTTCGAAAAGCTTTTCACCTTTTTTTAGCAACTCTTCGGAAGTTATTGATTTGAATTCGTTATTGTTTGCAGGCGCATTTACGGTAGTTTTTTTATTTTCCAAAGCGGCTATTCTTTTCTCAAGCGCAGCATAATTGGAAGTTGTTTTATCAACTATTGATGTGAGTTCTGCAAGCACCGTTTTTACATTTTTTTGATTAGTAACTTCAAGTTCGCGGCTCTCTTGAACATAATTTTGTAGATTTTTTAAATCAGTCTTTAATTGTTCGATAGAAAAATTTGAATTTTCATCAATTGTTTGAAAAGCTTCATTGGTAGAGGCTATTTTTTTATTTACGGCGTCTAACACAGAGGTTAAACCCTCTTGCTGTTCAATTAATTTATTAACTTGGCTTTTTAAATTCCAAACTTCTTTATTTACATCTTGAAGTTTGTTGTTTGTGTTTAATATATACTTTTCGTTTTCTGTTAAACCATAAGGGGTATCAGTATCAAGCCTTCCAGCATCAAATGCGGAAGGCTCGGATAACAAATAAGATATTATTAATGCAGATAGTAAAAAATATCTTTTCATTTATAACTTATTGAAAAAGTTTAAAATCTGCTCTTCTATTTTGGCTCCAGCATGCTTTTAAAGATTCTGAGCATGCAGGGTTGCTTTCGCCGTAGCTTACTATAGTTATTCTATTTTCGCTAACGCCTTGGGCTACAAGCGCATCTTTAACAGCTTTTGCTCTTTTAAGACCAAGCGCATAGTTGTACTCGTCAGTACCCCACTCGTCGCAATTGCCTTCAATTTTAACAGACAAACTTGCAGCTTCTGCTAGATTAAATAATTTGGCATTATCTTCGATTGCTTTTTGAGCATTTGAGTTGATGTCAAATTGGTCAAAATTAAAGTAAATACTTTTTGCATTTTGTTCAAGTCGTTCAATTAAACTTGATAATACATTAGCGCCTTCTGCTGATTGAACCGTCGTATCGGTAGATTGTGCATTAGTTGCTCTAGCGTCCGTTTCTTGAGTACCAACGTCAACAGTAGCTTTGTCGGTACAACCGCTTAGTAAAAGCAAAACGGCTATAGCGCCGAAAAATAGACTTTTTTTCATTTTCTCTCCCACCTTATTAGAATGAAATTTCAAGTTATAATTCTATCATAAGTTTTTAAATTTTACCAGTCTAACGATTGAATTTTACCGATATTTATAGGAAAATGAAAACTTTTATTGGCTCCTAGACGTATAATTCCCAAAGCGCTCTCTTTCGCGTATTCTTTTATAAATAGCACGCTTCCTCCATCTTGTGAAAAGCGAGGAAATATATTTTTTCCGGTGGAAGTAAGTTGTCTTATCCTATTTGTCTGTGTGGATATGAGATATAGATTAAATGTTTGTTCCCCAAATTCACTTGCTTTATCGCGTCCGGAATAGACTATATAATTTTTATAAGCAGAAGCCGAACTATTGTTTCTTCCCAAATAAACCATTTGTTCTACGCTGCTCTCATCTATTTTTTTTGAGAAAACATTAGGATAGCCAAGCCTATCTGAAATAAAAACCACTCTTTTTTCATCATCTACAAAATTTCCGCCAACATCGACACCGCGATAATTTGTAATTCTGGTCAATTTTTTGTTGACTAAATCATACATGTATATATCCGGTTGCTCGTTTGGTGCCATCGTAAGCAAAAGTTTTTTTTCATCATAGCTTACGTCGGATACGGTTAGCATTCCCTCGCCGCTTATAATCTCTTCTCTTTGACCGCTCATAAGAGATACTTTGTAAATAGTTGGTTTTCTTCCGCCAATACTTGTATAGTAAAAATTATTTTGATTTTTATCAGCCCATTTGGGAAATATATTGAGTCCGCCTTTTACGATAGTTTGCTGAAAAGTCAGGGTATAATCCGCTATAATTATTTCGCTTTTTCCCGGAGCTGTTGTTTTTGCAAATATTACATATTTATCCATCCAATCGACCGGTTCTTGATTTGTATCTTTCACAACATTCATTATGATAGAATGCGACATGAAAGGGTAGTGGTCGACTTTTGATATTTTAAAATTTCTTTGGCTTATAAGATTGCCGGTTTTTGCATTTATAAGTTTTGTAGTCGTTATGATGGAATTATCTATCTGCTCTGCGATTTGATATTTTAACAGCAAATCAGTTTTTATATCCGCACCATGTCCGGCTCTGCTATTGTCGTCAAACGAAGAGACTTCATAATCTTCATTAACATCGTAATATGTGGTGATTTTTAAATCGGCCAAAAGTAACTTAAAAAGACTATTTCTAAATTTACTGCTAACTGTTGAGTCGCTTGCATCTTGCACCTGGATAACAGGAAGTCTATCCATTCTTTTGATTATCTCCACGGTTGCATCAGCTGCAAAAAGAGTTATTGTACTAATTAGAAAAATAAATAGCTTTTTCATGAAATTACTCCATTAAATCTTTAAAAATTGTTTTCATGTTAAATTCTCCATTGCCTTCATATGGAGGAAAACGTTCGGTTCGCATGTCATCCAAAAAACTTTTAAGTTTCATGTTAAAATCGCTATTATATGATAATGTTACTATAGAATAGCTAAAGCTGCCGGCTTTATCTATTTTTATCTCCACTTCCGCTTGCGCGCCGGAAGATGTGTAAATAGTACCTTGCCATTTTTCATCCAACATATCTTGAATTTTGCCTATAAATGGGTCATAAGTACCAGAACTTACTCCTGTTACCACTAATGTTCGCTGTTGTTTAAAATCCAATTTGTCAAGAATTTTGCTCGCATTTTCTTGCGGTACGCTTTTATCATTTAATCTACTCGGAGTAGATTGCTTTGTTCCTATTTGCGTTAATTTTGTTTCATCTATGGTTTTAAATAAGTCCTGAACTCCTGCTGTTTGCGTTTTGGTTGAAGCCGGACCTGAAGCAGATTTTTGTTGAGATGTAGTTATCGTGCTACTTACACTTAACGCAAGCATCTCTTTTGGAGTTTCTACCAATATAATATCTAAAACATCTTTTTTACTTGTAAAACGCTGAAAAAATACATCAGATTTATTTATAGAGTATGCTAAAGCGCAAAAAATAACCATATAAAGAGCAAGTGATATGTAAAATCCTGTCAGATAATATTGTTTTTCGGCAACCATTATAAATGTTTTATCCGTTCGTTTCCAAAGCTACTTTAAGAAAACCGGCATTTTTTATAGCTTTCATAACATACATGACGTCATTGTACAGTAGTTCCCTGTCCGCCTTTATGTAAATTGTCGCCTCTTTGCTATATTTGTTGGCTATTAGTATCATGTTGTCGGGAAAGCTTTTTAATGCAAATTTATCTTTTCCTATATAGACATTTTTTGCTTTATCTATACGCACCTCTAAAGGCGGTATTTTATTTATAGAAGCTGTTTTTGAGCCATCCGGCAGAGTTATTGTTTCTTCAAAAACTATTGCAGGAGTAGTGACCATCAAAATAGCAAGCAAAACCAACATAATATCTACTAAGGGCGTTATATTAAGTTCCGGTTTTTCATCCCAATCGATTGCCATCTATAGCCTGCTCTTTTGTATATTTACTGCTTTCAGCCAACATCAAATCCGTCTGGCGTTGAATATATGCTATGACGTCATATCCTCTGCGCTTTAAGATTATATGGAAAGTATATGCGGGAATTGCCACAAAGATGCCACCCGCTGTTGCGACAAGCGCTTCACTAATTGCCGGCGCTATAATTCCTAAAGACGCACTTGAAGTTTGTCCAAGTTTGCCAAATGTTTCAAGCACGGAAACTATCGTGCCAAAAAGTCCTATAAATGGTGATGTCGAAGCTATAATGGATAACCATGAAAGCCCGACGGTTACATTTTTTTCTGCCACATTTTTACAAACCAAAAGAAGCGAACCAGATATACCTTGAGCAACGAATTTGCTTAAAATAGAGCTATTTTTAGGATATTTTGCTCCTAATAACATTTTTTCAAGAGAGTCTTGCTCTCTTTTTCTCCATTTAGATAGATATAAGTATCTTCCTATAAAAATAGTAAAAGTGAGTATAAAATATAAGGAAAGCCACCCTAAAACAAATAGAGTAACCGGGTGGCTATTTGATAAATAAATAAAAAATGAGTTATTCATAAATTAGTATATCTTTTTTGATATAGAATCTACTTTTGTCATAGCAAGTGCGACATTGGAGTCGCTCATGCTTTGAATCAACTTCCTTGCTTTTTCCAAAGATACTGCTATTTCGCTCTCGTTTTGCCCGCTTATGCAAACTGCTCCATCTGCCAAAACAGTAATTTTTGTCTCCTCAACTTTTACAAATCCCCAATTTATTGCTATAGCTTCTTTTTTATCGTTGTCAAGCTCTATATCTATGACGCCGACTTTTAAAGATGTTAGCAAAGCGGCGTGATTTGGTAAAACGCCAAATTCACCTTCGCTTCCGGGAAATGTTACCGATTTTACATTACCGGAAAAGATAAGTCCTTCAGGGGTAACAATTTCTAAATTTGTTGTATTCATAGCAAAACCTTTTTAGGCCTGAGCTTTTAATTTTTCAGCTTTTGCGATTGCTTCATCTATACTTCCTACCATGTAAAATGCGTTTTCCGGTAAGTCGTCGTATTTTCCATCTATAATACCTTTAAAACCAGCGATTGATTCTTCCAATGTTACGTATTTTCCGGCACTTCCTGTGAATACTTCTGCTACAAAAAATGGTTGAGATAAAAATCTCTCAATTTTTCGCGCTCTATCGACCACGAGCTTATCTTCTTCGCTAAGTTCATCCATACCTAAAATTGCAATGATATCTTGCAAGTCTTTATATTTTTGCAAAATCGCTTGAACTCCGCGCGCAATTTTATAATGCTCTTCTCCTATAATTTGAGGGTCAAGAACTCTTGAGGTAGAATCAAGCGGGTCAACGGCAGGATAAATACCTTTTTCCGCAATACTTCTGCTCAAAACGGTTTTTGCGTCTAAGTGAGAGAAAACAGTTGCAGGAGCAGGGTCGGTTAAATCATCAGCCGGAACGTAAATCGCTTGAACAGAAGTAATAGAGCCTTTTTTGGTTGATGTTATTCTTTCTTGAAATCTTCCCATTTCGCTAGCAAGTGTTGGCTGATAACCAACGGCAGAAGGAATACGTCCAAGAAGGGCTGACATTTCTGAGCCTGATTGTGAAAATCTAAATATATTATCTATAAACATCAATACATCAAGTCCCATTTCGTCTCTAAAATATTCGGCTATCGTAAGTCCTGTTAGAGCTACTCTATTTCTAGCTCCGGGTGGTTCGTTCATTTGTCCGTAGCAAAGGGCAACTTTGTCCAAAACGTTGGACTCTTTCATTTCATGATAAAGGTCATTTCCTTCTCTTGTTCTTTCACCAACGCCCGCAAATACGGAGTAACCGCTGTGTTTAAAGGCAACATTGTGGATAAGTTCCATAATAATAACCGTTTTTCCGACTCCAGCGCCTCCAAATAATCCTACTTTGCCGCCTTTTGAATACGGAGCCAATAAATCCACGACTTTTATGCCTGTTTCAAATATTTCTGATTTTGTACTTTGCTCTTCAAACGGAGGCGGATCGCGGTGAATAGACCATTTATGTTCGCTGTTTATCTCTTCTCCACCGTCGACAACATCGCCGATAACATTTAGTATACGTCCTAAAACTTTTTCCCCAACCGGAACTTTAATAGGATTTCCTGTAGCTATCGCTTCAACGCCTCTGGTCAATCCTTCGGTCATGTCCATAGCGATAGTTCTTACTCTACCATCTCCAAGATGCGCCGCAACTTCAAGTACAAGTTTTGCCGCTTTTCCTTCAATGGTATAATTTACTATAATTGCTTCATTGATTTTAGGTAATTCGTCTTTAAAATCTACATCTACTACCGGACCTAAAATCTGGCTAACAACTCCACTCATAGAATATTTCTCCTTATATTTATTTATTCAATTATTTCATAGATTCCATACCGCTGATAATCTCAATAAGTTCAGTGGTAATGGACTCTTGTCTTGCTTTGTTATAAGCTATTGTCAAATGATGAACCCTCTCTTTTGCGTTATTTGTTGCATTATCCATAGCTTGCATTCTAGCGCTATGTTCAGCTGCTAACGAATCTATAAGTGCATAGTACATGTTGTACTCGAGATATTTTTTCATTAACTCTTCGACTATCTTTTTGTCGCTTTCCGCTTCTATCTCCAAAAGTGATTTTGATTCGTTAGTTGCTTGCACATTATCGCTTTTTGGAGTTTCCACTGGCAATACGTCGACTATTTTAAGTTCCTGAGATATCATATTTAAATAACCGTTATGAACTAAAATAATTTTATCGGTCAAATTTTCGGAAAAGTCTTTGACGGCATCTTCTATAATTTCTTGCGATTTTTTATAATTTGGTGATGATGACACGCCTACATATTTTTCCAAAAGTTCAATATCTTTAAAGATAAAATAATCAATTCCTTTACGTCCTACAGCGCGTAATCTAACTTTCACATTAGCAACCTTAAACTCGTCCATCAACCGTTTTACCGCTTTTATCGTTTGAACGTTAAAACCGCCGCAAAGTCCTTTATCTGCCGTTATAAATATAATATCTACAATTTTTGGCGTATCATTTAACTTGAAAAATTTGCTATCTATATTGCCCGCTTTATATTGTGAAAGCTTATAAGAGATTTCAGAGAGCATTTCATTAATTTTATTTGCATATACTCTGGACTGCCTTGCTACCTCTTCGGCTTTACGCAATTTAGCGGTAGATACAAGCTTCATAGCACGCGTTGTTTTTTGCGTGTTTTGAACGCTTTTTATCTTCCTTTTTATCTCTTTAAGATTTGACATGCGCTATCCTTTAACTGCAAAGGTAGTTTTAAAATCATTCAATGCTTTCTTTAAAGTATCTTCAATATCTTTATCGAGCACTTTTTTTGCTCTGATTTGCTCTGGAATATCCGGATATTTCGCTTCAATAAACGGATACAATTCGTTTTCAAATTTGCCTATATCGGCAACTGTGACATCATCCAAAAATCCCTTTGCGCCGGCATATATGATTATAACCTGTTTTTCTACGGCAAGCGGAGAATATGGAGGTTGTTTCAAAAGTTCAACCATTCTTTGTCCGCGTTCAAGCTGTTTTCTGCTTGCTTCGTCCAAATCGCTTGCAAATTGAGCAAATGCTTGAAGCTCTCTGTATTGAGCCAAATCCAATCTTAGTGTGCCGGAAACTTGTTTTGTTGCTTTTATTTGAGCAGCACCCCCGACCCTTGATACTGATAGACCGACGTTTATAGCAGGACGTATGCCTGAGTTAAAAAGGTCTGTCTCAAGGAATATTTGACCGTCCGTAATAGATATAACATTTGTAGGAATATACGCTGAAACGTCGCCCGCTTGCGTTTCTATAATAGGAAGTGCAGTTAATGAACCTGCTCCCAAATCATCATTTAGTTTTGAAGCGCGCTCTAATAATCTTGAATGAAGATAAAATATGTCTCCCGGATATGCTTCGCGTCCGGGTGGTCGGCGCAAAATCAAAGACATTTCGCGATAAGCGATAGCATGTTTTGTCAAGTCATCATAAATGATAAGCGCGTGGCGAGAATTGTCTCTAAAATACTCTCCCATAGTTACGCCTGTATATGGAGCCAAATATTGAAGCGCTGCCGAATCGCTGGCACCCGCATTCACAATAATTGTATATTCCATAGCTCCGTGCTCTTCAAGTTTTTTTACAACCTGCGCTACTGTTGATTGTTTTTGACCTACAGCTACGTATATACAAATAACGTTTTGTCCTTTTTGATTGATGATTGTATCAACGGCTACAGTAGTTTTACCCGTTTGTCTATCACCTATAATAAGTTCTCTTTGCCCGCGTCCTATCGGAACAAGTGCGTCAATAGCTTTAATTCCTGTTTGAAGAGGTTCATGCACGGATTTTCTTGCCATAATACCGGGAGCTTTTTCTTCCACAAATCTACTCTCTTTTGTCTCGATAGGACCTTTAGCATCTATGGGATCACCAAGCGAATTTACAACGCGTCCGATGATAGAATCGCCTACGGGAACTTGTAAGAGTCTCCCCAATCTTTTAACGGACGAACCTTCGTAGATACCGTCGCTTTTACCAAGAACAACGATTCCTACGCTTGACTCTTCAAGGTTTAGCGCCATTCCGCGCTCGCCGTTTTCAAACTCTACCATTTCGCCCGCCATAATATTGTTCAAACCGTAAACGTTTGCAACGCCGTCCGCTACCGCTATGACTTTGCCTGTTTCTTCAATATTTACGCTTAGATTAAAGTTTTCGATTCTCTCTTTTATGATGGAACTGATTTCGTCTGCTTTAATTTTAGTTGCCACTTTTATAACTCCTTAGTTTTTATATTGCTTTAAGTATATGCTCAGCCATTTGAGCTTTTAGTCTATCAAGCGAAAAGCTTGTTTCAACTCCGATATCGTCAATTTGAATCTTTATACCTGAATAGTTTGATTCGCATATATCAAGGTTAATTTGTGCGCCGAATTTTTCACTAAAGCTTTTTTGCAAACTCTCTATCTGCTCTTTACTTATATCAAAACCGGCATAAATTTTTCCATTATAACAGTTGTTTTTAAGAGAAATTTGAAAATCCAACTCTTTGTGAATTTCTTTCAAAAGCACAAGCCTCTTATTTTCTCCCAAGAGATTTATAAAATTTATCAATCTTTCATCTCTGTTTTTGAGCAAAGAGATCACAAAATCAATTTTATCTTTTTTATTAATATCCGGCGATGATAAAATCGTTATAAATTTTGATGAACTAAAAGCTTGGCTCAAGTTTTTTAATTCATCTGATAGTTCGTTTAACTCTTTAGCGTTAAAAGATTCTAAAAGAGCTTTTACATATCTTTTTGCTATCTTCATTACGCTACCTTTTTAAGAATAATATCTACAAATTTATCGCGGTCGATTTTAATAGAATCCGCGCTAAACAACTCTTCAAGCACTTCGCTTACAACTTGACGCACCATTTTTCTATGTTCTATGCTTATCTGATCTTTGTGGGATTTTTCAAGATTTTCAAGCTCTACTTGTAAGTCGGAATCTATTTTTTCAAGCAACATTTTGCTCTCTTTTTTAGAAGTTGCAATAAACGCCTTTGCGTTTAATTTTGCTTCTTCAAGTTTTTCAAGAGCTATATTTTTTTGATTTTTAGATTCTTTAAGTTTTTCCTGAATAGCGTTCAACTTGTCCGCGATACCTTTTTTTCTATCTTTAAAGATATTTTGTATTTTAAATTTGTTGACTAGAAGATAGTAAAGAAGTCCGGCAAACAGAAAAAAGTTAATTGAGCGTTGAAGTATATCCGTTTCTCCCGAATCACTTGCAAAAGATAACATCGGAATTATCAAAAGCGCAATATATTTTAACATGTACTCTCCTATATTTTGCTAAGTTTTGCTTTTATAGCCTCTTTATAGAGAGGCAACTGACTGGTTAGAGCATTTTTAAGCTCTTTTTTCTCTTTTTCAAGAGTTTTGGTAAAATCAATATACTCTGTTTCGAGTCTATTTTTTCTCTCTTTTATCTTATCTTCGGAATCAATTTTTGCTTTTGCCAAAATATCGGCACGCTCTCTTGCCGCTTTGTTTTTGGCGTCAAGAATTATTTTATTAGCTTCTTCATAATAAACATTTGTATCGGCAGAGTTTCCGGCTGCATTGTCCAAATCTTTTTTTATAAGAGCATTTCTGTTATCCATAAAATCAAGCAGCGGTCTGTAGAGGATTTTATTGAGGATGAACAGTAGAGTTAAAAATATAGCTGCAGTTGGCAATATCAATTCGAGATACATGTCCAGCATGGGCTTTCTCCTTAATTTTGAGCAGTCGACGATTTTAGTCGACTTTCATTTTTGTGAAACAAAGTCGGGATTTTACCATTTTAAACAAAAAACTTTCATTAAATTTTTCAGAAAAAGTTATTTCAAGCTTTCCATGCGCTCCAAAAAACTTTCTATTTCTTGTGAGTTTTTAAAATTTATTGTCAAAGAGTCTTTCGCTATTTTCACTTTTAATCCCAAGTTTGTAATCTTTTCACGCAAAGCTTGCAGAGATGGATTAAATTTAACCTCTTTTTTTTGTTTTTTTAAAGATGCAGGATTTATTTTAAGCTGCTTTACAAGATTTTCCGTTTCTCTTACACTTAGTCGTTGACCTAAGATAGTATTTACTACAGTCTCTTCATCAATTGCATCAAGTCCTACAATAATTTTTGCATGTCCTTGCGATATTTTATTCTCGGCTATCAACTGTTTAGTTTTTTCAGAGAGCGATAAAAGTCTTATAGTATTTGTGATTTGCGCACGGCTTTTGTGGATTATTTCCGATAAGCCTTCTTGAGTAATATCATATTCGTTTATAAGTTCTTGATACGCTTTTCCAAGTTCTATCGGGTTTAAATCTTCTCTTTGGATATTTTCAATAAGAGCTAATTCGCGCAACTTCTCAGATTCGTAATCTGCCACTATAGCTTTTATGGTTTTAAATCCCGCCATTTGACTGGCGCGCAAACGTCTTTCGCCTGCAAGTAACATAAAACCGTTCTCTTTTTTGATTACCAAAATAGGTTGTAAAAGCCCATGTCTTTTAATAGAAGACGCTAAATCTTTTAAAGCATCCTCTTTAAAATTTATTCTAGGTTGATATGGATTTGGTGCGATTTTGTCCGTTTCTATCTCTTGGATGCGAGAATTATCCTGTTGGAATTCCTGTCTGTAAGCTTCTTCTACATCTTCAAAAATAGCGCCAAGACCCCTTCCTAATGCTTTTTTTGCCATTACTAACTCGCCAAAATAGATTTTGCTAAATCTTTATACGCAATAGAGCCTGGAGATTTGTCGTCGTATAAGATAATCGGTTTTCCAAAGCTTGGAGATTCTGCTAATTTAACGTTTCTTGGTATTACGACAAAAGCTTTGTCATTTTTTGTCACAAATAGTTTATTTTTAAAATGTTGTTGTAAATCTGCAAAAACTTGACGCGAAAGATTGTTTTGAGTGCTGAACATTGTTGGCAAAAAACCTCGTATTTCTAAAGATGGATTTATAGTTTTTTTAACAAGTTTTACGGTATTTAATAGCTGCGCCAATCCCTCTAAAGCGTAAAATTCACATTGAATAGGAATAATAACGGAATCTGCGGCGCTTAAAGCATTGATGGTAATACTGCCAAGAGCCGGTGGCGAATCTACCAATATAAAATCATAATTTTCTTTTATTTCGTCTATAGCGTGTTTTAGTATAAGCTCGCGACCTCTTGTGTCATTGTCGTAAAACTCTTTTTCAACTCCGACTAAACCGATATTAGAAGGCGCTAAAGATAGGTTATCTATTTCTGTTTTTAATATAATTTGCGAAAGTTTTTTGCGTCCTATAAGAACATGGTATATGTTAAACTCATAATTGTTACGATTAAACCCAAGCCCTGTAGTAGCGTTTGATTGAGGGTCTATATCAATCAATAAAACTTTTTTACCATCTACCGCCAAAGATGCGGATAAATTAACAGCAGTAGTAGTTTTTCCAACCCCGCCTTTTTGGTTGGCTATAGTTATAACTTCGCTCATCTTGAACTATATACCTTTTTACCTTCTATCTCTATCGACCCGTCAGGGCACAGTTTTGCCTCTTTCAAGAGGAGATATTCACCCTCTACATGTATGCCAAAATTTTGGCTGAACTGAAATTCTAACTTATATTTACTAAAAATATGCTTCCATGAAGGAAAATCTCTTAAAGGGGGTATAAAATCGTTTACAAGTTCGTGGGGCGTTATTGATATATCAAGCACACTATGCTCTTTTTTTGCATATGCGAGATTCATACCGACAGATATTACAAAAAAATCTTTTATTTTTGCCGTGATAATCCCGCCGACTTTTTTATCGTTCAAATAAAAATCATTAGGCCATTTTAGCCGTACTAAAGAGCCTTTTTGTCTCAAAAATTCAACCAAAAGCTGCGAAAAATAGATAGATGCCGAAGCGTGCGGCAAATCATTGGGAAGCATAAAAGAGGGTAGGGCAAAACTCAAAAATAGATTTCCTTCATATCCTTGCCATGTGTTTCCTCTGCTTCCTACGCCGTCGCTTTGCATTTTTGCATATAGTGCAAACGGCTCTGTTACATCTTTGCTTTTTATGGCGTTACATAACCAAACGTGAGTTGAATTTATCTCATCAATAAAACGTATCTCCAACTTTTATCCTTTTTCCGTTTACATATGAAAACGCATCTGTCTCTTGTTTTGACGGGGCTGCTACGCGCGATAATTTTACGTATCCGTCCGCACATGTTACAACCACATCTTTTTGGCTGATTTGCGTGATAATGCCCATGTTACTATCGTGATTTATTTTTTCGCACTCAAAAGATTTGAGTTTCAATCCGTTTGGCAAAAAAACTCCCGGCCAAGAGGTGTAAGCGAGTGATTTTTGTTTCAACTCTTTACATGTAAGATTAAAATTTATCTTGCCATCCTCTTTTGTTATTTTTGAAGTTTTTGAACTAAGAACGTCGCTTTGTTTTACATGCAGTATATTTTCATAAGAGCGAATAACTTTAAGCGTTAGAGCAGCAGCTTTTTTGGAAAGCAGTTCAAAAAGTTCGTCCGAATTCAAATTTTCTATTTTTACATAGCTAAATCCCAATATTTCGCCCGTGTCAAGTCCTTTGGCCATTTTCATCGCAGTGACGCCACTGTATTTGTCATTATTTAGTATAGCTTGTTGTATTGGGCTTGCACCTCTGTACTTGGGAAGCAATGACGCATGTAGATTTATGCAAGGCGCGATTTGCAAAATACTTTCGGGCAATATTTTCCCATATGCCGCAACAATTATAAAATCAGGTTTTAGTGATGTTATATATTCCGCCGTGTTGTTATCTTTTATGCTTTCAGGCTGAAATATATCCAACTTTAAATTATTATTTTGGGTAAATTGTTTTATATGAGGTGAGCTTAAAATTTGTCCGCGCCCGACTTTTTTATCAGGTTGTGTAAAAACCGCGCAAACATTCATATCGCAAGATTCAATCAAAGATTTAAAGATAGTCGTTGCATAATGGGGCGTACCCATAAAAATTATGCGGTATTTTTTCATTTCAATCTGTTTTTTGGCGCAAATAGCGTTCCGCCGCTGTGTTTATTTTTCAAGATGAAATTTTTAGCATCGCTTAAATCAAATCCACTCGCTAAAAACATAGAACGTCCGTTTTTAAGCAAAAAGTCAGCGGCTTTTAGTTTTGTTACAATGCCGCCTGTGCTAAATTCCGAACCGACGTTTATATTTTTATGTAATTCGCTCTCGTTTATATTATCTATATGTAAGATAAGTTTTGCATTTTGATTTTCTTTTGGGTCAGCATCGTAATATCCGTTAATATCCGATAATATTATCAATATATCGGCGTCAAAAAAGTGCGTTACATGTGCGGATAATTGGTCGTTATCACCAAATACAATCTCTTCAACGCCTACTGTGTCGTTCTCATTTATTATGGGCAGGATATTGTTTTTTAAAAGTGCATTTATTGCATCGCGCGCTGCTTTTGTCCTCTTTCTTGAGTCAAAGTCGTCAGAAACCAATAGTATTTGAGCCCCAAATTTTCCATGTTTTTGCAAAAATTCATTGTAATATTGTATAAGGTACGGTTGCCCAATAGCCGCTAAAGCTTGTTTGTCGGATACTATTTTTTTGTCCAATTTTATTTTTGAAAATCCTGTTGCCACAGCGCCGGAACTTACTAAAATCACTTCATATTTTTCCATAGCAAGCACTAAAAATTCGACAAGTTTTTCAAATCTCGGAACACATAATTTTCCTTTTTCGGTCAAAACATGCGTTCCTACTTTAATCACTATTCGTTTTTTCATCTTTTGCCTCTTTTAAAATATCGCTCAACGCAAAAATCAACGCTCTTATATTAAAGTTTGTTGCTGAAGAGATGGGAAATATGAAGGAGATATCTTCTCTTTGCGCCTTTTCATGTAAATAATTTGGCAGATTATCCGATAAAGTGTATCTTAAATCGTTGTTTCTATTTACATGTAAAGAATTAAAAAAGGAGATAATTTTATCGCTCGCTTCTTCTAAAGCTATAGCATCCGTTTTAGTAATTGCAATGGCAAATTTTTTAGTTGTCATCTTTTTTGAAAATTTATTTAGTTCGAGTTTTAAAATTTCAAACTGCTCTTCAAGACTTTTTTGACTTGTGATATCCAACATAAAAAGTAAAAATTTTGTTCTTTCTATATGTTTTAAAAATTCCAGCCCTAAACCTCTGCCGTCGCTTGCTCCCTCTATTATTCCTGGTATATCGGCCATCACAAAAGAGTTGAAGTCGTCTACTTGTACTACGCCGAGTTTTGGGGTTAGAGTTGTAAATTCATAATTTGCTATTTGTGGTTTTGCGTTTGAGACAACAGATATTAGCGTGGATTTGCCTACGTTTGGAAAACCTACAAGTCCAACGTCTGCTATTAGTTTGAGTTCCAATCTCACAAGAGTGCTTTTTCCCTCAAGTCCTTTTTGCGCATAGCGCGGTTGTTGATTGGTGGAACTTCTAAAATGCCAATTTCCAAGTCCTCCAAGTCCGCCTTCTAAAAACAAAGTTCTCTCTTTTTCTTCAATCAAATCCAATAAAACTTTTCCGCTTTCCGCATCTATGACTTGTGTTCCGGGAGGCACTATTATCTCTAAATTCTCGCCTTTTTTGCCATGTTTTTTGCTGTTGAGTCCGTTTTCGCCGTTTTTGGCTTTTAACTGTTTTAATCCGCGGAAAGCAGATAAAGTATGAGAATTTTTATCTACAATGAAAAATACGTCTCCGCCTCTACCACCGTCTCCGCCATCAGGTCCGCCGTTGGTTACAAATTTTTCTCGTCTAAATGTAGCCGCTCCGGCTCCGCCTTTTCCTGAACTTAACGTAAGTTCCACGCTGTCTATAAACATTGTTTGCTACTTATTGGAAAATATAAGTTACTCTTTTTAGCGAGCAACTGCTTCAACTCTTTGATTTTGCATTGAGTTTTTTTTGTAAGATATTGGTCGAAAACCACTGTTTGAACATTTGTATTCTCAAATTTATAAACTTCAAAAGAGTGTGATAATTTTTTACGCTCTTGTGTCGTCCGAGCGTCGTTTGATATTATACTTTGGCTATTGACCGCTCTTGTTTTGTATTTGCTGCAAATGTTGTTTAACTTTTTATAAGAGATTTTATATCGGGCCA
Source organism: Campylobacteraceae bacterium (assembly GCA_031268335.1). Lineage (GTDB taxonomy): Bacteria > Campylobacterota > Campylobacteria > Campylobacterales > Campylobacteraceae > JAIRKW01. The sequence goes on from JAIRXG010000006.1 coordinate 109,782, forward strand.
ATTTGCCGCATTTATTAGCTATGACGTTTGTGATGATAAACAGAATGGAAAAAATTGATTTTATGGTACTGTTTTTCATCACTTTAGCCTTCTTTGCAAAAGACCCTCTTATAAGGGCAAAGAGGGTCGAGGGGAGAGAGCCTTTAAATCAGGCAATTGGATAAACAGATACTTTTTTGCGTTTAGCATCTTTTTGTTCGAATTTTACAAAACCATCAATGAGTGCATATATAGTGTGGTCAACGCCAATGCCGACATTTTTGCCTGTATGTGTTTTGGTTCCGCGCTGACGAATGATAATATTTCCTGCTCTCACGAATTCACCGCCGAATTTTTTTACGCCTAACCTACGTCCTGCGGAATCGCGGTTATTCTGGGTACTACCTTGACCTTTTTTGTGAGCCATTATCTTCTCCTTAAGCGCTTATTTTTACTATTTTAACGCGAGTATATTGTCGTCTAAAGCCTCTTTTTAATTTTGAGTCTTTTCGTCTGCGTTTTTTATAAATAACAACTTTTTTATCTTTGCCTGAATTTACTACCTCAAGCTCTACAGTTGCACCTTCAACATATGGAGTTCCGATTTTTAGCTCTTTATCGTTAATCGCTAAAACTTCCGTAACCTCTATCTTATCCTTCGGCTGAGCGTCAAGTTTGTCTACATTTATGTAGTCGCCTTCTTGAACTTTATATTGCTTCCCGCCGTTTCTGATAATAGCGTACATAGCTATCCTTTATGGGTGGATTTTTTATACAAGGGCAAAATGATACCGAAAAATATATTAAGGATAGTTTAATAGGTTTTTATAGTTTAGTCTCTACAAAAAATCGCTCTTTTTTCGTGAGAGAGTTAAAGACTGTTTCGTAAGATTCGTAAATTAATTGCTCTAAAAACTTTATGTCCAGATTTGAGTTTTTGTAATACAACGTGTTCCAATGTTTTTTGTTCATGTGATAGCCGGCCGTGATTTCGGGATACTTTTCTCTCAAATGGATATTTATAAATGGGTCGTTTTTGAAATTCATCATAGGCATCTCATCATCATGCATAATAAGCAAAAACATTCTGCTACCTATCCAAAAAAGCGTAGAATCCCACGAAGGTTTATACTCCTTGAGTGCCCCTTGTTGTTTTGAAGCTATTTTTTCTATTGTTTGAAAAGTTATCAAAAGTTTTCCTAATATACATGTATCCAAAAAACTAATGCAATTTTATCAAACAAATTCAAAAAAAGAGGTTTTTTAAAAGACATATGAATTGCGTTGGAATTTTCCGCAAGACTATGCGTATAAAATAGATAAAGGATAGTCGTTTTAACCCTATATGTAAGCATAAAATTAAGTCTTATCATGATAATCTTGGCATTTATTCGCAAAAAGATTATTTTTGCTCTACATATAAGGATTTTGCAATGCGTAAAAGTTATTTTAGCCTCGTCGTAAAAACATAATCAAACTTGCTACATGCAAGAAGTAACATACATGTATAACTAAAAACTTATGCTAAATTAAGTTTTTGCAAAATCACAAGTTTATCCACTCTTTTAGAGTTTTTATTTTATCGTGAGCCGTCATATCAATTTTTATCGGAGTGAGTGATACAAAACCTTGGTTTAGGGCGTATATATCGGACTCTTCATTAATATCTCTTTGCCACATCAGAGCATCGACTCCTATCCAATAATACTCTTCGCCGCGAGGATTTTTATTGAGCAGAGCCGTGCTTTCATATGCTCTGCTTCCTGTCCTTGTTACTTTATATCCTTTGCACTCTTTTGGCGGTATTGGCGGTATATTGACGTTTATAAACTCCCTTGTTCCAAGCGGACAAGAGCCTTGTAAAATCCTTTTTGCCAAATTATAAGCAACTTCGCGTGCCAATTCATAACCAAGAACATCAAGCATAGAACGGCTGTTTGTATAGTATTGAGATATAGCAAAAGACGGGATTCCGTGCAAAATACCCTCCATAGCGCCGCCCGCCGTTCCGCTGTAAGTGATATCCTCGCCAAGATTTGCACCTTTATTTATCCCGCTTACTATCAAATCCGGCTGTTTATCTTTTTCAAATAATGCTGTGGTAGCTAAATAAATACAATCGCTTGGAGTTCCGTCGTCAAGTTTAAAAAAATCGTCGTCTACTTGTATAAATCTCAAAGGTTTTGTTACCGTAAGCGAATGTCCGCATGCTGATTTTTCGGTGGTTGGCGCTACTATAGTAACTTGTCCTAACGGTTTTAGAGCCTCAGCTAAAGCCAAAAGACCTTCGCTTTCATATCCGTCGTCATTTGTAATTAAAATTCTTTTTTGCATGTGATTGTCCTTTTTGGCATTATAACATTATGGCTACTTAATTTTTTCCGCTTTCTTGGCATTCATAGTAAATATTCTAAAATCGATTCGGCGCTATTTTTTTAAAACTAATATAACGAATGCAGATAGTAAAATAATTAAACGCTTGCAAAAGTATTTGCAAATCAATACTCGCAAAGCCTACATCAAAAATGTCAAGAGTATAAAAATCTTTATTTCGATAACATCCGTTTTTCATCGTGATTATCTTTTGGGACAATATTTGTATTTTGAGCAAGAAGCGATAGAGTAAACTTAAAATCATTGTCAAAATAAAAGTTTTAAGAGTGCCGATAATGTCATAAATTTTCTTATAATATATAAAATCTACCAATGGCATTAAGCGGTTTAAAAATTTACAATTTTATGAAAATTACAATTAATATAAATATAATTACACAAAAATAGGAGTTCTCACATGCAAGATAAAAGAACTGTTTTGAAGCATTTTGCCGAAAATATATTTCAAGGGCTTTTTTGGCTTTTGCCTATAGCAGCCGTAGTTTTTATAGTTTTTTGGTTATATGGAAAGATAGACGCTGTAACTTATAAAATTTTTGAACTTATTGGAATTAAAATAGACGGTCAAAGTTTTTTGTGGATTTTGCTCACCCTTGTTATTTTGGTGGTTACACTGTATATTGTGGGCGTGATTGTAAATACGAAAATAGCTTCGCTTTTTGAAGCCTTGTTTTCAAAAATCCCAGGATACACGACAATAAGAGACATAATCAATATCTTTAACTCTTCAAAAAAAGGAGAAACTAAGGTTTTGGTCGTTGTAATAAAAGGATTTGGAAATGTAGGTTACAATATAGGGCTTATGTATTCACAAAAAGAGAGCGTTGTAAAAGACCATTATACAGTTACGCTTTCCCAATCTCCCATACCAAACGGCGGGTTTATGTTTGAGATACATAAAAAAGATATATTTGTTATACAGAATGCGACATTTGACAATAACTTACAATATCTTTTATCTATGGGCGTTAAAAGTTTGACTGAAATTTTAAAGATTGAGCCCATAAGTATGGATAAATTTGTATCGCTTGAAGAGTGGTTAGAGTTAAAAAATCAATAAAAAGAGGACTACATGTTAAAACACAAAAATAGCATCAAGGCTTATGCAAAAGCAAAAGAGTTAATTCCGGGAGGCGTGAATTCTCCGGTAAGGGCTTTTTTAAGCGTCAATCAAACGCCTCCTTTCATAGCTGAAGGTAAAGGCGCTTATATAACGGATATAGATAAAAACAGATATCTTGATTTTGTACAAAGTTGGGGACCGCTTATATTTGGACATGCCGATAAAGATATAGAAAAAGCTGTTATAAAAACCGTAAAAAAAGGGTTGAGTTTTGGAGCGCCGACCAAAGTAGAAACCAAACTTGCGAAAATTATCTGCGCACTTTTCCCGGCAGTCGAAAAAATTCGTTTTGTAAGCAGCGGTACTGAAGCCGTTATGAGCGCTATTAGACTCGCAAGAGGTTATACAAAAAGAGACGATATCGTAAAATTTAGAGGTTGTTATCATGGACATAGCGATTCTTTGCTGGTGCAAGCCGGAAGCGGAGCAACAACGTTTGGAGCTCCAAGTAGTCCCGGCGTGCCTAAAGAGCTCGCAAAACATACGCTCTTAGCCGATTATAACGATATAAAAAGCGTAGAAGAGTGTTTTGAAGCGTCTGATAACATTGCTTGTGTTTTGATTGAACCTATTGCGGGAAATATGGGATTGGTGCCTGCGGACATAAAATTTTTAAAAGATTTACGTGCTTTGTGTGATAAACATAAATCACTACTTATTTTCGATGAGGTCATGAGCGGATTTCGCGCTTCTTTGAAAGGTGCGCAGGGTTTTAGCGAAGTAGAGCCGGATATTGTGACATTTGGCAAAGTTATAGGCGGCGGAATGCCGGTAGGCGCGTTTGGGGGCAAAAATGAGATAATGAGCGAATTATCCCCTCAAGGTCCTATTTATCAAGCCGGTACTTTGAGTGGAAATCCGGTCGCTATGAGCGCAGGATTGGCTTCTGTTACAAAAATACTTAAAAGTAGAGATTTGTATGCTAAGCTTGGATATTTGTCGAATTTATTGATGAAAGGTTTTAAAAAAGCCGCAGACAAAGAGGACATAGATTTGCAAGTTTGTACAAGAGGCAGTATGTTTGGTTTTTTCTTCAATGAGAAAGAGGTCAAAAATTTTGACGATGCGTTAAAATCCGACACGAAACTATTTGCAGCGTTTCATAAAGGTATGTTGGAGCGAGGATTTTATTTTGCATGTTCGCAATTTGAAACCGGGTTTATTTGCGATGCAATGAATGAAGATATGATACAAAAAACCATATGCGCAGCAAATGAAGTCTTTAGGGAGATTGGAAAATGAGTGAAAAGCAAAAAAAGCCAAAATACGGCAAAATTATAGAAGGAGCTGACCAACTGTCATTGGGACTTTCAATGGTTGTAGCAGTAGTCATCGGAGTAGCTATAGGCTTTTGGCTAAAAAATATTACAGGAGAGTGGTGGACACTGTGGCTTGGCGTTTTTTGGGGCGTGGGAGCTGCCGTCTATGATGTCTATAAAGCGTATTTGAAACAAAAAAAGAGTTATGACGAACTTAAGAATGAGCCGCGTTATAAATATAATTCCAAAGATGATGATGAAGATGATAAATTTTAAACGCATTGTATCTATTTTTTTAGCGCTTGACTTGTCGATTGTTTTGTTATCCTTATATATGGGATTTGATTGGTTTGTTAACACACAAGTCGGGTTTATAGGTTCGTTTATTGTAACTGTTTTTTCACTATTTGGTTATAAAAAGATGGTGGAAAACAAAATCTCTTTGATAGATGAAAATTTTGCAGAACGCGATGCGATAGATAAAATCGAAGACCCGTACGAGCTTTATGACGAAGAGGAATCAAAACAAAATGTTTCAAAATTAAGAGAAAATATCAAACATGTGAAAGGTTCGGCACGCGGGTTTTTTTCTATTTACAGAATAGTCGGATATGTTGCATTTTTTATTTTGTTTTCAATCCTCGCAAGAAGCGGACATTTTGCTTTTTTCCCATTTATAATAGGAGTTAGCATAACTCCATTTGCGACACTGCTTTATGGAATTTTTGTACATGTAATCCCCCAAAAAATCGATTAATTTATTTTTAATCAAACTCTATATATAATCTATTTGTTTAGTATTTATATATTATAACAATTTGTTAATTATTTAGTTTTGCAGAGATACGGTTATGTTCTTGAAATCGTTATATAAATTTCCTGTAAGGAGCTGCAAATGAAAAGTTTGGTTAAGTTATTTACTTTGGTTTTAACCTTAGTATTTTTGGTTGGCTGCGGAGGCGATGGAGGCGGTGAAGGTTATTCTGACAATCGCGAAGTTACGCTGGAAATGATAGACTCCTCTTTTCCTGTTCTTAATGTTAATGCTTTTACCGTTGAGAGCAGCGTCGAATATTCTCCTGTGTCTAAAAGCAAAATTAATAATTTTAGAGATAATCTCGTTTCAGATAAAGGATTTTCTTGTATTCCAGACGGTACGCAATGCGCAAAAAGTAATGTGATAACGGGCGTTACAAGCAATGCAACTGCCTATCTTTATGATACTTCTATATACTTAGACATAATTACGACAGGCAATTTAGCTCATAACAGCACGTTATACCAAGAAATATTTGGTTCTATCGATGCAAACATTGTTTATGTTTATGTTGAGAAATCCTACGCTCAAAATAATCACGCAACCCATCAATATTATGTTAACACTCTAAGAGAAGCACAACATGGTTTCGAATGTTACCTAAGCACGGTTAGTAGTGATTGGGTGTGCGATAAAATCGTTGATAGAGTGGGGTATTTTTGGGAAACTTCTAATGGTGAATACAAAGCAATGTGGGGTATTCGTTTAAGATAGTTAAAAGGCTGAACCTAAATCAAGTTTTGCGGTAGGGCATTTTTGTTTTATCGCAAAACCAGATAGAGTTTTTTATTTTATTTTTCATTCATCATGTAGATCAATATAACATCAGAATTTATATGGTTTTATATACATGTAGGCAAAAAATTGATTGATTTCAATTGAAACTTTATAGTCTTTAATACCTAAATATTTAAAGGATAACATTTGTTTAACAGCACTTTAAACATGCAGATAGAAAAAAATACAAAATGCAATCCAATATTTACGCTTTGGTATTGATATTAAATTTCCTGCAAGGAACTGCAAATGAAAAATTTGGTTGAGCTATTTAGCGTTAGTTTTAACCTTAGCGTTTTTGACTATCTGCGGAGGCGACGGAAGCTCTTTTGATAAGGGCAAAATTTCACTAGAATTGATAGATTTTTCTTTTCCCGCGTTTAATGATGTTGATTTTACCGTTACATCCATAAAGAGCAATATTGAATATTTTTTCGTGTCCGAGGATGAAATCAGACGTTTCAAAGATAATATTTTAAACAAGCGGTTTTGTTATAACGACAATGCGAGAAGATATGAAAGAAGTTATGTGGAAGATGGTATTTTAGTTGAAGCAATTGCCAAGATTGCAGATGATAGTGACATTAATTTATGTATAACAACAAGCGGAAGCATAACTCATAATAGCGCGTTGTACAAAAGTGTGTTTGATTTTGTTGATGTCGATATTGCGTATATTCAAATCGCAAAATTTTACAATGAAAGCATGACGTCAATGTCAAATGCATATGCAAACTCTCTCAAATCGCGCGGTTTTAAATGCTCTTTTGTACATAATACATGGGAATGCTTTAAATCAAGCGGTAAAATAATATATTTGTGGATGGCGTATCCTGACAGTTCATATGAATGGCGTGTTTATTTGAATTAGCGAAGAGTTGTTTTAATTAATTTAAGTTTTTTCTAAAGCGATTTTCTCTCTTTGCTGTTTTATTGAAATCCTACTGTAAAATTATCTGCTTTTACCAATCATTTTATTCAAATATGAGCATTTTTACGACTTTTGTCGAGCGGTTTTGGTATAATCCGTTTTAAAATCAACAAACGAGCAATTATGAAAAAATTATTGGTGAGCGCATTAGAGCCATCGGCAAATCTACACTTAAAACCCATTCTTGACAGTTTGAAAGATTATGAGCTTTTTGGTATTTTTGATTCGCAATTTGGTGAACCTATTTTGGATTCCGGAGAATTTTCCGTTATGGGATTTTTAGATATTTTCTCAAAAATCGTAAAAGCAAAAAAAGCCATCAAAAAGATGGCTAAATTAAGCGTTAAAGCAGAACATGTTTTATTGATAGACTCTCCTGCATTTAATTTGCCGTTAGCAAAAGAGATACGAAAAATCAATAAAAGTATTCCTATAACATGGTATATTTTACCTAAGGTTTGGGCATGGAGAAAAAAACGTGCGGCAAAGGTTGAAAAATATTGTACAAATTTAGCTTCAATATTTCCATTTGAAGATAGATTTTTTACACGCTCGATTTATGTTGGAAATCCGCTTTTGGATGAGATAAAAAATAGAAAAAAAGATTTAAATAAAAACGGTAAGATTGTTTTTATGCCGGGTTCTCGCAAAAGCGAAATAAAAGCTCTTATAGATATTTTTAAAGAGACGGCAAAAAAGCTCAATAAGGAAAATGTTATCGTTATTCCAAAGCATTTTGACAAAGATGACATAGAGTCGCTTTATGGGGATTTAAGCGGTTTTACTATTTCATATGACGCATATGAGAGTTTGTATGAGGCTGAGTTTGCTTATATATGTTCTGGTACTGCTACGCTTGAAGCGGCACTAATAGGAACGCCTTTCGTTCTTTGTTATAAAGCAAAAAAACTTGATTTTTTCATAGCGAAAAGATTTGTAAAGTTAAAATATGCGGGGCTTGCAAATATTATATTTGATTTTTGTGAAGAAGCGCCCTTACATGTAGAGTTATTGCAAGAAGACGTGAATGTGCAAAATTTACTGAATGAGTATGAAAGCACTGATAGAAGTAGTTTTTTTGAACGTTCTAAGAAATTAGAACAAATATTGAAACATGGCAGTTCGGAAGTCGTGGCTAAATTAGTGTATAATTAAAAATTTTATTTATTTTTGGAGATGAGTGTGAAACAAGAACCGATGACCCTTTTTGGATTTACCAAATTGGAGGCAGAACTTAATGACTTGAAAAAAGTGCAGCGTCCGCAAATTGTTATAGAGATAGACGTTGCAAGAAGTCATGGCGATTTGAAAGAGAATGCCGAATATCATGCGGCTCGTGAAAAACAGACGTTTATTGAAACTAGAATAGCGGAATTTACGGATTTAATTTCGCGCGCGCAAATAATTGACCCTAGCACGTATGAGCATAAAAAAGTATTGTTTGGTTCAACGGTAAAATTGGAAGATTTGGATAGCGGTAAAGTCATAATATATACGATAGTCGGGGCAATTGAGAGCAATCCTGACAAAGGATTTATCTCCATATCATCGCCTCTTGCCAAGCAGCTTGTCGGAAAAAAAGTCGGGGATGAGGTGGATATGGTGCTTCCCGGCGGCAAAGTTTCGTATGAAGTGCTTGAAGTATATTTCGAACCTATCAAATTTTAGGGAAAACTTATGAAAAAAATTAATGTCGCTGTAATTGGCGCAAGCGGTTATACCGGACTTGAGTTGATAAAACTTTTGCAAAATCATCCTAATTTTACGCTAAGTTATATAGGAACAAGCGAAGGCGGCGGAAAAACAAGCGATTTGCATCCGAGTTTATTACATGTAGTAGATATTGATGTAAAAAAAAGCAATCCCAAAGAAATAGCAAAAGAGTGCGAACTTGCATTTTTGGCGTTGCCTCACAAAACTGCTATGGATTTTGCGAAGGAACTTTTGGAACTTGGCATTCGCGTTATTGATTTGTCGGCCGATTATAGACTCTCTTTGGAAAATTATGAAAAATATTATGGTAAGCATTTGGATGAGAAACATTTGAAAGATGCTGTTTACGGTTTGCCGGAAATTAATCGTGAAAAGATAAAAAAAGCCTCTTTAGTGGCAAATCCTGGCTGTTATCCGACAGCTTCAATTTTAGCGTTATTGCCGTTCAAATCTTTTATCAAAGAAAATACGCCTATTTTTATAGATGCTAAAAGCGGAGTCTCAGGTCGCGGCAAAAAGATAACTTATGGCGAACATTTCGTACATGTGAATGAAAATTTTATCTCTTATAATGCATTAGAACATAGGCATGAACCGGAAATTGCCGAAATATTAAATAAAAACGGCATAAAAAACGATATACATTTTGTTCCGCATCTATTGCCTATTACAAGAGGAATGTTAATCAACGCATACATACAATTAAAAGAGCCCATAAATGCCAAAAACGTACTAACGAAATTTTATGAACATGAGAAATTTGTCAGAATAAGAGATGAAGCTGTTAGTATAAAAATGACGGCAGGGACTAATTTTTGCGATATTTTTGCGATAAGCAAAGGCGGTATAGCGTTTGTTAGTTCGAGCATTGACAATCTTTTGCGAGGAGCTTCGGCGCAAGCTTTGACAAATGCAAATTTGATGTTTGGATTTGATGAGGATTTAGGAGTTCCAAAAATTGCTTATGTTCCGTAAAAAAAAATTACAGACAAAAACTTTAAAGAACAACAAAAAAAGTTTCGATACTATCTTAAAAGAAGGGGCGATTTTTATTGCCGATGCTCATGAAAACGGTGTGAACAGAAAAGAATTTGCAAAGTTTTTAAAAAAGATAGAAGCTAACGAAATAAATGCGCCGCAACTTTTTTTGATGGGAGATATGTTTGATTTTTTATCAAGCGGCGCACAGTATGCTATGTTTTTACACAAACAAGAGTTGGAACTTTTGGATAAAATCGCGCAGAATACTGAAGTTTATTATCTTGAAGGCAATCATGATTTTAATTTGAGCGGTATTTTCAAACATGTAAATGTCATATCGCTTGAAAAACAACCTTTTTACGCAAAAGCTGCAAATTTGACTTTCGCCCTTTCGCATGGAGATTTGCATGGGGATTTTTTTTATAAGATTTACACAAAAATAGTTAGAAGCAAAGGCGTTATTTTTGTGCTGAATAAACTTGATTTTGGCGGGTTAATAACTAAATTTGTATTAAAAAGTCAGCAAGGTAAAAAGATTTGCCGAAATGTAGAAAATTTTGAAGAAAAAATCTCGCAGAAATTAAAAAAATATAAAAATTGCGATGTAGTTTTAGAGGGGCATTATCATCAAAATCAATCCTTTACATGTAGCGGCATAAAATATGTAAATTTTGCTTCATTTGCATGTGATAAACTTTTTTATCGTTTTGAAAATTGTGAATTTAAAGCTTTTGAATTTTACATGTAGCAAATATTCGGCAAATTTGTTTAATTTTAAAAATAAAAACGGCTGATTTTATATCGACTACCAAAGCGATTTTTATAAAATAAAACGTAGATAAATTGACCGAATTTATTTAAAAATTTATCAAATACAAGCGCTATAATTTTAAGATTTTAACAGCAAATGGTTAGTATTCGTAGTTAATAACATAATAGATTTTTGTGCAAAAAACAGAATTTTGATATTTATGTGATACATGTAACAAGCTATTTTCGGAAGCAAAATATTTGCTCGTATTTACTCAAGTAGTTTGTCTAAAAGCGAAAAATTATTTGCGCCCATAATATGTATTTTTGGATGAAAATTCGTCAAGTCTTTTAAAAGTGTTTTCGATAATTCAAATCCTGTTTCAAACTCTTTTTCTTCGCTTATTTTTTTAGCGTTTTCAAGCTTTAGCATCCACTCCTCTGGAATTTGAACTCCGGGAACATGTGAGTTTAAAAATTGTGCCGTTCTTAATCTTGTAACGGGGAAAAAACCAAAAACAAGTTCCGTTTTTGCCTCTTTAAATTCATTTTTTGCATCATCAAATATTTTTTTCAGCATTTTTGCATTTTGGATTGAGTATATCGGTTGAGATATGATGCCAAGCGGTGAAAACCTAAGTTTTGAGGCTATCTTTTTTTGCAAAGATTTTTGATGATTTGCTACCGCGCTGCAAACGCAAAAGGCCGATATGGGTTTTGGCGGATATGAAAACGGCTTGCCCGAATAATCAATTCCAGCGTTAAAACATTTTACAATTTCCAGTAAGAGAAGCGAGTTTGCTTCAAAAACTCCTTTGACGTTTGGCTGATCGCTTGCCGCTGCACTATCTCCTGTAAGTGCCAAAATAGAATTTACTCCAAGTTCATTTGCGCCGAGTAAGTCTGATTGTAAAGCGATTTTATTTTTATCTCTCATTGACATTGTGGCAATCGCAGGTTTTTTAAAATATTCTTGTAATTTCAAAGCGGTTACAACAGCATTTGACTTGAGTCTTGCCAAAGGATTGTCTGTAATTATAAAGGCGTCTATTTTATTTATCAACTGTATATTTTCGATTTTTTTTATAATATCGCAAGTTCCAGCTCCATGCAAAGGAGTGATTTCCAGAGTGAAAAAAATCCGTTTTTTTACCAATGAGTGCATATTGTTTTTACCCGATTTTTAATAAATTGGTGTATTATATCAAAATTGTAAATTAAACTATTTTAAAGACTATAAAAAATGATAAAACTTGCCGTATTTGATTTTGATTCGACATTAATGGATGGAGAAACTATCGATATTTTAGCCGGAAATTACGGCGTAGGAGACGAGGTTTCAAAGATAACCGCTGCAGCCATGAGAGGCGAGCTTGATTTTTTTGAATCGCTGCAAAAAAGAGTGTCTTTATTGAGAGGCATGGACGAAAAAAAGGCTATAGATATTTGTCAAAATTTAACCTATATGAAAGGCGCTAAAGAGTTAATCAAAGAGCTTAAATTAAGAGAGATTAAAGTCGTAGTTTTTAGCGGAGGATTTAGATTTGCTACAAATTGGGCTAAAAATATTTTAGGCTTTGACGCTGACTTTGCAAATATCTTGCATGTAAAAAACGGAGAGTTGAGCGGACTTGTCGGAGGCGATATGATGTTTGGTTACTCAAAGGGCGATATGTTGGGGCGAGTACAAAATCTGCTTAAAATATCTCAAGATGAAACTATGGCTGTTGGAGACGGAGCTAACGACTTGTCTATGTTTGTGCTTGCAAAAATAAAAGTAGCGTTTTGCGCAAAAGAGATTTTGAAAAAAAGCGCTAATGTTGTCATTGATGAGAAAAATTTAACTAAAGTTTTAGGCTATATTTAATAAAATTTAAAAATAAAGAATTATAAAAGGAAAAAAATGGCAATCGGCTCAAATAATTTTTCTGTTTGGTGTGATTTGATAGAGAGAGATTTTTTGCAAAATAAATTTAATGATTTGGTGGATGCCGGCATTGTAAGCGGTATCACGAGCAATCCTGTTATTTTTAGAAACGCCATTTTAAACTCAAAAGCTTATGATGAAGATAAGAAAAAAAGTATAGAGCTTTTGCCTAAAGAGCGATATGAGCTTATGGCTATTGAAGATATTAAAAATGCTGCAAGACTTCTTTTGCGCACGCATACGGCAAATGATCTTGACGGTTTTGCAAGCATAGAGGTAAATCCGTTGTTTGCTGATGATGCGGCTAAAATGACCGAAGAGGCAAAAAGACTTTTCAAAGCAATCAATATGCCGAATATTATGATAAAAATTCCGGCTACCGTAGATGGATACGAAACGATAAAAGATTTGATAATAGAAGGCATAAACGTAAATGCTACTCTCGTTTTTTCTCCTTTGCAAGCAGGCAAGTGTTTGCAAGCCATTGAAAATGGTTTTTATATATTTCAAAGAAGAAATCCGAAAAAACATTTCCCAAAAGCGGTAATAAGCGTTTTCGTGAGTAGATTTGATAGGAAATTAGATCCTATTTTAGAAGTTAACGGCATGGAGAGAATGAAATTTGGCATAATGAACGCATCTTATATATATCAACTTATAAAAGAGCAGAAAATTTCTGATGTTAGGTGTTTGTTTGCAAGTACAGGCGTTAGCGATAAGAGCGTTAAACCATCTTATTACATTACAAAGCTTCTTTATCAAAATGCTATTAACACCGCTCCGCTAGGCGCAATTGAAAGCTTTGTAGAGATTTTAGATACGGACGAGAGAGCATGTCCTAGCAAACAGAGCATACAAGAGTATTTTGAAGAAGTTGAATCCAAAGGGATAAATATTAAAGAGATTTACGCTGATCTTCTAAATGACGGATTGGAGCAGTTCAAGCAAGCGTTTAGAGAAATGCTAAACAGTTTGAAAGTTTCCAAAGATGAACTTGAGGGTGTTGGAGATATGGAACAAAGTGCTGAAATAAAAGAAAAAGAGGTTTTAGAGACAAAGAAAGAGGAGGAGGTTGAAGAGATGGCTGCAAAACAGAAAGTTGCGATAAAAAAAGAGATAACCAAAGAGCCGATAAACGATAAATCTGCAATAAAAGAGATTAAAGGCAAAGATTCTGATGTAAAATTGGAAAAAAATACTCAACAAGACGAAAAGAAAGATAATGATATGAAACGTATACTTAAAGAAAAGATGGCTGAAACTGTAGGTATTATCAAAGACGATATACACGCTATAACATTTTTGAAAAAATGTCTCGAATCTCTTGTAAGCTATAATGGAAGTGATTTACATATTAAGTCCGATTCGGATGTCAAAGGACGTGTCAACGGCGAAATCGTAACGGTAGATAATGATATTTTTACGAAAGACGACGTAGAAATTTTAGCCCAAGAGCTTTTGCAAGATAGATACGAAGAGTTTACCAAAAAGAAAAATATAGATTTTATCTATAAGCTTGACAAAGATTACAGATTTCGCGTCAATATGTTTTACCAAACTGACGGAATTTCAGCGGCATTTCGCGTAGTCCCTATGCTTATTCCGACAGTAGAATCTTTGGAACTTCCCGAAGTCATCGAAAACTTTGCCTCAAAAAGACGCGGCTTAATACTTGTAACAGGACCTACTGGTTGTGGAAAAAGCACGACTCTTGCCGCTATTATAAATGCTATAAATCAGACAAGTCAAAAACATATTATAACTATTGAAGATCCGATAGAGTTTATTTATCAAGATGAACAAAGTATCATAAATCAACGCTCGGTAGGGCAAGATGCCATAAGCTTTTCAGATGCTTTGATAGCATCTTTAAGAGAAGATCCGGATGTTATTATGGTTGGCGAGATGAGAGATGTTGAGACTATCAGAACAGCGATAAGAGCGGCAGAAACAGGACATTTGGTACTTTCTACTCTACATACGTTAGACGCAAAAGAGACGATAGGACGTATTATAAGTATGTTTCAAGGTGGCGAGCAAACTCAAGTTAGACAATCTCTCTCTTCTGTTCTTGAAGCGGTTATCTCTCAAAGATTGATAAGAAGAAAAGGCGGTAAAGGAAGAGTTGCAGCTGTCGAGATTTTGGTAAAGAATGCAAGAATAGAGGCTATGATAGCTCAAAGCAGAGAGAGTGAAATTAAAGATTCTATTGAGAAAGATAGAGATGTCTACAAAAGTCAAAGTTTCAATCAAGCACTACTTGATTTGTATATGAAAGGTTTTGTAAACTATCACGAAGCGTTATATGCGGCCACATCGCCTGCCGATTTGAAAATACTTCTTGATAATTACGACATCAAAAAGAGCAAAGAAGCTGAAGCGCTGAAAAATATTGAAAGCTATGTGCAAGATGATGAGCAAAATTCTAATGTGACTGTAGATATGAACGATGTTGATATATTAGATTTGAAAAGATAACTTATATAGTTTTTATGTAAAAAAAGGTATAATCTTTCTCTTATTTTTTTAAAGGACAGTATTATGCTAGAAGGCATTTTAAGAGAGAGTATCGATAAAAAGGCGCTCAAATCGCTTAGACGAGATGGTTATCTTATCGCCAATATTTACGCTAAAGGCTTTGAGAATATTCATGCTGCGTTTAAAGAAAATGAGTTTATTAAAGAAATTCGCAAGAAAGAGAGCTTGATTTTTCCTGTAAAAGTAGACGGTAAAGTTTACGACGTGATAATACAAGAGTATCAAAGAGATCCTGTTGCGAATAAGATTTTACATGTAGACTTAAGAGTGGCGATTCCTGGAATTGTCGCAAAATATTTTGTACCCGTTGTAATAAACGGTGTAGCTAAGGGCATCAAAGACAAAGGCGTTTTAGTGCAATCAAAAAGAAGACTTTGCGTAAAATGCGCTTCGGAATTTTTGCCAAACTCTTTCGTTCTTGACGTAAGTAATTTGGAAGTAGGTCAAACGTTGCTCGTAAGAGACATCAAGCTGCCTGCCAATGTTCAAATGGTAGATGCGGACAGAGTTGCCGTTGTGGGCGTAGTAAAAGCTAAATAGTCCAAATGTTTCTTTTTGTGGGACTTGGCAACCCTACTGAAAAATATGCCAACACAAGACACAACATAGGCTTTATGGTCGTTAATCGTTTGATTGGCGAACTCAAAGCCTCTAACATTTCAAAATCTCAATTTTTTGGCGAATTATATAAAAGCGGTCAAAATCTTTTTTTAAAACCTCTCACATACATGAATAACTCAGGTCAAAGCGCAAGGGCGGTTTTTGATTTTTACAAACCCGATGAAATTGTAGTAATACACGATGATACGGCTATACCTTTTGGAAGCATACGCATAAAAAAAGGAGGTTCAAGCGGCGGTCATAACGGATTAAAGTCGATGGATTCACATGTAGGAAATGACTACATAAGGATTAGGATAGGTATCGGCGCACCTAAAAATTCGCAAGATATGGCAAAATTTGTTTTGGAAAATTTTTCAAAAGATGAGCTTACATGTATAGAAAAACTTATAAATTACAGCGTCAAAATCGTTGGAGATTTACCCAATGAAAGCTTAGATACTGTAATATCTCGCTATACATCTAAAAAAGGAATCTGCAACAGCAATGATTAAAATATATCAACGCTATGTTATATTTTTATATTTGAAAAATTTTTTTATCATTTTTTGTGCACTGGAGTTTTTCTATGCCGGTGTTGATTTTGTAACTAATTATAAAGATTTACCTGGTTCTGCCAATTTGCAGCTTTTATATATCTCGTTTAACTTTATGAGTGCGGTAAGTTATACGCTTCCTTTATCTATAGTATTTGCGATGATAGTCTCAAAATTTTCCATGATACGTTCAAATGAACTTCTTTGCATGTACTCTGTGGGAATCACTAAAAATGCAATGATTTTACCAATATTTTTGACTGCAATTTTTTTGGTTTTTGCGTACATACTTTTGAATTTTACCTCCTTTACTTACGCGTATGAATATAGAAGCAATCTTTTGAAATATAGTCAAATTATGCGCTCTTCTTCAAATTTATTTTTGAAATATGAAGGCAAATATGTCTATTTCGGCGAGTTAAATCCAATAAAACAAGAGGCTTTGGATATTAAGATTTTTGATATTGCAGATAATGAGCTAAAAGAGATAATTACGGCAAAAAAGGGAATTTTTAAAGATAATGTATGGACGTTTGAGAGTGTTGAAAAGATTAAAAAGCCGAAAATAGAGACAAAAGAAAATGCGAGCATTGAAATAGAAACGTTTGAAAGCATTCGAGCATTAGAGCAATTTCGTCCTAAAATCATTGAAAACGCACATCTTGGAAGCCAATCTTTATCGATTCCGGACGCTTGGGATGCAATAAAATTTTTCGGAGCCCAAGGCGTAAATATGAACTCTGTAAAAACAAATCTCTATTTTTTGATATTTTTTCCATTTTTTGCGCCGTTTGTAGTGGTGATTTTATATTATTACCTGCCGATTTCAGGTAGATTTTTTAATCTTGCATTAATGAATTTCGGATTTATTTTCATCACACTTGTTGGTTGGGGCGTACTTTTTACTTTGAGCAGATTTGCCATAAATTCTATTATTTTACCAGAAATTGCTATTTTAGCGCCGATAGCAGCTTTGAGTATTTTCGCCTTTATTTTGTATGGGAAAAACAGATAAAGCATAAAATAACTTACATGTAAGAAAGTGTATAGAAAAATGTATATAATTTTTCATAAATTGTTAGCCTTAGCTTAGATTTTAATAATATTTATGGAGCTTTTTGATAAAATAATAAAATTATTTTACTAATAAAAGGAATTGATATGGATTTTAAAAGTCTTGCCTTAAAATATAAAACACCGCTTTATATTTATGATTTTGAACACATAAAAGAACAGTTTGAGAGTGCAAAAGAGGCTTTTCAGGCTAAAAAATCACTAATCTGTTATGCTGTTAAAGCAAATTCCAATTTAAGCGTTTTAAGATATTTGGGCAAACTCGGAGCGGGATGTGATTGCGTATCGATAGGGGAAGTCAAACGAGCTTTAATAGCTGGAATATCAAAATACAAAATAATTTTCAGCGGCGTTGGAAAAGAAGATAACGAGATAGCCTATGCTTTGAGGCAAAATATTTTAATGATAAACGTTGAGAGTGAAGAGGAACTCAAACGCATAGAGACTATAGCGCAATATATGAAGATTAGAGCCAGAATAAGCGTGCGCATAAACCCTGATGTTAATGCAAAAACGCATCCATATATCTCCACAGGACTCAAGAAGAATAAATTTGGCGTAAATATCGAGACGGCAAAGAAATTGTATATATATGCAAAAAATTCCGAATGGCTTGAACCTGTTGGAATACATTGTCATATAGGCAGTCAAATTTTGGATATAGAGCCTTATAAGGAAGCGACTGCTATAATGGCAGAACTTGTAAAAAACTTAAAAGCCCTCGATATTAACTTGAAATTTTTTGATGTCGGCGGCGGTATAGGTATACGTTATAAAGATGAGATTACTATAAAGCCTCACGATTTTGCCCAAGCCGTTTTAGCTAATCTTGGAGAGTCGGATGCTACCGTGATATGTGAGTTTGGGCGATTTTTAGTGGGAAATAGCGGATATTTGTTGACACAAGTACTGTATGAGAAAAAAAATGGCAACAAAAGATTTGTCGTAGTCGATGCAGCGATGAACGATTTAATACGGCCAGGATTTTACGATGCGTATCATGAAATTGAAGCTGTAAATAAAACGGAACAAAAATCATCAACGGCCGATGTGGTTGGAGCGATTTGCGAAAGCAGCGATTTTTTGGGTAAAAATGTGTTGTTACCGCACTTAAACCATGGAGATTTATTGGTTGTAAAAGGTGTTGGAGCATATGGGTTTAGCATGAGCAGCAACTATAATACTCGCAAAAGGTGTGCCGAAGTCGCCTTTGTAGAAGGAAAACCTCGCCTTATCAGAAGAAGAGAAACATTTGAGGATTTGATAGGGTGCGAAGTAGAATGTCTCGTCAGAGGAAATATATGAAAAAAATAGGGGATTTGAGAAGAGAGATAGATAAGATAGACGATGATATATTAAAACTCTTAAATCAACGTATGGAATTTGTAAAAAATATAGGTGTACTCAAGCATACAAGCGGCTCTTCCATATATAGACCCGAACGCGAAAAAGAGATTTTAGACAGACTTAAAAAAATAAGTGACGGATATGTAAAAAATGGGGCAATCGAGGCCATATATTCCGAAATTTTTGCTGTTAGCAGAAATATAGAGTTTCCTGAAAAAATAGCATTTTTGGGACCTGAGGGGACTTATTCTCATCAAGCAGCGCAGAGTAGATTTGGCGCTCAAGGAAACTATCTTGCTCTAAACTCCATAGAGGCTGTTTTTCAAGTTTTGACAAATAAAGAGGCAAAATACGGTATTGTACCGATAGAAAATAACACAGAAGGTGTTGTTGGCGTTACGTTAGATTGCCTCGGAAAACACGAAGATATAAAAATAGTAGCCGAACTTTATATGGATATTCACCACTCGTTTGCCACATTTGCCGAAGATGTAAAAGATGTGAAGGTCATATATTCTCATCCGCAAGGATACAATCAATGCAGGCAATTTTTGGAAACCCATCTTTTAAATGGCATTGAATTTATACCGACAGAGTCAACGGCGCAAGCGGCAAAAATGGCAAGTAAAGATAAAAATGCAGCGGCTATTTGTTCATATATAGCGGCAAAACTGTACAAAGTTCCTACGCTTTTTGCCAAAATAGAGGATAATTTAGCGAATAGAACCAGATTTGTAGTGTTGAGCGATTTTAAAAACCAAAAAGGTTTTAAAAACAAAACTTCTATTTTAGCTAAGACATACGATAAACCGGGAGGACTTTTAGCATTGTTGCAACTTTTTAACGAGGCTAAGATAAATCTTACAAAACTCGAATCTCGTCCAACGAAAAGAAGAGATTTCAAAAGAGTTTTTTATCTGGATTTTGAGGGACATGTAGATGATGAAAATGTTCAAAGCGTACTAGATGGGAGCGGTAAAAATTATGATATTATATGGCTTGGAAGTTATATATCAGAGGATTGATTGATGAAGTTTAATGAAACACTTGCAAATTTAACAAGCTATGAAGCCGGCAAACCTATAGAACTTGTCGTAAGAGAATATGGCGTAGAAGCTGAAAATGTGATAAAAATAGCAAGCAATGAAAATCCATACGGCTGCAGTGCGAAAGTGATAGAAGCGATAAAAAACGAAGCGCATAAAATGTCTTTGTATCCTGACGATAGCATGTATGAGTTAAAAGAGGCGCTTGCGGCAAAGTACGGCGTCGGAAGCGAAAATATTATCATAGGTTCGGGAAGCGACCAAGTGATAGAGTTCTCGTTATTTGCTAAGGCAAATTTTTCAAATAAAATTTTGATGGCAAAAACCACATTTGCAATGTATGAAATTTATGCTAAACGCACAGGCGTTTCTATACTAAAAACCCCGTCGCACGAACACAATATAAAAGAGTTTTCAGATATCTACAAAAATAATAAAGATATAGCCGTCATATTTTTATGCTTACCGAATAATCCTCTTGGCGAGTGCTTAGACAAAGATGAGATTTTCGGATTTTTAAAAGATGTTTCAAAAGAGACGTTAGTAGTAATAGACGGAGCTTATCAGGAATTTGCAAGTTTTAAAGATAAAAACAAGAAGATAGATCCAAAAGAGCTTGTCGATACATTTGCAAACACCATATATCTTGGCACATTTTCAAAGGCTTACGGACTTGGCGGAATGAGAGTTGGGTATGGCGTAGGAGATAAAGAGGTCATAAAAGCTTTGCACAAGCTTCGCTCGCCATTTAATATTACGACTTTGAGTCTTAAAGCTGCTATAGAGGCGCTTAAAGATGAGGAATTTGTACAAAAATCGGTTATTAAAAATTTTGAAGAGATGATAAAATACGAAGAGTTTGCAAAAAAGCTCGATATGGAATTTATCCCAAGTTATACCAATTTTATTACGTATAAAGTAAAAAAAGACTCTTCTATGATTTGCGAAGAACTTATGAAAAACGGCATTATAATAAGAAATCTTAAAAGCTACGGACTAAATGCTGTGCGTATTACTATAGGCACAAAAGAGCAAAACTTAAAATTATTTAAAGTTTTTGAGGATATTTATAGAGGCTAAATTTTGGATATAAAACAGTTTGAAATAGAACAGCTTAAAAATCTTTGTGCTGATATACGTTCCAAAATTATTGAGGTCGTGAGCCACAATGGCGGACATTTAAGTTCAAATATGGGCGCAGTCGAGTTAATCGTAGCTATGCATTA
Source organism: Campylobacteraceae bacterium (assembly GCA_031268335.1). Lineage (GTDB taxonomy): Bacteria > Campylobacterota > Campylobacteria > Campylobacterales > Campylobacteraceae > JAIRKW01. Next base: position 130,821 of record JAIRXG010000006.1, read on the forward strand.
CGTGTTTGATGCCAAAAAAGATCCTTTTATTTTTGACGTCAGCCATCAATCTTATGCGCATAAACTTTTGACTGATAGATGGGATAGGTTTGATACTCTACGTAAAGTAGACGGTATTAGCGGATACACAAAACCAAGCGAATCACCGTATGATTATTTCGTGGCCGGTCATAGTTCTACTTCCATATCTTTGGCAGTAGGTGCTGCAAAAGCTATCGCTTTAAAAAACGAAAAAGAGAGAATCCCCATTGCGCTTATCGGAGATGGAGCTATAAGTGCCGGGATGGTTTATGAAGCTCTTAACGAGCTTGGCGACAGAAAATATCCCGTAGTTATTGTTTTAAATGATAATGAGATGAGCATATCAAAACCTATAGGCGCCATCAGCAAGTATCTTTCTCAAGCTATGGCGGGACAATTTTATCAAAAGTTTAAATCCAGAGTCGAAAAAGTGCTAGATTTTTTACCCGAACCCGCTACTTACATGGCAAAAAGATTTGAAGAAGGTTTTAAACTAATAACCCCCGGAATGCTTTTTGAAGAGTTAGGACTTGAGTATATAGGACCTATCGACGGACACAACTTGTCTGCCATAATAAGCACTTTAAAAACAGCCAAAAAATTGAAAAAACCTGTTATTGTACATGCACAAACAATCAAAGGCAAAGGTTATGTAAAAGCCGAGGGTCAATTTGAAAAATGGCATGGGGTAGCTCCTTTTGACATAGAGAGCGGAGAGCCTATTTTGACAAAAACGTTAAATAAAAGCGCTACTGTGCTTTTTAGCGAAGCGCTTTTGGAGTTGGCAAAAGAAAAAGAGGATGTTGTGGGTGCAACTGCTGCTATGCCGAGCGGTACTGGCATGGATAAGTTAATAAGAGAGTTTCCGGATAGATTTTGGGATGTGGCTATAGCGGAACAACACGCCGTAACATCCATGTGCGCTATGGCAAAAGAGGGTTTTAAACCGTTTATCGCTATATATTCTACATTTTTGCAAAGAGCATATGATCAAATTATACATGATGCTTGTTTGATGAATTTGAATGTTGCATTTGCCATAGACAGAGCGGGAATAGTAGGAGAAGACGGCGAAACGCACCAAGGAGTTTTTGATATCTCATATCTTAACGTGATTCCAAATATAACCATTTTTGCGCCAAGAGATGATATTGGCATAAAATATGCGGTGGAGTTTGCTTATAACCATAAAGGCGTATGCGCATTTAGGTATCCGAGAGGAAACTTTACAGCTTGTGAAGAAGTAAAATCAAAACCTTTTTTATTGGGACAAGGAGAAATTTTACATAAAGGCAAAAGCGATATAGCGTTTATAGGTTATGGAAATGGCGTTGGAAAAGCGTGCGAATGTGCAAAACTTTTGGATAAAGACATTACTATAGTGGATTTGAGATTTATCAAACCATTGGATAGTAAACTTTTAAAAAACATAGCCGCTACATGTAAGAGATGGTATGTATTTAGCGATAGTGCAAAAAGAGGCGGAGCAGGGGAGATACTGCTTGGTTTTTTGTCGGAGCAAAAAATAGATGATGTTATCCTTGAAAGTTTTGAGTATGAAGATATTTTTATTCCGCATGGAAGTATTTCCGATATTGAGGAAAAGCTTAATATATCTACAAATAAAATAGTAGAAAAAATAATAAAAGTAAAATCATAAAAAATATTGGCTAAGAAAATATATTGCTATTTAATCTTTTTTATAATATAATAAGAGAATTTTTTTTAAAAGGTTTTTAATGGATTTCATTTCTTTACTAAAAAGTAGAAATTTAAAGGCTACGCCTCAAAGATTATCAGTATTAGAAGTACTAAACAAAAATAAACATCCTACCATGGAAGAGATTTACGAAGAGATAAGAAGCGAGTTTCCGTCCATATCTCTTGCTACGGTTTATAAAAATATCAATACATTAAGAGAAAGTGATACTGTCATAGAGATAAATACTCAAAATGGTAAAACAAGATATGATATCTATATAAAACCGCATACTCATATTATATGTAAAAAGTGCGGTTCGATAAGAGATGTGGATTTTTTAGAGTCTGTATACGAATATCAAGAAGAGATTGAAAAAAAATGGCATTTTAATGTTAAAAGAATAGATGTTACAGCTACTGTAGATAATTGTCCGCTTTGCAACTCGTAGGATAGTGTTCTAAATTTATTGCAAAATAAAATTAAGATTTTTAAAAAGCAAGTATTTTAGTCAAAAAAGATATTTTGTCGATTTTTCAAGTTTTGTTAATATAAATTTTATATAATTCTATTTTTCAAATACAGGTGTTATAAAATGAAAATGGTATGAATTATTTAAAAAGATTTATATTCTTCAATGTTAGTTTTGCCGTTTTATTCGTATTTTTTATAGTATTAATAGATTTTATATTAGAGTTTTTTATATCAGCCTATGATGTTAGTTTTGACCCTTTGTTTTTATTGATTTTATTTGCAGCAGGGCTATTTTTATCTTTTAACAAAAGTCAGATATTTTTTTATCTATTCATATTTTTTATATTTTCATTGCAATTAGTGCAAATTTCATCCATAGTGTATTTTGGATACTATATACAGCCATCTGAAATAGATAAAATATTTTTAGAATTTTCAGATATAAAAGATGCTGCATTAGCAGAGGCTGATTCTTTTTTATTAATTCCTATCTCATTAATTATTCCTTTGGCTATAATAATTGCTGCAAATTTTTTTCTCAAAAAAAATAGTTTGAAAATACCGTTTGCTTTTGTGCTTGTTTTGCTGCTTTTTATTCCTAAAATTGAGAGGGCAACGCGTAGAGATATACAATTTTTCTTTCCTTCTCCCGTTAGATACAGCTTTCACAATACAATAAATACATTTTCTTTCTATGCCGGAAAAGAGATATGGGTCAATAATAATTTTAAAATGCCGCAAAATTTTTATCTTCCTTACACCGTGGAAAAATATCAACCTAAAGCTCAAAATATTATTTTGGTTATAGGTGAAAGTGTCAATCCGAACCATCTTTCATTATTTGGCTATGACAGGTTAACAACGCCGTTTTTAAACATGTTAAAAGAAGACGATAGGTTTGATTATCAAGAGGCGGTATCTGGCGGCGTCTCTACTCATTCGAGTATGGCTTTTTTCCTAAATGGCGTAAGAGAGCCCGGAAATACGCAAGAGATAAAATCAAAAACTTTTAATTTATTTAAGCTTGCCAAAGAGCAAGATTTTTCAACGTTTTTTATATCGGCACAAGATGCTAAAATAGCCTATGAGATAGGAAATAAATATATTGATGAAATTGTAACTAAAGAAGAGGAGTTTCTTTTATTTAAAACAAAGAGGGATCAGGGGTTATTGGACGTATTGGATGAACTTGCATTAACGGATAAAAATTTTATCGTTATTCAAATGAGAACACCTCATGCACCATATGAAGATAATTATGACGAAGGTTCTGAATTTGATGTGTTTAAAGATAAAAGCAAAAGGATTGACACCTATGACAATTCGGTTTTGTATTTTGATTTTGTGTTGAAAAATATTTTTAATAACGTTGAAAAACTTATAAAAAATAACGGATATTTTATTTTTGTCTCCGATCATGGACAAGTATTTGGTGAAAATGGTTTTTACGGACACAACAAACTTGATATGAGCGTAGCCGCAGTTCCTTTTTTGTCATATAGCGTAAATGGCGATAAAATACCTTACAAGACACCTTCTCAATATGAAATAGCAGAGTGGATAGGAGAATTATTGGGGTATAAATTTATAAATCCGAATTTACAAAATAATACCTTCTATGTACATGGAAATAATTTTTTATCGAACTACGAATTTATTTCATACATTAAAATTAACGGCAATATTGCAAAGCAATCTAAAACAATATTAAATCAATTTATACAAAAATCAAAAGAGAAATAAATTAATTTTAATAGTTAATATTCTACTTATAGATTATCATTTCAATAAGGGTATTTTTATAATAAAAAATATACAATGCGCCTAGAAATAGGGAGTTACATAATATAATTTTCTAATTTTCTGTATTTGATTTATTATTAATTAAATTTATGTTTTATATGGAGGGTACATGCAAAATCATATCAGCAGAAAAAATCCTACCGCATTTTTATTTGTAGTAGACCAGTCGGCATCTATGGGTTACATTATGCCATCCATCGGTAAGCCTAAAGCAAAACATGTAGCAGACGTAATCAACAGGACTATTTTAAATCTTATAGATCTATGCAACAAAGCTGACGGCGTTAGAGATTATTTTCATGTGGGCGTTATATGCTATAGCGGTAAAGGTATTAGCAATGGTTTATTTAAAGATCCTCAAAAGCCTATTTTAAATCTGATATCCGATGCGGCCGTAAATATTATAGGCGTAGAAACCGTAATAGATAAAATTGATAACGGTCTTGGAGAAATTATAGAAAGAAGAGCCGAATTTCCCATATGGGTAGAAGCCGAAGCAGATGGCGAAACGCCCATGTGCGAAGCATTTGCAAAAGCTAAAGGTGCGCTTGAAGAGTGGTGTAGTGAATATCAAGACAGCTGTCCTCCTACTTTGATACATGTAACGGATGGCGATTCTACGGATGGGAATCCCGAAGCTATTGCCGAAGAGATTAAAAATATTAGTACTTTGCATGGCAATACTCTTTTGTTTAATATACATGTAAGCTCATTTAGTGCAAATATTATTAAATATCCTTACGATGATATGGAGATACAAGACGAATATGCAAAACAATTATTTAGAATGTCAAGCGTTTTTCCGCAATATTTAGTAGACAAGGCTTTGCAAAGAGGTTATAAAATCAATAACAGCTCTAAAGGTTTTGTATTTAACGCCGATGCTGCCGAAATAATGAATTTTTTAGAGATCGGCACATTGCCCGCTACTCAAAGTTGGCAACAATTAGGTTCTTGATGGAACTTTTATTTAATGGTTCAATTCCTAAAGATTATGCTTTTCCGAATGAAAACGAGGATTGGTTCAATATAAATTTCATAGAACACAATATCAGGATAGCTCTTAGCGATGGAGCGACAGTTTCTTATAATTCTCAAAAATGGGCTAAAATTTTAGTGGATTATTTTATTGAAACAGGAAACTTTTCCGCCGCGGATGTAAAAAAAGTCATTAGTATTTATTGTGCAAAAGGGTTCGATTTGAATAATATGACATTGATGCAAAAACGAGGATTTGCATTTGGGAGTTATGCTACGCTTTTGTGCGTGGAGTGTAACTCTTTCAATAACAATATACGAATTCTAGGCATAGGCGATACTATAGCGGTTTTATTAGATAAAGAGAGTTTTATAGAGGCTTTTCCATATATATCGTCAATGCAATTTCTTAAAAATCCTCAAATGCTAAGCACCAACAAGCGAAGCAACTTTTTTTTTGTATACTCAAAAAATCGCTCCAAATTTTATAAAAGATGGGACTTGAACTCTATAAAACATCCCGTACTTCTTTGTATGACCGATGCGCTTGGCGAATGGGCGCTAAAAGAGATGGAGAGTGGAAATTGTTTAGTGTGGGAAGAACTTTTATCCATAAGTAACATAAAAGATTTTAAAAGTTTTGTACAGACTAAACGGGACGACAATATGATGAAAATTGACGATACTACTTTAATCTCAATAATATTTTAGGTAGCAATATGATATATCCGAAATCAGAAGAATATAGGGCGGCTTTTCATCATGTAAAAGATACGCTCACTGACGAAATATTAAAAAATGGCATTGTAAAGAGAAATATACTAGGACCGCAGGTATTAAGCGGAAATTTTGCTTATGCATATGAAGTTACATCACAATATAGAATAAAATACGCAGTACGCTGTTTTCGTTATGATTCCAAAGATCGTAAAGAGCGCTACAAAGCTATTTCAAATTATTTAAAAAAACTAAAATCACCCTATTTTGTAAATTTTGAGTATCAAGACGAGGGTATCATAATAAACAATACAAAATTTCCAATTGTGAAAATGGCTTGGGCCGAAGGCGAGCTTTTGGGAGATTTTATAAAAAATAATTATGCAAATAGATTTAAAATAAAAAACCTACTTCACTCCATAAGAAAACTTGCCAAATTTATAGAGAAAAGTAATTTTGCTCATGGGGATATACAGCCTAGCAACATTATGGTATCAGACAATGGAAGAGTTCTTAAACTCATAGACTATGACGGCATGTATGTGGAAGAGTTGAAAAGCTTTGGAAATGCCGAATGCGGCGTGCCGAATTTTCAACATCCCAAACGAAATGGTTTTTGGTCGAAAAAATTGGATAGATTTTCATTCATAGCGCTCTATACGGCATTGTTGGCTTTGATGGATAGGCATTATTTGTGGGATGAGACGGATTCGGATGTAGAAACGATACTATTTAGAGCCGAAGATTATACAAATACAAAGAATTCAAAAATTTTCAAAAAATTGTATGCTTTGAAATCCATGAAAAAATATGCCGAAAGTTTTGAAAATGTTTGCAACGGACGATTTAGGAATATACCTTCGTTGGATAGTTTTATAAAGGAGAATGCGACAAAAAGACATACCAGCATTATTGTGCCTATTGCAAGCATAGCCATTGTTTTTTTCATATCGATTTATGCTTATTATAATCAAGTTTCAAGAGTAGGAAGATCAAGCTCTTTATGGCAAGTTATAACAACTATTTTTTGGCATCAAAATACGGAAAGTGTAAGCATAGATTTATCGCAACCGCAAGATGCTTATTTGTATGATATTGGAGAGTATGAAATCGCCATCAAACATTTGAAAGCCGCATATGATTTATATTCTAATGACACAAATATCACATTATCGCTTATTATGCTTTATGGTATGAGTGGATTTGATGACGATGCGCTTTTAAAATTGGCTTTACCTTTGAAAGAGATGAATATTGAAGATGAGCGGCTGTTTTTTTCATTAGCTGCTTTATATTGGCGCAGAGACGATTTGGGACAAGCTAAAATATTTATTGATGAATTAAAAGAAAATTTATCTAAAGATATCGGATTGCAAAAGCTTATCGGATTGCTCGATGATATAGTGCAAAAAGAGAGCGAATCGTACGATTTATACTATAACGTCTTAAATTTGGAGGCAAGCGCTAAAACCAAATTTGCAACCTCAATGGTGTTGTGGGACAGAATAAAATTATATAAAAATATGGAAGAGATGTATAAACAGAGTTTTATAGGTTTTTCTGCGGAGCATAGATTTAATATTGCTTTATCATTTAGAGATTGGTTTGAGATATATTCAGGCTATAACACCGCTAAAAGCTTACAAAATCTTAATGATTTACATGAAAAATATCCTATAAATAATTATTTGATTTATCAACTTGCGATAAATATCGCCTATCTACATGTGGATGGTTATAATGGAAATTGTGCTCCAAGCTCAAATATATATGCTTATGCCGCCGCTATATTGAAAGACGAAGCCAATATTGTCAGCGCAAATCAAGCGTTAAGTTATGCAAGCAGACTATTGGAAACGAGCTTTTCCAAAGCATATGGATATTATGCGTTAGGATTTGCATATTATGCCAATAATGAATTTGAAAATGCGCAAAAAGCCCTCGTAAATTCTAAAAATTATGCGCAAAAAAATTTAGGCAGCAATATAGATAGCCTTTTGAGTAAGGTAACGAACAGCCTAACATGTGAGATTGTAATAACCGATTTTCAAAAATTTTAACGGCGATTGCTTACAAATTCTTTGGCATATTCTATTACGCATATCACGCCGTATTTGCTGTGAGTGTCTATAGCGGTTCCGACATGGTTATATTCTTTATGCATTATATTATCCCTATGTCCCCTTGAAGAAACTCCATCGTCAATCAAAAGACCGACTACTATTTCTCGCCCGGTATTTGGTTTATAAGCGATGTTTTCACCGGCAATGTTGTAAGTCCCATATCTTTTTATTCTATCAAACGGAGTACTTCCGTCGCTTCCGCCGTGACCGACTTTGCCCGTTTTGCTTTGGTCTGAAGCGTGATCCTTTGCAGCTCTCCAAAGCCCTCTGCTTGGTATTAAAAGTTGCACGGGAGACATTTTAGATAAAACCTCGTAACACTCTTGCGCCGCTTTTATTCCTTCTGTTGTTTTTATAGGCATTTTATTAGGCGGAGAGTATGCGTTGCCGTTATAATATTCCAATCTTGGTTTTATGTACAAATCCGCATATTTTTTAGGATTTGAGCGAACTTTATTCATCTCTAAAATAACATCTTTTTCAACCGAAGTCAGATACTGCGCATCTCTTGCCGTGTCCAGAAGCGCTATATTCCAATTTTTGTCGTCAGTGTCTCTTTTGCTTAGAACGGGTGCATTTTCGCTCAAAACTATATCCACCCACTCGTTATTTGTTATATTGTATTGCGTTTCAAATCTGATTTTTGTCATATAATGGTCTTGCGAATATTTTATATCATGTTTTTTTTCATCAAAACTCCAGTCCATTTTTCCTAAATTGTTCACTTTGCCGTTTTTTATTTCAAAAAATAGATCAAGCATTAGCGTATAAGACAAAATATATCTGTCGGTGCTCTTTTTTAATTCAAGTTGTACTATTTCATACATGTCGGCGCTCAAATCTTTTAGATAAAACAGTCCGTTTTTATCGGATATTGTTTCATAAATAATGTTATTTTTGCTATTTCGCATAACAATCTTAATACCATCGCTGTCGTTATATATCTCATCGCCAAAATCTGCCCTAAAAGCGATTTGTCCTACAATAAATGTGTCGGTTTGCGAAGTTAGGATAGCTTTAGGACGAGTAAAGTCTACCTCTTGTTTGCTTGATGACATAGCTATACATGTTGCAATGATAATTATCAAAAATACAATAATAACCGATATAAATTTCATGCGGAATCCCGATAGTTTTTAAATGATATATTATATTTGAATTTATCTTAATAAATTAAATGAAAAAAGCGGCGCAAGCATGTAGATGATTCTTGCGCCGAAAAATAAAGAATTAGAAAAAGCGGTTTATAGTTTTTGTGCGTTTTTAGAGAGATATTCGGCAATGCCTTTAGTATTTGCTTTAATACCCTCGTCGCCTTTGTTCCAGCCTGCAGGGCAAACTTCGCCGTACTCATTTGTATAAAGCATAGCGTCTACAACTCTTAACATTTCATCGACATTTCTTCCAAGAGGAAGGTCATTTATAACAGCATGTCTTACAGTGCCGTCTTTGTCAATTAAAAATGAACCTCTTAAAGCTACGCTATTGTTTAAAAGCACATCAAAATCACGCGCTATTTGTTTTGTTATATCGGCTACTATCGGAAAACGTACATTGCCGATACCGCCGTCTTTTACGTCGGTGCTTTTCCATGCAAAGTGTGTAAATTGAGAATCAACCGAAACGCCGATGACATTAATGCCACGCGCTTTAAACTCATCTAATCTATGATCAAACGCAATTATTTCAGACGGACAAACAAAAGTAAAATCCATAGGGTAGAAAAATACTACTGTTCCTTTTTCGCCAAAATTTTTATAGAGATTAAAATTCTCAACTATTTGATTGTCTCCCAAAACCGCAGCAGCCGTAAAATCAGGCGCTTTATTTGTTACTAACATAAAATCTCCTCAATATGATAAAATTTATTAATTCAGAAATTATATCAGTAAAATTATAAGTAACAGTTTAATTGAGAAATCTATTTTTTTAAATTTTTAAATTTTTAAAGTTGTGAATATTATAAAAAGAAGATTTTATTTGTAAAGATTTAGTTTATCAAAAGAATTATTAAATGTTTCTTTTTAATAACTATTTAAATAAGAGTTTGATATAGTCCTAAACTCTATATTATATATTTAGGAGAGTAATATGGCAGTTAAAATTACAGATGTTTGTATTAGTTGCGGTTCTTGCATAGACGAGTGTCCGGTGAACGCTATTGTTGATGATAGCGATAATCCGACAGGCGAGAGTGTATATTATGTTTTTGCGGATAAGTGTGTTGAGTGTATAGGACACAATGACGAACCGGCATGCGCTTCGGCATGTCCTAGTGATGGCTGTATCGTCTGGGATACGGCAGGAAGCGCTTTGCGCGACGATGTAACAAGCGATATGAGAAAAAGCGCCGCCGCTGTTATATCATAACTATAATAAGTAAGTTCAAAATTTTTTGGTTTTTTGAGCTTACTTTTTATATTAAATAAAAAAAAATCTGCTATAATTCTACGCTTATTTTTAACATATTTTCTGTTTTTATCAAAATTTATTGCAGGAGAAAAGCTATGGAACAGACGTTATCTATTATTAAACCCGATGCGGTTGCAAAAAATGTAGTTGGAAAAATTATTGATAGATTTGAGAGTAATAATCTTCGCGTGGCGGCTATTAAAAAGCTTTGTCTTACAAATGAAGATGCCGCAAGATTTTACGCGGTTCATAAAGAAAGACCGTTTTTTAACGATTTAGTAAAATTCATGACAAGCGGAGCAGTAGTAGTTCTCGTGCTTGAAGGTGAAAATGCAGTAGCTAAAAACAGAGAACTTATGGGCGCGACAAATCCCAAAGAGGCTGAAAAAGGCACAATCAGAGCAGATTTTGCCGAAAGTATAGATGCAAACGCTGTCCACGGAAGTGATAGTTTGGAAAATGCCTCTATAGAAATAGCTTTCTTTTTCGCAAAAAAAGAGGTGGCGTAAAATTTGGAGATAGCATTTAAAAAAGTAAACAAAGAGGGGTTTGATTTTTCACTCACATGTGGTAAAATCAACTTCTTTGGTAAAGTTTATCAAAAATCCCCGATATTAGTTTTGTTGAAAGCTAAGCTTGAGGGAGAACTTGAACATAAATGCGACAGATGTGCGGAAGATATTTGTTTAATAGTTGACGAACAAATAGAGATGTTAATTTCAGATGGAGCCTATAAAACAACAAAAACGGATAAGTTTATAATCCAAGATACTCTTGCGGTTATAGAGGTCTATGACGGACTTATCAATTTTAATGAAATTTTGCAAAGTGAGATTGAGCTTTACAAAAGCGATTATCACTATTGCACTACATGTGAAAGCCAGTAAAGGAGATAAAATGGCAGTACCAAAAAGACGAGTTAGTAAAACAAGAGGCGCTAAACGCAGAACACATTATAAGGTTACTTTGGCTATGCCTGTAAAGGCGAGCGACGGAAGTTGGAAGCTACCGCATCGTATAAACAAAAATACAGGTGAGTATAAATAAATAAATGTTGAAAATTGCTATTGATGTAATGGGCGGCGATTTAGGCGCAGCGCCTATTATAGAAGGGACAATAAAAGCATTAAACGAGTATGATTTTCACGCTTTGCTTGTAGGTAAAAGCGACATAATCAAACCCGCTATTCCCGCGTCGTTAAAATCAAGAGTTACATATATTGAAGCAGGCGATATATTTGACATGCACGAAAGCGCTACAGATGTTTTAAAACGCAAAGATTCTACAATATATAAAGCTGTAGATTTGGTGCGCGACGGACATGCCGATGCTGTGGTTTCAGCAGGGCATAGCGGCGCTACCATGAGCTTAGCTACACTTCGCATTGGCAGAATCAAAGGCGTGGCAAGACCGGCTATCGCCACATTGATGCCAACAACAGCCAAAGGCATATATTCATTGGTACTAGATGTAGGAGCAAATGTTGATTGCAAATCCGAACATCTTTTTCAATTTGCCGTTATGGGCGAAGCGTACGCAAAAAACGTTATGGATATAAAAAAACCTAAAGTTGGACTTTTGTCAAATGGCGAAGAGGCAAGCAAAGGAAATGAAGCCACTAAAGAAGCTTATATTTTGATGTCTAAAATGAGTTCGTTTGTAGGGAACGTAGAGGGTAATAATATCTTTGATGCTTCCGTAAACGTATTGGTTTGCGACGGTTTTGTGGGAAATATTCTTCTTAAAACCAGCGAAGGTGTGGCTGAGTCCATCACGAGCATTATCAAAACAAATATCAAGCACTCTCCTATGGCAATAGCAGGAGCGGCATTAATGAGAAAAGTTTTTAGAATTTTAAAACAACAAGTTGATTATGCCGAATACGGCGGCGCGCCGCTTTTGGGTATTAAAGGTTGCGCTATCATAAGTCATGGTAAAAGCAATTCCAAAGCCATAAAAAATGCCATATATCAAGCGATTAATTTTGCTAGTTCAAATGTAAACCATACTATAGAAGAGGAACTCAAAAAGTTTGGACAATAAAATCTTTGCCAGTTTAAAATCTATAGGAGCTTATGCGCCTAAAAAGATTTTAAGTAACAAAGATTTGGAAAGTATGGTAGATACAAGTGACGAGTGGATAGTTCAGCGAACAGGCATAAAAGAACGCAGAATAGCCTCAGACGATGAACTTACAAGTGATTTGGGCGTTATGGCGTCAAAACTTGCCATTAAACGAGCAGGTTTAAAAACGCGCGATATAGACGCGGTCATTTGCGCAACTCTTACTCCTGATTTTTTATGTATGCCGGCCACTGCTTGTATTATAGCTTCAAAGCTTGGCATAAAAAATATTTTAGCGTTTGATGTAAGCGCCGCTTGCAGCGGATTTATCTATATTTTGTATCTTGCGAAATCCCTTATCGAATCCGGAGTTCATAAAAACATTTTAATTGTGGGCGCAGAAAAATTAAGCAGCGTTTTGGATTATACCGATAGGGGTACATGTATACTCTTTGGAGATGGCGCAGGTGCTGCAATTGTTGGAGTAACAACAGACAAAAGAGAAGCCATACTTGATATTCAAATAAGTGCAGACGGAGATTATGCGCATCTTTTGATGACTCCGCGTTCTCGCGCAACTCATCCGAAAGATGAGAAAACTTTAGAGTATCTACAAATGGCAGGAAATGAGGTTTTTAAAGTAGCGGTTAAAACTCTCACAAGCGACGTAATAGAAATTTTGAATAAAAACAATATAAAATCATCGCAAGTTAACCATTTTATTCCGCATCAAGCAAACTTAAGAATCATAAATGCCGTGCGTGAAAAACTTGATTTTCCAATAGAAAAAACCGTACTTACCGTACATAAGTACGGCAATACTTCTGCTGCTTCAATACCTATGGCAATAAATGAAGCATATGAAGATAATAAAATAAAAAAAGGGGACCTGCTTCTTTTAGACGCTTTTGGCGGCGGATTTACATGGGGAAGTTCGCTAATCTATTTTGGCGGCGAATAAAATATACGATTTGTTTCTATATTTCGTTGATTTGAAACTTACATATCGAAAGGGAGTAATTTGAAAATACTCTTTTCACCAAGCGAAGATAAGGACATATTTTCACCTTATCAAAATGTACTTGAAAACTCTTTGTGGATTAACGAAAGATTTCAAGATAGAAAAAAATGCATAGATATTTACAATAAGATTTTATCAAACAAAGACGAAAAAGAGTTATCAAAACTTTTTGGATTCAAAAATAAAAAAGATATAGAAAAGTTTTTGGCTATAGAGTTTTTTACATGTAAAATGCAAAAAGCTGTTTTAAGATATACCGGCGTTGCGTATAATAGTCTGAAATATACCTCTTTGGATATGAAAGCGCAAGAGTTCATAGATACAAATGTAATGATTTTTTCAAATCTGCTTGGTCCTATTTTGGCAAGCGATAAAATACCGTATTATAAATTGAAACAAGGCGAAAGTTTAAGAGGGTTTGATACCGCTTCATATTATAAAAAGATTTTTTCAGATGATATAGACGAGTGGCTGGGAGAGGATTTTACGGTTGATTTGAGAGCCGCTTTTTATGAAAAGTTTTACTCTTTAAAAAAGCCTCATGTAACAATGAAGTTTTATAAGAGAGGAAAAGCATTAAGTCACTTTGCAAAAGTTTGCAGAGGTGCTGTTTTGCGCACTATAGCCAACTATAAGCCGCAAAATATATCGGACTTTGAACAAATTGACTTTGAAAATTTACATATAAAAGAGATAAAAAAAGTCGGTTTGAAAACCGAATATTCATTTGAAATAAAAGCATAAAAAAGCCGATTAAAGAATTTTATGCAGCGTGGTGGCGTTTTTCATCCACTCTTCAAGTTGTTCCCATTGCTCGTTTTCAACCATGACGCGACATTTTTCAAGTTCTACCTGAAAGATTTTCACAGCTTCTAAGAAATTTTCTCTATTTTGTTTAAAAATATTCCCCCACATAATAGGCGAACTTTTTGCCACGCGACTCATATCTCTAAATCCGCCTCCGGCAAGTATTAAAATACTTTTAGGATTCTCTTGACGCATAACACTATTGGCGAGCGCGTAGCTTAAAGCATGCGGCATATGCGATATGTAAGAAGCGTGTTTATCGTGCTCTTTTGAGTCCATGAAAAATATTTTCATACCTATGTGAGAAAATATTTGAACCGCGCGCGTAAGATGAATATCCTCTATCTCTTTATTTTTGCAGATAACCACTACTCCGCCGTTATAAAGCGTAGCAAAAGCAGCGCTTGGACCAAACCTTTCCGTACCTGTCATAGGGTGAGCTGGGATAAACTGTTTTTTTAAACTTTGAGGTGTCTTAGCTACTATCTGCTCTTTTGTGCTTCCCAAATCTATAATAGTAGTTTCGCTTGATATGTCTGTTAAATTTTGCATGGCTTCTATTATCGCATCTACGGGAATTGCCAAAAATATAACGTCACATTTTTTTATATCGTCAAAATTTACTATTTCATGCACTAAATTTAGTTGCAAAGCCTCTTCGCAGTGAGCCACATTATTATCAAAGCCTACCACTTTTTTAACAAGTTTTGTACTTTGCAAAGCTAATCCCATTGAACCGCCTATAAGTCCCAGTCCGACAATACCTATCAACATGTACGCCTCTTGATTTAATTATTAGTTTTAAAATGGTATTATACACGTTTTGTTTGATAAAATTTTATCTTTAACGGACGATTTGATGAAAAAAGTTTTGCTCTCTTTTGCTTGTACGATTGCTTTGGCTGATTTATCTATCGCAAAAACGATAGAAGCCGTAAAATTCAACGGACTTGTCTATCTCTCTCCTGAGACTGCTGCGGATATGATAGATTTACACCCGGGACAAGAGATGAATATAGATAAAGTAGATGAGGCTGTGCGCATTTTATTTCGTCAGCAATATTTTGAGGATATTTGGATAGACGAAGATAACGGCACTCTGACTATAAATGTGAAAGAAAAACCCATAATAGCCAAAGTTGATTTTTTAGGTGTAGGCGACAATGATAAAGACTCCATAAACTCTTTTACAAATGTAAAAAAAGGTGAAATATACGACCAGGCTAAGATAGAGTTTGCAAAAGAACAGTTAAAAAAGTTTTATGAATTAAAGGGTTTTTTTGATACCGTGATAGACGTTGAGACAAATAGTCTAAACGAAAAAAGCTTAGAGGTTAATTTTTTAATCAATAGAGGCGAGAATATAATCATAAAAGATGTAGAAGTTTATGGTTCAAAAGAGTTGAAGTATAGAGATTTCGAACCTTATATCTCAAATAAAGAGCGCGAATTTATGGGGTGGATGTGGGGCAGAAACGATGGAAAAGTAAATCTTTTCGAGTTAGAATCCGATTCTGCTAAAATTAGGGATATATACTATAAATACGGCTACTTGGACGCAAATGTAAGTTCTCCTTACTTGAGAGTTTTTTTTGATAATTATAATGCCAAACTAGAATACAAAATAGACGAAGGGCAAAAATATAAAATAAGCAGCGCAACGATAGATATACCCGAAGGATTTATTGACATAGATAAAGCGCAAAAATCATTTGCTTTACAAAAAAAAGACACTTTTAACGTAATAAAATTAAGACAAGACGTAAAATATTTGGAAGATATGGTAGCCGATATGGGATATGCATATGTAAAAGTTTATCCTGATGTCAAAAAAGACGAACAAAATCACACGGTAGATTTGATATACACTGTAGTTCCGGGGAGCAAAGTGTATATAAGAGACGTGCGGATCATGGGCAATAGCATGACTATAGACAGAGTTATACGCCGCGACATTTTTTTAGCCCCAAGAGATTTATACAACAGAACGGATCTTGCTGAGTCTAGAAACGCTTTGAGAAGAACAAGCTATTTTGAAGATGTAACTATAAGAGAAGAGAAGGTTTCGGTAGACGAAATTGATTTGGTGGTTGAGGTTAAAGAGAGGCAAACGGGCGCTATAGGCGGAGGTATAGGGTATGGGTCTTCCGATGGATTTTTGATTAATGCGTATGTGTCCGAAACAAATGTATTTGGAAGCGGAGTAAGCGCGTCGGTAAATGTAGAGAGGTCAAAAAGAGAGCTTTCGGGGTCTATTTCGGCTACAAATCCGCGAATATTTGATTCTGTTTATAGCCTTGGAGGAAGCGTTTATAGAAGAGATTACGACTTTTATGATTATGATGAGGTATCTACAGGTTTTTACATAAGTCTTGGCAGAAAGCTAAGCAGATACGTGTCGGTTAGTACAAGATACACTTACGAACAGTCAGAACTCAGCGACTTGACCGAATCTTTAAAATACGACAAATCCGGACTTTTGGAAGAATCTATAAAAAGTTCCGTTACGCCAAGTATCTCTTACAACGACACGGATGATTATTATTTGCCAAGGCGAGGAATAGCTACCAGCACGTCGCTAGAGTTTGCCGGAATAGGCGGGGATCAGGAGTTTTTTAAAAGTATTACAAAATTCGCGACATTTTACGGATTGGAAGACTATATAGGATATGATCTCATTTTGCGTTATAAGGCGCAATTTGGCTGGGTTAAAGAAAATGGCTATTTGCCGTACAATGAAAAACTTTATCTTGGCGGCATAGGATCTTTAAGAGGTTTTGAGTCAAACTCCGTTGCTCCGAAAAATAACAATAACTCTTTAACCGGCGGCAAGATATCATTTTCAAACTCTGTCGAAATGAGTTTTCCTTTGGTGGATAGAATCAAAATGAGAGGTTCTGTATTTTTTGACTACGGTATGATAGGAGAAAAAAGTTTTGACGAAAAAAGATCAAGCGTTGGCGTCGGCATAGAGTGGATATCTCCTATGGGACCAATACAATTTGTATTTGCAAAACCTATCACAAGAAAAGACGGCGACAGAACGAGCAGTTTCGAATTCACTATGGGCAGACAGTTTTAATTTGCAAGATAATTTGTGATTACATGTAAGGTTTACGACTGTTGCAATGGTACTGATATTAAAAAATAATTATCCACATGTAATTCGAGATAAATCAACAATTAAATGCGGATATTGTGCAACATCATCAAGGATTGAAATGGAAAAAATCAAAAATTCGACGAAATGCCATTGTAGCTTTTGCGATATTTAATACCATATTGGTATATTTTGAGGGATTACGGACGTTATGAGAAAAACATTAGATAAAGGGTTTTTGTGGAAAACAGTGAAGCAATGGATGCAGGTGCAAATATAAAAGATGTGTCTAAAAATTTAAATGCTTATTTAGTTGATTTTTAGTCATTAAAGTTTTGACAAAAACTTAAAGTACAACTCTATCTACATATAACTTCGCATACGCAATATTTTGCTTAAAAAACGATGGCGAAAGATTCCGGTTTGCTTATACTTTTTATTGCTGATTTTACCAAATACAGCGACTCTGGATATATAACATGAAAGAAATTGCCCGTAAGTTCAAATTTTATGTTTTCCAAAGCGCCGTTTGCAAAAAGCGTCTTTGCAAAAGAGAGCATAAACACAAGCCAATTTATCTCTTTAATCGACGGCAGCAATTCTTTGTATACATGTACGTCGTTTTCACAAACTTTTTTGCCGTAAAATCTGACTATTGTTGAAATGAGCACTTTATCTTTATGCGTAAAACCATAATTTAAGTTGTTCAAAATAAAATATGCGCTGTGCAAATGTTCTTGATAAAAATTGAGCGACCTGCCTATTGAAGTAAGTTTGGCCGCAGTGATGAGCGGATGTAAAAATTTGTCGTTTAATTTATGGAGTGGTTTTAATTTCCAAAAAAGTTCTTCGGAAATTTTCGTCATAAATTTTATCTCTTGATTGTTGGGCGCAAATCTTGCTTTCAAACTCTCTAGACTTAAGTTGAAATTTGCAGGAAATTTACCGCTGCTTGAGCGCAAAATATCGCTTAAATAAACGCCTTCCCTGATACCCACACCGCTTGTTATTATTCTTTTAGCGTCAAGTTTTTCTATAAGCGCGCCAAATATTGCGCAACCTTCTCGTATTGTGTCGTATCTATCTTTCTTTACGCCTATGGATTTTAGATTTAAAATGCTTGAAGCGGCAATTTTACGTATCAAATCGAGGGATGTTTTTGTACCGTATTCAAATCCGTGTATGGTTGAGAGCGGATAGTCGGTTTTGGATATGAGTAGTTTTCCTAAAGCTCTTATCGTACCGCCTATGCCGATTATTGTATTTGTGTAAAAACTCTCGTCAAGAGATAAGAGTTTTTTTGATATAAATTTATTTACCTCATCGCTTGGTTTTTTATTGTCAAAAAATAACTCTTTCAAACGCACCGTTCCTATATCAAGAGAGATGGTTTTGATAATTTTACCGTTTTTGATTTTGACAAGTTCCGTGGAGCCGCCGCCTATATCTATAGTGGTGGCTTCATCGAGTTTGGGAAGCATATTTATAACTGCCAAAGCTCCATAATACGCCTCTTTATTGCCATCTATAATACGCACTTTAAGATTTAGCTTATTTTTTATCTCATTAATCAAAATATTGGCATTTGGAGCGTCTCTAACTGCCGAAGTAGCTACGCAAAGAATTTTTTTACATTGAAGGTTTTTTGCTATTTGCAAAAATTCATTTAAAGCGTCAAACGCGCGTTTGATTGCAAAATCTTGCAATCTGCCGTCATTTTCATAAGCGCCTTCGCCTATTCTAACGCGACTTTTTATCTCTTTAATCAAAGAGAAAGCAAAACGCGACTCTTTTTCATAAACCGCCATTCTGGCGGAATTTGAGCCTATGTCTATTACAGCGGTACGCTTTGCCATTATTCTCCGTTTTGAAACTGTTCGAATTTAAATCTAAGCTCTTCAACGCTTTCTACATTATCTGGGTCAGATACTATACACTCTACGGGACATACAGCAATACATGAAGGTTCGTCGTAGTAACCTATGCATTCCGTACATGTATCCGGGTCTATTATATAGATAGGATCAGACTCCTCTATCGCGCTGTTAGGGCATTCGTCTCTGCAAGCATCGCATGCTATGCACTCTTCCGTTATCATTAATGACATACTTAACCTCTTAGGATAAATTAAATTTGTTTTATACCCTAAAACAACTTTGACGAAATTTAAAAACGCAATTCGTCAATACTTTTTCGTAGTTTAGTATAATTTTTTACAGAATTTATCACATGCAATAAAAATAAACGTCAAATAGTATTATTTTTTTCGCGCTTTTGGTATAAAAAGTGTTGCAATAGCCCCATTGCAGCCGTCGGTTCTGTTTTTTAAAGATATCAAAGCGCCTATAGCTTCCGCCGCCCCTTTCGCCAAAAACAATCCCAATCCCGCTCCACTTTTATTGCCAAATCGTCTGAAAGGCGCGAAAAAATCCTTACTCTCATCTACACCATCGCCCTCATCTATAACTTCTACATAAAAACCGTCTTTGGAAGAGCGTGAGATTATGGTAACACTGCCATTTTCTTTGGTAAATTTTAAAGCGTTTTGAACAAAATTTTGTAAAATATGTATCAAAAGGGTAGGTTGAATAGTAGCTTTGTAACTTTTTGGGCTAAGCTTGGTTATTATTTTTTTATTTTCGCCCGTACTAGCTGCAAAAACCTTAAAATCCTCTGCTTTGTCATTTAAAAATTTGATTAAATCTATCTTTACGCTCTCTTCAAACTGAGCTCCCTCTTGTCTGCCTATTTCGAGTACCGAGCTTATCATTTTATTCATTTCGTCAATTTTATCGTTGCTTTTTTTTATCGCTTCAACATAAGCGTCAAAATTCTCTTTTTTCAAAAGCGTTACTTCATTTTTAGTTTTCATAACGGCAAGAGGAGTTTTGAGTTCGTGCGCTATGCCTATAAAAAGTTCGCGCTGATATTTTATAAATGTTTGTATTCTGCTGATGAGTTTATTTATTCCCTCTCCAAGCGGAGAAAACTCTTCCGGAAGCGATGTAATATCGATGGGATTTAAAAAGTTTTCATTCATATCGGATAATTTGTAATTCAGCGTTTTTATTGGCACTAACAACATACGCGATAGAAAAAATGCGTGAAAAATTACTAAAAAAATTGCCGAACAATTTATAACCATTATGCTAAACAAAATCTCTTTCAAAACTATATTGGTGTGCGTTATATCATAAGTTAGTTTTAAAAAAGTGGAACTGTTTTTATCGTAAGAATATAGTATAGACAAAAAATCTTTGCCGTCTTCATATTTTGTCTCAAACTTCAAGTCTTTGTCAATGTCTTTTTCAACAACAAGCTCCATTGTGCCTCTATGTCCGCTTTGGCTTTGGAAAGTTACTCCATTTTG
The DNA here is from genome assembly GCA_031268335.1 of Campylobacteraceae bacterium. Classification (GTDB taxonomy): domain Bacteria; phylum Campylobacterota; class Campylobacteria; order Campylobacterales; family Campylobacteraceae; genus JAIRKW01. Next base: position 151,411 of record JAIRXG010000006.1, read on the forward strand.
ACGTTCAATAACTTCAATTCCGTGTTTTTTTATGATATTGGCGGCTTCTTTTTCAAGAGAGTCCGTAAGGCTGTGGTGTATGGAAACTTTTATATAACTGTAAAGAATTATGGAAAATATCACAATCAGCACCGCACAAGACGGCACTAATTGGATAATAAATTTAACTCTTATGCTTTTTTGGGAAAGCAAAATCTGTAACCGCGTCTTCTTACTGTTTCTATAGTTGATATGCCAAGAGGTTTATCCATTTTTTGACGAATTTGATTAATAGCTACCTCTATCACATTTGGCGTTACAAGCTCAGGCTCTTCCCAAATGGCATCCAACAATTGCTCTTTTGAGACAATTTGGTCGGAATGACGCGCCAAATGAGTGAGAACTTCAAAAGGTTTGCCTTTTAGTTCGATATCCGTACCTTTGTAGATAATCTTTTCTTCGTCCGGATCTATTGTTAAGTCGTCTATTTTAATAACATTTGTGCCGCCAAAACGCAATCTCGCTTCAATTCTGGCTACCAAAACATCAAAATTAAAAGGTTTTTTAATATAATCGTCCGCACCGGCTTTAAGAGCTTTTATTTCGCTTTCTTTATCGTCCTTTGCAGATAAAATAATAACCGCTGTTTTGGATGTTTTTTGCTTTACTACATTTACTAAATCAACTCCATCTCCATCTGGAAGCATCCAATCTGCTAAAACCAAATCGTAATTTCTAATGCCGATGAAATATTCGGCGTCTTTGAAATTTTCTGATGTGTCGGTCTGATAACCAAACTCTTGGAGACCCTCTGAAATGGTCTTATTTAGAGTTACTTCATCCTCAACAATCAATATTCGCATCGTATTTGTTCCTTGCTAAAAAAGTTTGAGCGTGATTATAGCATTTTTTTAGAAATTTTTAAAGTTTTTTTTAGAAATTTTTAAAAAATTTTATCTATTTCTGCGCCGACAAGCCTATTTTCAAGGATGGATGGTTTTAATATTTTTAGATAAACTCTACATATTTGGGGCGATATTTTTGCGATTTTTTTACTTACATGTAGCAAAGCTTCTTCTACGGTAAAAAATTTTTTACTTTGTAAGCTATTTTTTATGATATCGCATATGACCACATAATCAATCAGTAATTTTTTCTTATATTTTATTTCTATTTTTGCCCAGACTTCAACTCTCTGAGGAGTTTCTCGCTCTTTTTCGAGCAATCCTATGATAGTTTCAAATTCAAATTTTTCAATCAAAAGCGTTATCTTTTCAGACAACTTTATTCTCCTCTTTTTTAATGAGCCTAATGATATTTGGTATATGCTTGTAAAATATTATGAACGCTATAATGACAAGCGGTGTGAAGCTGTTAATATCCGGAATTGTTTTGTGTATTAAAATAACCGAAACAATTAATGTCAAAAGTGCTAAAAGCGAAGCGACAGAAGAGATTTTTAAAATTTTACCTGATATGAACCAAACAATTGCAGCTATAAACGTTTCTACAGGCAGTAAAAAAAGTACCACGCCAGCTCCCGTTGCTACGCCTTTTCCGCCTTCAAATTTTAGATAAGGACTAAAACAATGACCTGCTACGGCTAAAATCCCAACAAACCATAAAGCGCTTATATCAAATCCAAATAAAGTTCCCGCAAGAAGTAAGAAAATACCTTTAAAAGCGTCTAATACTACAGTGATAATCGCAAGTTTTTTCGCTAAAATGGGGTCTTTTTCTTTTACTACCCTTAGTACATTTGTAGCGCCTATGCTTTGACTTCCCGAATTTTTAAGATTAACACCGGCAAATTTTTTCGCTAAAATCAAACCAAACGGTATGCCGCCAACGAAAAAGCTGATTAGATAAAAAATGAAATTCATGTTTGTAATAAGTCCTAGCAAGATATCAAATATCGCCATAAAATTCCTTATTTTGCTTAATTTAAAAAAAGTTATTTTATCAAAAAAGAGTTATAAAAAAGCTTTTGGTAGGAAAAGACAATTTTAATTTTTCACATGTAGAAAATATAGTTTAAATTTGTAAAGAGCAGCGCAAAAATCTACATATATGAAATTTTCCGTAAAGCATATGCAAAAAACCCTTGAATAATTTGAAATAGCATTGCTATTTTTAGCCCTTGAAGCAGTAGTTTTATTTGAGATTTTATGTCTGTTTTGAAGCTTTTGAAAGATTATAAGTCGAAATATTTACTACATGATAAGAGGTAAAAATCAAATAACATTATCATTTGGGATTTAAAAGACAATGAAATTTTTTATATAGCACTCAAGGATTTGATGTGTTTTTGAGAACATACACGATTTTGTGGTTTGCTCGCATTTAACCTTTTTTATAAAATTTTAACAAATTGACGATTTGTCTTGAGCGGTGGAAATATAATTTTTTAAGTCCTTGTTAGCTAAAATTAACATCTTAGTTTGCCATTTAAAAGGAATCAATAATATGCGAGGCTATAAAGTTTTTGCAGGAACAGCCAATCTTGAGTTTGCCAAACAGGTAGCCAAAAATCTTTCTCTCCCGCTCTCCGATGCACAAGTACATACTTTCAGCGACGGTGAGATAAGCGCACAAATCAGCGAAAGCGTGCGCGGAAAAGATATATTTATCATACAATCAACCTGCTCTCCCGCAAATAATAATCTCATGGAACTTCTTATATTGACGGACGCCTTAAGGCGAAGTTCTGCTAATTCAATTACTGCCGTTATTCCGTATTTTGGTTACGCAAGACAAGATAGAAAAGCTGCCCCGAGAGTTCCTATCACAGCAAAACTCATCGCAAATATGTTGCAAGCAGCTGGCATAAACCGCGTTGTAACGATAGACTTACATGCAGGACAAATACAAGGTTTTTTTGATATTCCCGTAGATAATCTCTATGGCTCGGTTGTTTTTTACAATTATGTTTTAAATAAAAATTTTAAAGATTTAGTAGTGGCAAGTCCGGACATAGGTGGCGTGGCAAGAGCCAGAGCGTTTGCGAAAAGATTGAACGCCGATATGGTTATTGTGGATAAACGCCGCGAGAAAGCCAACGAATCGGAAGTAATGAACATTATAGGCGAGGTTGAGGGCAAAAATATTGTCTTGGTAGACGATATGATAGACACGGCCGGCACTATAGTAAAAGCGGCTGCCGCATTGAAGCAAAAAGGGGCGTTAAGCGTTATGGCTTGTTGTACGCACGCAGTGTTGTCAGGGTCGGCTTATGAGAAAATAAAAGACAAAGCGCTTAATGAACTTGTAGTAACCGATACCATCCCAATAAAAGAGAAGAATCCAAAAATAAAAGTTCTTTCCGTAGCGCCGTTGTTCGCCGAAGTTATAAGAAGAGTTTATCACAACGAGAGCGTAAACGGACTGTTTTCTTAAGCCTTAAATTATGCAAAAAAATATTAGAAACTTTTCAATAATAGCTCATATTGACCATGGAAAGAGCACACTAGCCGATAGACTTATACAGGAATGCGGCGCAATAAGCCAAAGAGAGATGCACTCTCAGATAATGGATACTATGGATATAGAAAAAGAGCGCGGCATCACGATAAAAGCTCAAAGTGTGCATTTAAAATATATGAGAAATGGAGTTTGTTATACTCTAAACCTCATAGACACGCCAGGACATGTGGATTTTTCTTATGAAGTGAGCCGCTCTTTAGCTTCATCCGAAGGAGCGCTTTTGGTGGTTGACGCTTCGCAAGGAGTTGAGGCACAAACAATAGCGAACGTTTATATAGCATTTGAAAATAATCTTGAATTAATCCCGGTTATAAATAAGATAGACCTTCCTGCGGCCGACTCAAAAAGAGTTTGCGACGAGATAGAGCATATCATAGGACTTGATTGTTCGGAAGCTATCAGAGTGAGCGCAAAAACCGGTCTTGGCATACAAGAGTTGCTTGATGCTATCATAGATAAAATCCCACATCCTAACGGAGATGAAAACGCTTCTACCAAAGCCCTTATATATGATAGTTGGTTTGATAATTACTTAGGGGCATTGGCGCTTGTTAGAGTGTATGACGGTTCTATAAAAAAAGGACAAGAGATACTCGTAATGGGCACAAATAAAAAGCATGAAGTTTTGAGTTTGATGTATCCTCATCCTTTAAATCCTATAAAAACCGATGTGATAAAAACGGGTGAGATAGGCATTGTTGTTTTGGGATTGAAAAATGTGAGCGATGTAAAAGTAGGCGATACGGTAACAGACGCTAAACATCCCACAAAAAATGCGATACATGGTTTTAAAGAGGCGAAACCTTTTGTATTTGCCGGATTGTATCCTATTGAGACCGATAAGTTTGAGGATATGAGAGACGCTCTTGAAAAACTGAAATTAAACGATTCGAGCATTAGTTACGAGCCTGAAACATCAGTTGCTTTGGGATTTGGTTTTCGCGTTGGGTTTTTAGGACTTTTGCATATGGAAGTGGTAAAAGAGAGGCTGGAGCGTGAATTTGATTTGGATTTGATAGCTACTGCTCCTACCGTTACATACAAAGTAACAAAAACAAACGGCACGTTTTTATCCATCCAAAATCCAAGCGAACTTCCGCCCGTAAATGAGATAAGCGTTATTGAAGAACCTTATGTGAAGGCTACTATTATTACCCCGAGCGAGTTTTTGGGCAATGTTATAATTCTCATCAATAATAAACGCGGTATTCAAACCAAGATGGATTATTTGAATGAAACGCGCGTTTTACTTGAATATGATATTCCCATGAACGAGATAGTTATAGACTTTTACGACAAGTTAAAATCAGCCACAAAAGGTTATGCCAGTTTTGATTATGAACCTTCGGGTTATCGCGCGGGAAATCTTGTCAAACTTGATGTTAGAGTAGCAGGAGAGGTTGTAGACGCGCTTTCCATCATTGTCTCAAGTGATAAAGCGCAAAGTAAAGGCAGAGAGTTTGTAAGCGCTATGAAAGAGATAGTACCAAGGCAACTTTTTGAAGTGGCAATACAAGCAAGTGTCGGGAACAAAATAATCGCGCGCGAAACAGTCAAGTCAATGGGCAAAAATGTTACTGCAAAGTGTTACGGGGGCGATATTACGCGTAAGCGCAAACTTTTGGAAAAACAAAAAGAGGGTAAAAAGCGTATGAAAGCTATAGGAAAAGTCCAACTACCGCAAGAAGCGTTTTTAACAGTACTGAAGATTGATTGACCAAATTCACCCGCTACATGTGAACTTGCTTTAAAATTTTTTGGCTGTTTTTAACACCCTTTCTCATGCTATAACATTATAAAAATATCTATTTTATCTAAAAAATAGATATGACAACCAATATTACATAACAAATATTATGATACATGTCATATTTCTATTTTAATAATATACTATTTAATTTTAATATATATTTAATATTATATTCCGAAACATTTTTCTAAAAGAAGATCATGACAATATGTCCAGAGGTGCAAAGAAGCAGCGAAAGAGTGAGTTAGCATCCAACAGATGATTAGAAATAACGAAAAGGAGTTTGAGAGAGTTGAAAAAGATAGTTTCGGAATATCCAAATTTAGTAAAAAATGGTAAGAGGTGGCATTGATTGCCTCAAAGACAATTTATAGTATGGCTTTTGGTCAAAAATTTTGAAAGTTAGAATTTTATTAGAACCTCCGGTATACCAAGAAGCTGCAAATACATCAGTCATATTTACTACTCAAAAGTTATGCTAACATTATGGCAATGATGATTTAGTGAAACTATAGCGTATCAAGTTGTATTGAGAATGAACAATGTAAATAGTACCGAAGAGGTTGCAAAAAATAGAAAACTATACAGCAGGGAAAACAAGCGAAAGCATTCAAAGAATTAAACTTTTCGGCAACACTTCGAGCAGAAAAATTAAAAAATCTTTAAAAGAAGTATAAAATATCGCAGATACAGCTAAAAAAATTAAAAAGTAAATAGACAATAAAACTTTACAACCAAAAGATTATCTCACAATAGCGGAAGATTTATGTAGATCTATATTTTGACTAAATCTAAAAAGTAACATCAGGATAGAAGGAATTGAGTTAAAATAGTAGTAAACCCTTACATGTAGGTTATCATAAAAAAATAAAATTTGAAATTGCGCCAAACCTTTTCAAAATTGTCTGCGAAATATTTTTAAAAGCAGTTTCGTTTCCTCGCCTTTATCGCAATTTGGCGATATTTTGGCAAAGTACAATTATGTGTCGCTATTTTTTAAGATATTGATGCGAAGAAGGAAAATCTTTCAAAAAAATTTTACTAAACTTTACATGTGCTATTATTATCAAAAAATTTGAAGGTATCTTTTGCGTTGTATTTTGTGTGAAAAATTGAGTTTTAAAGCCATTTGTAAATCTTGCGTCGATAAACTTTTATCCGAAAACAAAAAAAGCAGAATTCTTGACAATAACCTGAAAGTTTATAGCTTTTTTAGTTACTCGTCTATAGCTCCTATCTTACATGTAAAGCATCATTTTTGGGGACATAGAGTGTTAAATCAGATAGCAAAACATACGTTCGGCGAATTTGCCAAAAGTTTTAACTTTGAAGATAAAGTCGCAGCCATTGGGATAGACGATGTTTCACAAAACGGATATTCGCATACGGCTATTTTGGCAAAAGCTTTAAAATCATCCTCAATTACACCCGTTTACAGAGCTTTAAGGGCGACAAATAAAGTCAAATACAGCGGACAAAGTTACGACTTTAGACGCAAGCATCCGCGCAATTTTTCCGTATGTCTAAAAGGTGTCGAATATGTTATATTGGTAGATGATGTGGTAACAAGCGGGTTGACGTTAAAAGAAGCGAGCGAATGTCTAAAAAAAGAGGGTATAGATGTACTTTTTGCTCTTACGTTGGCTGACGCGAAAGAGTAGATTTTTAAAGATTGAGTTACAAAATGGGCGTGTACGACGAGTTTATTTAATTAATTTATCATACATGTAGTCTATTTTAGCGTAGACATAAGGTATTTTTAGTATAATCTCTATTTTGTATATAAAAACTCAAAGGCATAAAATGAGTGATATTTTTGAGCAAAATCAAGATATTCAAACGATCAATATTGAAGATTCTGTAAAATCCAGTTATCTTGATTATTCCATGAGCGTAATTATCGGACGCGCACTTCCGGACGCTAGAGATGGACTTAAACCCGTGCATAGACGAATATTGTTCGCCATGAATGATTTGGGCGTTGGTTCGCGCAGTCCTTATAAAAAATCGGCGAGAATTGTGGGAGATGTTATCGGTAAGTATCACCCGCACGGCGACACGGCGGTTTATGATTCGCTTGTTCGTATGGCGCAATCATTTTCTATGAGAGTTCCCATAATAGACGGTCAGGGAAATTTTGGTTCTGTTGACGGCGATAGCGCTGCTGCTATGCGTTATACTGAAGCTAGAATGACGTCTTTAGCCGAAGAGTTATTAAAAGATATAGATAAAGATACCGTTGACTTCGTGCCAAATTACGACGATTCGTTAAGTGAACCTGATGTTTTGCCCGCACGTGTGCCAAACCTTTTGTTAAACGGCTCAAGCGGTATAGCTGTAGGTATGGCGACAAATATTCCCCCTCACAATCCAAGCGAGCTTATTGATGCTCTTTTGCTTATCATAGACAATCAAAATATCAGCGTTGAAGAGTTGATGAGCGTTATTCCCGGACCCGATTTTCCAACCGGCGGAGTGATATTTGGCAAAAAAGGAATATTGGAAGCATATAAAACGGGACGAGGACGCGTAAAAGTAAGAGCTAAAACGCACACTGAAAAGAAAGGTCAAAAAGATATTATTATTATTGACGAAATCCCTTATCAAGTCAATAAAGCGCGTTTTATAGAGCAAGTTGCGCAACTTGTGAAAGATAAGCAAATAGACGGCATTAGCGAGATACGAGACGAATCCGACCGAGAGGGTATACGCGTTGTTATAGAGTTGAAACGAGAAGCTATGAGCGACATAGTATTAAATAATCTCTTCAAATCAACAAGTATCGAACAAACTTTCGGCGTTATCATGCTTGCCATAAACAACAAAGAGCCGAAAATCTTTTCATTGATAGAACTTTTGCGACTATTTTTGACTCACAGAAAGACGGTTATCATAAGAAGAACAATTTTTGAACTTGAGAAGGCAAAAGCAAAAGCGCATATTTTGGAAGGTTTAAAAATCGCGCTTGATAATATAGACGCCGTTATTGAACTTATTAAAAATAGCTCTGATACGCAAAGTGCAAAAGACGGACTTGTAACGCGATTTAACTTGAGTGAAGCACAAGCTGGGGCCATCCTCGATATGAGACTTCAACGCCTAACGGGACTTGAAAGAGAAAAGATAGAAAATGAGCTAAAAGAGCTTCAAAAAGAGGTTGAGCGGTTGAGCGCGATTTTAAAGAGCGAAGAGTTATTGAGCGATATTATCAAAGGTGAGCTTTTAGAGATTAAAGATAAATTCAAATCAACAAGACTCACGGAAATAATTGATGATTACGACGATATAGACGTTGAGGATTTGATACCAAACGAACCCATGGTAGTAACTATAAGTCACAGAGGCTACATCAAGCGGGTTGCATCAAAATTGTATGAAAAACAAAAACGCGGTGGCAAAGGTAAAATAGCCGTTACTACATATGATGACGATTTTATAGAGAGCTTTTTTATCTCAAATACGCATGACACGCTTATGTTTATAACCGACCGCGGACAACTGTATTGGTTAAAAGTCTACAGAATTCCCGAAGGAAGCAGAACGGCAAAAGGAAAAGCGGTAGTCAATCTGATACAATTGCAGCCAGATGAAAAAATTATGGCTATTATTCCTACGACCGATTTTGACGAGAGTAAATCTTTAGCGTTTTTTACCAAAAATGGAATTATTAAGCGAACAAACTTAAATGAGTTCAAAAATATTCGCTCCATCGGCGTAAGAGCCATAGCGCTTGATGATGATGATGAGATAGTTACTGCCAGAGTTGTTACAAAAGATGTGCAAAATCTATTTATTGTGACCAAAAAAGGCATGTGTGTGAGATTTGATATAAACGATACAAGAGACATGGGACGAACGGCGCGCGGAGTTACTGGTATCAGATTTAAAGAGAAAAACGATAATGTAGTAGGTGCAGCCGTTATCTATAATGACCAAGAAGAACTTTTGGCAGTTAGTGAAAACGGTATTGGCAAACGTACCACAGCAGAAGAGTATAGACTTCAAAAACGAGGTGGCAAAGGGACGATTTGCATGAAGCTAACGTATAAGACTAAAGATTTGGTTGATATTGTAATTGTTGATGAGACTAAAGATTTGATGGCGCTTACAAGTAACGGCAAAATGATAAGAGTCGATATGCAGACAATCAGAAAAGCGGGACGCAATACAAGCGGCGTTAAAGTGGTAAGCATAGAAGGCGACGATAAAGTTGTTAGCATAGCAAGATGCCCTAAACAAGAAGATGACGAGTTGGAAGAGGGCGATACTGATTTGGGCGAAAATACGTTGGATATACAAGGTAACACAGAAGAATAAAATAAAAATGTCTTGCGGGATTTTTCGCAAGACATAGCCCAATATATCTACATGTTAAGATTTTTCAAACTCAAAGTGTATAAATACACATAAAACAGCAGAGACAATTAAAACTAAAAAACGCTTATGTTTTACTGCGCTACATGTACTCGTACTTTTAATTTCAAAAAATTATCACTGAAAAACAATCCTGAAGCAGAACAGTAAAGTTGCCTAAAATTGTCTAAGTTTGTCATAAAATATAACGCTTTTTGAAAAGGAAATTTTTAAAAAAATAGAGCCAAAATCATCCTTTCCAATGCTGTAAAATGTTATATTTTATGTAAATAGTTAAAAAAATAGAAATCTTGTTCTGTGAAATTTTCATCTTGGATTCAAGCTTTTAATAACTTTACGCAGCTTTTTTGATATAATAATAACTTTTTAATTTTTTATTCCCAAAAGGCATTCTGATGAGAAAATATAATGTTGCTGTTGTAGGCGCTACCGGCGCCGTTGGAGAGGAGCTTTTTAGAATATTGGAGGAGCAAAATTTTCCAATTAAAAATATACTTCCTTTAGCAAGCGAGAGAAGTGAAGGAACGGAGATAGAGTTTTGCGGCAAACCTGTAAAAGTAGTTAAATTAACAGAAGATGTTTTTGAAAAATATGAGATAGAAATAGCGTTTTTCAGTGCCGGAGGAAGCATTTCCGCACATTTTGCACCTTATGCGGCGGAAGCTGGGGCCGTTGTTATAGACAATACAAGCCATTTTAGAATGGATGCTGATATACCTTTAGTGGTGCCGGAGTGTAATCCTGCCGATATATTGCTTTGGAAAAACAGAGGCATCATAGCAAACCCCAATTGTTCAACTATTCAAATGGTTCAAATCCTAAAACCGCTTGACGATGCATTTGGTATAAAAAGAGTTGATGTCAGCACTTATCAAGCGGTAAGCGGCGCCGGAAAAAAAGGGATGGAGGAGCTTGTACATCAGATGCAGGAGTTTTTTGCCTTTAGATTGGGCGATGTTGTGCCTCAAAAATTTCCTCATCAAATCGCATTAAATCTCATACCGCATATAGATGTGTTTTTGGAGAACGATTATACAAAAGAGGAGATGAAAATGGTCAAAGAGACTCAAAAAATTCTCCATAAAAATATAGAATTAAGCGCTACATGTGTCAGAGTTCCCGTGCTAAGAAGTCACTCCGAAGCTATAACCATACATTTTGAAAAAGATGTGGATGCCGCAAAAGCGCGCGATATATTGAAAAACGCTTCAAACGTAGTAGTAATAGATGAACCTGAAAATAAAAAATACCCTATGCCTACTGTTGCGACCGATACTGATTTTACATATGTGGGTAGAATCAGACGTGATAATTACCAAAGCAATATTCTTCATCTTTGGTGTGTCGCCGATCAAATTCGTGTTGGAGCAGCTACAAACGCTGTGAGAATTGCTCAAAAATGGATAGAGACGGATGGGCAAGATTTATGAGTTTTGGTTCTATTCTTTGGTCAAGCAGGCTTATCTCATATCTTGCGGTAATTTTTAGTCTTGTCGGCGCGGTGATACTTTTTATCATAGCAAGTTACGATATATTTAGTGTAGGCGTTACGGTATTTAAATTCTTTTTTCAAAATTATCATCCGGATAACCTACATGCAGATGTGGTAGGAGATATTATCGGCGCTATCGATTTATATCTTATGGCTATAGTTATGCTTATATTTAGCTTTGGTATTTACGAACTTTTTATAGACAGCATAAAAGAGGCGGACGAGAGTAAAACTTCAAAGATTTTGGAGATTCATTCGCTTGATCAACTAAAAGACAAAGTGGCAAAAGTTATAGTTATGGTTTTGATAGTAAACTTTTTTCAAAGGATAATGCATCTTGAGTTTACGGCGGGTCTAGATATGTTATTTTTTGCCATATCTATTTTAGCTCTTTGTATCGGACTTTATTTTTTAGGGAAAGGGGCTCATTAATTGATTTTTATTGATGCATGTTTTGGTAAAAAGACTCCATATACTCCCGTTTGGATGATGAGACAAGCAGGACGATATCTGCCCCAATATATGAAGGTGCGTAGAAATGCGGGTGATTTTTTGTCGCTTTGCAAAACGCCGGAATTTGCAGCAGAAGTAACGTTGCAACCTGTGGATATTTTGGATGTTGACGCGGCTATTTTATTTAGCGATATTTTGGTGGTGCCTCTTGAGATGGGAATGGATTTGAGATTTGTTGCGGGAGAGGGACCTGTATTTTCAAATCCTATTTTGACAAAAGACGATTTGGATGCGCTCGAAGTTGCTAAAGCGCCCAAGAGACTGGAATATGTTTATCAAAGCATAAAGCTAACGAGAGAAAGATTGGCAGATGATAAAGCTTTGATAGGTTTTTGCGGCGCTCCTTGGACACTCGCTACATATATGATAGAAGGCAGCGGGACAAAAACGTACGGTAAAGTAAAGAAACTTTTATATTCTAATCCGGACTTTTTACACGAAATTCTCATCAAAGTGACGGAAGTTTTGAAGCTATATCTTGAAAACCAAATAAAAAGCGGTATAAATGCCGTGCAGATATTTGATTCGTGGGCAAATGCGCTTGAAGAAGAGGCGTTTTTTGAATTTAGCTGGAGATACATTCAAGAGATATGTTCATTTTTAAAAAGCAAATATCCGCATATTCCTATTATTGCATTTCCAAAAGGCATAAGCGGCTATCTTGATAAAATTGAAGGTGAATTTGACGTATTTGGAGTAGATTGGTCAACACCCATAAAATCAGCCAAAGAAAAACTCGGAAGCAAGTATGTTTTGCAAGGAAACATGGAACCCACAAGGCTTTACAGCAAAAAAGCTATAAACGAGGGCGTGGAATATATAGTAAGTATTATGCAAAACAAGCGGCATATTTTTAATTTAGGACATGGAATTTTGCCTGATATTTCAGTTGAAAATGCGAAATATTTTATAGACTTAGTTCACGAAAAAACTAAAATTTAATGTCAAATTTCATTTTTGGACCTGTGCAGTCAAGACGATTTGGGCTATCTTTAGGAATTGATTTAAGTCCAAACAAAAAGCAGTGCAATTTTGATTGTCTATATTGCGAGTTAAAAGGCGCTAAGAGCGTTGATGCGATACAAGCCCCTCCGACTGCGCAAGATATAATAGACGAGCTAAAGATAGCTTTTAAAAAATTTTCCGATATAGATGTCGTAACTATCACAGCAAACGGCGAACCTACTCTATACCCTCACTTAAAAGAGTTGGTAAATGAGATAAATTCTATCAAAAACGGCAAAAAGTTGCTTATACTTTCAAATACCTCCTGCATATATGACAAAAAAATCCAAGACGCGCTTTTGGATATCGATATAGTTAAATTATCGCTTGATTCTGTGATACCTGCAATGTTCAAAAAACTAAACCGTCCCCATAGCAGCATAAATCTTGAACATATTTTGAAAGGATTAAAAGAGTTTAGCAAACTGTTCGCAAATGAATTGGTGCTTGAAATATTGGTAGTGGAAAATTTTAATGACACAAGAGACGAATTCATCGCTCTAAATAGCATAATAAACGAAGTCAACCCTTCGCGCGTGGATATAAGCACTATAGATAGACCAAGCGCATACAAAGTAAAAGCCGTTAGTTATGAAACGCTCGAAATCCTTTCGCGTGAAATAAAAAATATACCGGTAATGATAGCCAAAAGAAAAGAGTTTGCAAAAAAAAACTTGAGTTTAAACGAAGAAGAGATAATACAACTGCTTAAAATGCGTCCGCAAAGCGAAGAAGATATAAGTAATATACTTGATGAAGAGAGCAAAAAATTGCTGCTCAATTTGCTAAAAAAAGAAAAAATAAAACTGATAAATGTTATTGGTATAAATTTTTACAAATCAAACTAAAAACATTTTTTACATGTAGGGTTTATTAAATTTATTTCACATCTTTTATACATGTAAGAATTTAAGATTATAATTTTGTAAAAAATACAGCACATTTATTGTTTTGTCAAAATATACAAAATAGCCAAAAACTTGTAAAATGAGATTTTATCACATGTGAGGGTTTTAATATCTCAAATAAAAGTTTTAAATCGCAACTCTTTTAATGCGTTTTTTATAAGATTTTATTTATATTCACGTCTTAAAAATAGCAAAAGTAAATTCGTAAATTTCTATCAAGATATATTTATTTGCAAACGTTTTTTGCCATATGGAAATATAAAAGCGGATTTTTTTTAAAATTTTACGATTTTATGCTTTTTGCTCTTGACATTAAAGATGTTTTTGCTTATAATTTCGTCTCTTTTTGTATTCCGGATTAGCTCAGCGGTAGAGTAGGTGACTGTTAATCACTTGGTCGCTGGTTCGAATCCAGCATCCGGAGCCATTTGCTTTAAATACTCAAAAATCTAGAAAAATAATTATCTGTAAAATCTTACTTTTATATCTCTTGCTTTTTAAAATATTACAAAAAATGAAAAACTGCAAATACAAAAAACGCTTTAGGTAAACTTTTTCAGATCGTATTAATTCATAACGAAAATCACCATTTTAGTTTATCAAATCACAAGATAAAAATAGAGCCAAAATCTTATCTCGCCGAGTTTATTTTTTATTGGTATCACAGCCCAAAATACAGTTTTGATGAGGACAAATATTTTTATTGACGACAGCGTTAATCAAGCGTTTCGTTGGTGTACATGTATGCGAATAGATACGATTATTTCGATATTAAATTTATTTATTTTATTTGTATCTAAAATAGCGCAATATAAATAAAACCCATTTACTAGAATTTATATCTAACTACATGTATTAAAAAAATTTCGAAAAATTCAAGAACAGCGATAATTTTCTCTTGACTTGTAAAATCTTTTCAGTTATAATTTCGCTTCGCAAAAATAAGCCGGCGTAGCTCAGCTGGTAGAGCAACTGCCTTGTAAGCAGTAGGTCGGGGGTTCGAGTCCCTTTGCCGGCTCCATTTTTTCGAGATATAGCAGTGTTTGACCAGATTAATGGTGAAGAAACCGCTTAGAGGTGAGATACTCAAGTGGCCAACGAGGGCAGACTGTAAATCTGCTGGTTTTTACCTTCGGAGGTTCGAATCCTCCTCTCACCACCAGTGTTTTGATGCGGGAATAGCTCAGTTGGCTAGAGCATCAGCCTTCCAAGCTGAGGGTCGCGGGTTCGAGTCCCGTTTCCCGCTCCAAAATTTTTTTGGCGCGTTTTAATCTACTTTTGAAAATTTAAAGGTTTATTGAAACTCTCTGGAAAGCGGCGCATTTTGACTGGGAGCTGTTGAATAAACTTCATTGTTACTTCAACTAAAACTCATAGACATTGCTGATTTTTAGAATTTTTATAATCATATTGTAATAATAATTTGAGTATAATCATTCTCTTTGATAAAAAAGACCGCTGCTCATATGGCTCAGAGGTAGAGCACTTCCTTGGTAAGGAAGAGGTCGAGGGTTCAAGTCCCTCTATGAGCTCCAGTTACTTCATGTAAAGTTTTACATGTGTGAAGTTTTAAGCTGATTTTAGGCTTTTATTGAATTTATTAAAATTTATGATTTAAAAAAATCAAAATCTAAAAGTACGGAGGAAGAAGATGGCTAAAGAAAAATTTACTAGAAATAAGCCACACGTAAACATAGGCACTATCGGTCACGTTGATCATGGTAAAACTACATTGACAGCCGCTATTTCAGGTGTTTTGGCAACCAAAGGTCTTGCTGAACTCAGAGATTACGATAAAATTGACAACGCTCCTGAAGAAAAAGAGCGCGGTATTACAATCGCTACATCTCACATTGAGTACGAGACTGAGAATCGCCATTATGCGCACGTTGATTGTCCGGGACACGCCGATTATGTTAAAAACATGATTACAGGTGCGGCTCAAATGGACGGAGCTATACTTGTAGTTGCTGCAACAGACGGCAAAATGCCTCAAACAAGCGAACACGTTTTGCTTGCTCGTCAAGTAGGCGTTCCATACATTGTGGTATTTTTAAATAAAGCTGACATTGCTGATGCCGATCTTATAGAATTAGTAGATATGGAGATAAGAGAGCTTCTTAGCGAATATGGTTTTCCAGGAGACGATACTCCTATCATTACAGGTTCTGCTCTTAAAGCTCTTGAAGAGGCAAAATCAGGCAAAGTAGGCGAATGGGGTCAAAAAGTTCTTGATTTAATGGCTGCAGTTGACAGCTTTATCCCAACTCCTATAAGAGATACGGATAAAGATTTCTTGATGCCTATAGAAGACGTTTTTTCTATCTCCGGACGCGGTACGGTTGTTACGGGACGTATTGAAAAAGGTGTTGTAAAAATCGGCGATACCATAGAAATTATCGGTATTAGACCTACCCAAACTACAACAGTTACCGGCATTGAGATGTTTAGAAAAGAGATGGAACAAGGTGAAGCAGGTGATAACTGCGGTATTCTTTTAAGAGGTACTAAAAAAGAAGACGTTGAACGCGGTATGGTTTTGGCTAAACCAAAATCTATCACTCCACATACAGAGTTTGAAGGTGAAGTTTATATCTTAACCAAAGAAGAGGGTGGACGTCATACTCCGTTCTTTAACAACTATAGACCGCAATTTTATGTAAGAACAACAGACGTAACGGGTTCAATTACGCTTCCAAGCGGCATTGAGATGGTTATGCCAGGCGATAACGTAAAAATAAAAGTAACTCTTTTAGCGCCTATAGCTCTTGAAGAAGGAACCAGATTTGCTATCCGTGAAGGCGGACACACAGTAGGTTCAGGCGTCGTATCTAAAATTGTTAAATAATAATTCGCGAGAGAAATTCTCTCGTGATTTTTAAAAAGGTATTTCATGGCTAAAAGTAGTAGTAGAATTAAAATAGGTTTGAAGTGTTCCGAGAGTGGAGACATTAACTATACGACTACCAAGAATAGTAAAACATCAACAGAGAAGGTAGAAGCAAAAAAATACTGCCCTCGTCTTAAAAAACATACTGTTCACAAAGAAGTTAAATTAAAAAGTTAAATCCACTTAGAAGGATTTAACCTTTTAGGGTAGTAGCTCCAACGGTAGAGCGTCGGTCTCCAAAACCGCAGGTTGGGGGTTCGAATCCCTCCTACCCTGCCATTAAAGGTTTGAGCTGAAGGTTTGTAATTATGGAAAAGTTTATAAGTTATATTAAAAACTCAAGAAGTGAGCTTGGAAAAGTTATATTTCCGACAAAAGAGCAAGTAAGAAATGCGTTTGTTTCGGTATTTATTGTGGTAACTATCATATCATTGTTTCTGGCTCTTATTGATGTTATTATGTCGTTTGTCATTAAAGGCATTTTATGAATCATAAATGGTATGCTATTCAAACATATGCCGGTAGCGAACAAAGCGTTAAACGCGCAATAGAAACATTGGTCAAAGATCATGGAATTGCGGATAAATTAGATGGAATCATTGTTCCTACCGAAGATGTGATAGAGGTAAAAAACGGCAAAAAAAAGATAAGCGAAAGAAGCCTCTATTCCGGATATGTATTTGCCAACCTTGATTTGGATACGGATTTGTGGCATAAGATTCAATCTTTGCCAAGAGTAAGCCGCTTTATCGGTGAATCAAAAAAGCCGACCCCGCTTAGTCAAAAAGATATCTCTTTAATTTTGGAAAAAGCCGAGAAAAAAGGTGCTCCTAAACCTAAAATATCATTTGATGACGGAGAAAGCGTACGAATAACAGAAGGTCCCTTTGCAAATTTTACAGGCATAGTTGAAGAGTATGACATGGAACATGGAAAACTTCGTTTAAATGTGTCTATATTTGGAAGAAGCACGCCGGTAGAGATTCTCTACTCGCAAGTTGAAAAAATAGTGTAATTATAAGGAAAATAAAAATGGCAAAGAAAGTAGTTGGCGAAATCAAACTGCAAATAGCGGCAGGCAAAGCGACTCCAACGCCTCCGGTAGGTCCGGCTCTTGGTCAACGCGGCGTTAATATTATGGAGTTTTGTAAAGCTTTTAATGAAAGAACAAGAGATTTGGCAGGGTTTAATATACCTGTTATAATTACGGTATATGCTGATAAAAGTTTTACTTTTATTACAAAACAACCTCCTGCAACGGATCTAATCAAAAAAGCGGCAGGCATAACAAAAGGTTCTGATAACCCGTTAAAAAATAAAGTTTCAAAAATAACAAAAGCACAGGTTCTTGAAATAGTAGATAGAAAGATAGCCGATCTTAATACGACAGACAAAGAGCAGGCTGCGAAAATTATTGCCGGTTCTGCAAGAAGTATCGGTATAGAAGTAGTAGATTAATACCCTTCACCGTCGGGGCAAGGCGGAAGCACATAATATGCGGAGATAAAAATGGCAAAAAAGGTTTCAAAAAGATTTAAAGAACTACTTGCAAAAGTTGATACTAACAAAGAGTACTCTTTGCAAGAAGCAGTAAAAACGGTAAAAAATTTAAAATCGGCAAAGTTTGACGAAACTATAGAAATAGCGTTAAAGTTAAATGTTGATCCGCGTCATGCCGATCAAATGGTTAGAGGTTCTGTAATATTGCCGGCTGGTACTGGTAAAAGCGTACGCGTAGCCGTTATAGCAAAAGATGTTAAAGCGGACGAAGCTAAAAATGCAGGAGCCGATATAGTTGGCGCTGAGGATTTGATAGATAATATAAGCAAAGGAATTTTCAATTTTGATGTTTTGATTGCTACGCCAAATCTTATGGGTTTAGTAGGTAAAGTCGGACGTCTTTTGGGTCCTAAAGGTTTAATGCCAAATCCAAAAACAGGCACCGTTACAATGGATGTTGCAAAAGCTGTTGAAAATGCAAAAGGCGGACAAGTGAATTTCCGTGTTGATAAACAAGGAAATATACATGCAGGTGTCGGCAAAGTAAGTTTTAATGAAGAGCAGATTGGGGATAATCTTTTTGCATTTATTAAAGCTATCAACAAACAAAAACCTTCAGCTGCAAAAGGAAGATATATAAAATCAGCAGCACTTTCGCTAACTATGAGCCCATCTGTTAATTTGGAAACTCAAGAATTGATGGATTTGAGATAATTATAGAATAGTTTTGCAGGTTTGAATATCAAGATATAATTTAAGGAAAATAATGGGGCTTTTAGGAGTTTATCTTTTATTTGTGAGTATTGCTCTAATAAGCAATGGAGTGGCCGCTCTTTCTAAAATAGATTTTAAAAGCGCGTCATTTATAAATATTATTACAGGTCTTATTATTGTCACAGGCAGTTTTATTATGCTTATGCGTGCTGATCTTAATGATACGATGGCTTTTAATAATATAGCCGCAGGCTTTTTATTTGGTTTTACATATATATTCATAGCAGCTAATTATTTACTAAAACTCGATGTGCGCTCTTTTGGCTGGTATAGCCTTTGCGTTGCTATTTTTGCAGTAATTAGCTCGATAGCTTGTTTCAATGCCAATATTATTGGTATGGGTATCCTGTGGTTAGCATGGGCATTTTTGTGGTTGGAAGGTTTTTTAGAGTTGGCGATGGGTTTTAAAAAACTCGGCAAACTATTTCCGTATCTAAGTATTGCGGAAGGAATTTTTGCGGCGGGGCTTCCGAGCATTTTGATGCTTTTTGCAATATGGTGAGAAAATTATAAAAAATCGATCCATAGCTATACTACATGTGAGAATTTATCTTTGATTGGAGACAGCAGAGGCGTAAGCTTAATTCAAGAATTTCCTCTTGGCTCTACTTGAAATCACCCGGTCAGAAAGGAGAAGAAGTGACAAAAGACGAAAAAGTTAAACTTGTAAGCGAGCTTACGGAAGAGTTTAAAACCTCCGAAGCAATAGTAGTTTGTAACTATAAAGGCTTAAATGTAAAAACTATCGAGCTGTTAAGAAACAAAGCAAGGGCTGCGAATGTTAAAGTGCAAGTAATCAAAAATGCACTTGCTGCTATAGCTGCTAAAAATGCCGATATAAGCGATTTAGGACTAAAAGATACAAATATTTTTGTTTGGGGCAGCGATCAGCTTGCGGTAAGCAAAGTTGTAATGAATTTCAAAAAAGGAATTGATTCGGAAGCTTTTGCTATCAGAACTGCTTTTATTGATGGTTCTAAAGCTGATGCTTCTAAAGTAGAAGTACTTGCAACTATACCATCGCGCGAAGAGCTTATTGCTATGTTATTACAAGTCTGGAATGCGCCGATTACAAATTTTGTTGTCGGTTTGGATGCTCTTAGAGCTAAAAAAGAACAATCAGCATAATTTAAATTATGAAATGGGAGAATTAAAAAAATGGCAATTACTAAAGAAGATGTTTTAGAGTTTATTTCTAACTTAAGCGTATTAGAACTTAGTGAACTTGTAAAAGAGTTCGAGACGAAATTCGGCGTATCGGCGACTCCGGTTGTTGTAGCAGGTGCCGGCGCAGCAGCAAGTGGCGCAGCAGCAGTTGAAGAAAAAACTGAATTCAATGTTGTGCTTTTAGATGCAGGCGCTAATAAAATCAATGTTATAAAAGCTGTAAGAGCTCTTACGGGTCTTGGTCTTAAAGAGGCTAAAGATGCAACCGAAAAGACTCCTTCAACAATTAAAGAAGCTGTTAGCAAAGCTGACGCTGAAGAGGCTAAAAAACAGCTTGAAGAAGCTGGCGCTAAAGTCGAGCTTAAGTAGTTTTGTTTACAAATGGAAAACAGCAAGAGGGGGTTTTGATCCCCTCTTGTTTTATGCTAATAAGTTTTGCCTATATGGCAATTACTACAATTTCTTTTCAAAAATTTTATTGCGAGGTAAAGACTCATGCTAAATAGCCTAAAATCAGGAAATCGCCTTAGAGTCGATTTTGCGAAAGTTCCTACGCAAATTGATGTACCTAACTTGTTGCAACTTCAACAAAAAAGTTATGAGCATTTTTTAAATCTCAATGCGCTTAGCACAGAAGAGAGCGGGATAGAGAAAGTTTTCAAATCCATTTTTCCAATCAATGACCCGCAAAATAGATTAACGTTAGAGTACATAAACTGCGAAATTATAAGACCGAAATACAATGTTAGAGAATGCATGGAGAGAGGCTTAACATATTCTGTAAGCCTAAAAATAAATATAAGACTCATTTTATGGAATAGAAATGAGGATACAGGTGAAAAAGTTGGGATAAAAGATGCTAAAGAGCAATCCGTTTTTATCCGTGAAATTCCTTTAATGACCGAGAGAACATCATTTATTATAAATGGCGTTGAAAGAGTTGTCGTAAATCAGCTTCATAGAAGCCCGGGCGTTATTTTTAAAGAAGAAGAGAGCGCTACGGTAGCCAGCAAATTAATATACACAGCACAGATTATTCCCGATCGCGGTTCATGGCTATATTTTGAGTATGATGCTAAAGACACGCTCTTTGTGCGTATTAATAAAAGAAGAAAAGTACCTATTACTATTTTATTTAGAGCGCTTGGATATAGTAAACAAGATATTTTAAAACTGTTTTATCCGATACAAAACATAAAAATCAGAAATAATAAATTTTTAATGGAATATATTCCTGACAATTTTGTCGGACGTGTTGATTTTGACCTCAAAGATGAAAATGGCGAACTGCTTATGGGAGCAGGTAAAAGGCTAACTAAAAAAAGAGCGGATAAAATAGCCGAAGATGGCGTAAAGTGGGTAGAGTATCCGACTGAGATTTTAGTAAATCGTTTTTTGGCATCCCCGGTTATAAATCAAGAGAGCGGCGAGATTTTATATGATACGCTAACTCAACTTGAAGAGGGCAAAATGGTTAAAATCATAGAGTCCGGTTGTCAAGATATTGAGATAGCAAATGATTTAGCAAGCGGCGTAGACGATGCTATAATTAACTCATTTGTGGCAGATGCCGAGACATTGAAACTTTTGCGTCAAACAGAAAGCGTTGAAGACGAAAATGATTTGGCAGCAATTAGAATTTATAAAGTCATGCGTCCGGGCGAGCCTGTAACTAAAGAAGCGGCTAGAATTTTTATAAACGATTTGTTTTTTAACACCGAAAGATATGACTTAACCAAAGTCGGTCGTATGAAAATGAACCATAAACTTGGGCTTGACGTACCGGAATATGTTACGGTTATGACTAACGAAGATATTATAAAAACGGCAAAATATTTGATAAAGGTCAAAAACGGACAAGGGCATATTGACGACCGCGACCATTTAGGAAATAGAAGAATTAGGTCAATCGGCGAACTTTTAGCAAATGAGATGCACACAGGACTTGCTAAAATGCAAAAAGCTATACGCGACAAATTTAGCGCGCTTGGCGGAAGTGTTGAAGATTTAATGCCGCACGACTTGATAAATTCAAAAATGATAACAAACTCTATCTTGGAATTTTTTACAGGCGGACAATTATCACAATTTATGGACCAAACAAATCCTCTTAGTGAAATTACCCACAAAAGAAGATTGTCCGCTCTTGGTGAAGGCGGACTTGTAAAAGAGAGAGCTGGTTTTGAAGTGCGCGACGTTCACCCTACACATTACGGTAGAATTTGTCCCGTAGAGACGCCGGAAGGTCAAAATATAGGTTTGATTAACACACTCGCAACTTATGCTAAAGTTAACGATTTAGGCTTTGTCGAAGCTCCTTACAGAAAAGTTGACAATTGCAGAGTAACGGACGAGATAGTGTATATCACGGCGACTCAAGAAGAAGGACTTGTGATAGCTCCTGCCAGCACGCAACTTGATGAAAAAGGAGCGATAGTAGAGGACTTGATAGAAGCTAGAGTAAATGGAGAGATAGTTCTTGTCGAAAAAGATAAAGTATCTCTTATAGATTTGTCTTCTGCTATGATTTCAGGTGTTGCAGCCTCTTTGATACCGTTTTTGGAACATGACGATGCTAACCGTGCGCTTATGGGTTCCAACATGCAGCGTCAAGCAGTCCCACTTTTAAAAACTACTGCCCCAATTGTCGGAACAGGTGTTGAAAAGATTGCGGCACGTGATTCATGGGAAGCTATTAAAGCGAAAAGAGCCGGCGTAGTCGAAAAAGTGGATAATAAAAGTATTTATATTTTAGGTGAGGACGAAAGCGGAGCGTATATAGATCATTATGCGCTTGAAAAAAATTTAAGAACCAATCAAAACTCCACATTTACGCAAAGTCCTGTTGTAAAAGTGGGCGAAAGTATTGAAAAAGGTCAAATTATAGCAGATGGTCCTAGTATGGATAGAGGTGAATTGGCTTTGGGTAAAAATGCGATGGTAGCCTTTATGCCTTGGAACGGGTATAACTTTGAAGATGCTATCGTTATTAGCGAGCGTATGATAAAAGAAGATACTTTCACGAGCGTTCATATTTATGAAAAAGAGATAGAGGCAAGAGAGCTTAAAGATGGCGTAGAGGAAATTACAAAAGATATTCCTAATGTCAGAGAAGAAGATTTGGCACATCTTGACGAAAGTGGCATAATTAGAATCGGCACAAACGTGAAACCGGGAATGATACTCATAGGCAAAGTTTCTCCCAAAGGCGAGGTAAAACCAACTCCTGAAGAGAGACTATTAAGGGCAATTTTTGGCGAAAAAGCGGGACATGTAGTAAATAAATCTTTATATGCTACTCCATCCATGGAAGGCGTTGTAACAGATGTTAAAATATTCACCAAAAAAGGTTACGACAAAGATCCGCGAGCGATAAAAGCATATGAAAAAGAAAAAGAGATACTAGACAGAGAGCATCATGACAAACTTTTGATGTTAGATAGAGAAGAGATGTTGCGTATCAATTCGTTGCTTTCTAGAGAGAAACTTGACAAAGAACAAGAAGTCAATAAAAAACTCTATAAAAAAGGAAGCACAATATCAAAAGATGATTTGGCAAATGTAAATCGTTTTTCTTTAAATGCTTTGGTAAAGGCTTTTGATAAAGATGTTCAAGCAGAATACGAACAGCTCAAAAATTACTTCCAAAATGAAAAAAAGAAGTTAAAAGAAGAGCATGATAATAAGCTTAATATCGTTGAAAAAGATGATATTTTGCCAAATGGTGTGGTAAAACTCGTTAAAGTTTACATAGCTGCCAAAAGAAAGCTCAAAGTCGGCGATAAAATGGCAGGACGCCACGGAAATAAAGGTATTGTTTCAAATATCGTTCCCGAGGTTGATATGCCGTATCTTAAAAATGGCGAAAGTATAGATGTTATTTTAAATCCTTTAGGCGTTCCTTCTCGTATGAACATAGGACAAATTCTTGAGGTGCATTTGGGATTGGCAGGACGCAGATTAGCTGATCAGATAAATGAAATAATGAGCAACAAAACAGGCGAATGGTTACAAGTTTTGCGCAAAAAAATGACAGATATAGCAAATATTGCAAAGCTTATGAACGCTAAAAAGTTTTTAGAAAAGATAGATGACGACACCCTTTTGGAGTATGCGAAAGATTGGACTCAAGGCGTCAAATTTGCTACTCCTGTATTTGAAGGCGTAAATCAGGAAGAGTTTGCAAAACTGTTTGAAATGGCAAAAATAGATATGGACGGCAAAACCGAATTGTACGATGGCAAAACGGGCGAAAAGATGAAAGAGAGAGTCAACGTAGGCTACATGTACATGTTAAAATTGCACCATTTGGTCGATGAAAAAGTTCACGCAAGAAGTACCGGACCATACTCTCTTGTGACGCAGCAACCTGTCGGCGGAAAAGCGTTATTCGGCGGACAAAGATTTGGAGAAATGGAAGTTTGGGCGCTTGAAGCTTACGGAGCGGCCAATACCCTTCAAGAGATGCTCACAGTTAAGTCAGACGATGTGGAAGGGCGTGTTAACGCGTATAAAGCTTTGACAAGAGGCGAAAATATACCTAATACCGGCGTGCCAGAAACATTTTTTGTTTTAACAAACGAGCTAAAGTCTTTAGCATTAGATGTTGAGATTTATGATGAGGTGAACGAATAATGAAAAGATTTGAGTTGATAAATATAAATGAAGAAAACAGACCGCGAGATTTTGGAGCGTTCCAATTACGTTTGGCAAGCCCCGATAAAATAAAAGCGTGGAGTTACGGTGAAGTCAAAAAGCCTGAAACAATCAACTATCGCACGTTAAAACCTGAGCGAGACGGTCTTTTTTGCGCTAAAATTTTTGGACCCGTCAGAGATTATGAATGCTTATGCGGTAAATATAAAAAGATGCGCTATAAAGGCATTAAATGCGAAAAGTGCGGGGTTGAAGTAACAAGCACAAAAGTTAGACGCTCACGTATGGGGCATATAGAGCTCGTAACTCCGGTTGCTCATATTTGGTATGTAAACTCTCTTCCAAGCCGTATTGGTACGCTTCTTGGCATAAAAATGAAAGATTTGGAACGCGTACTTTACTATGAAGCTTATATAGTTGAGGAAGCAGGATACGCGTATTATGACAATGAGAATACTAAAAAAGTCGAAAAATATGACGTTTTAAATGAAGAGCAACACCAATCTTTGATACAAAAGTTTGAGAGTACGGGCTTTAAAGCTTCAATGGGTGGCAATGTTATCCAAAAAATGTTGGCAGAACTTGATTTGGTAGCCATTTTGGAGCAATTAAAAGAGGAGATAAACTCTACAAACTCTGAAGCTAAAAAAAAGACGATAGTAAAAAGATTAAAAGTTGTAGAGGCATTTTTAAATAGCGGCAATCGTCCGGAATGGATGATGATAACCGTTCTTCCTGTTTTACCTCCGGATTTGAGACCTTTGGTTGCGCTTGATGGCGGAAAATTTGCAGTTTCTGACGTAAACGATTTGTATCGCCGTGTGATAAATAGAAATTCACGTCTAAAAAGATTATTAGAGCTTGATGCGCCCGATATTATTATAAGAAACGAAAAACGTATGCTTCAAGAATCTGTTGATGCGCTTTTTGATAACGGAAGACGCGCAAATGCAGTTAAAGGTTCAAACAAGCGACCGTTAAAATCTCTATCTGAAATCATCAAAGGAAAACAGGGGCGTTTTAGACAAAATCTTCTTGGAAAAAGAGTTGACTTCAGCGGTCGTTCGGTAATTGTCGTCGGACCAAAACTTAGAATGGATCAATGCGGACTTCCTAAACTTATGGCGTTAGAGTTGTTCAAACCACATCTTTTGGCGCGCCTTGAAGAGAAAGGCTACGCCACAACAGTTAAACAAGCCAAAAAAATGATAGAGGCAAAGACAAATGAAGTTTGGGAGTGCTTATCGGAAGTCGTTAAAGACCATCCTGTCATGTTAAACCGTGCTCCTACACTGCATAAATTATCTATTCAAGCGTTTCATCCGATTTTGGTTGAAGGTAAAGCCATACAGCTTCATCCGCTTGTTTGTTCGGCATTTAATGCGGACTTTGACGGCGACCAAATGGCTGTACATGTACCGCTTTCACAAGAAGCTATAGCAGAATGTAAAGTATTGATGTTGAGTTCTATGAATATTTTATTACCTGCCAGCGGAAAAGCGGTTACAGTTCCTTCGCAAGATATGGTTTTAGGACTCTATTATCTTTCGTTGGAAAAACCTAATGCAAAAGGTTCAAATAAAATTTTCGCCAATGTTGATGAGGTGAGAATTGCGGTTGAGACGGGACATCTTGATATTCATGCGAAGATAAAAACAAGAATAGACGACAGAATTATATTTACAACAGCCGGCAGACTCATCTTTAAAAATGCGATTCCGGATTTTGTTTCGGAAGAGCTTTGGAATACCATCATGAAAAAGAAAAATATTAGCTCTTTGATTGATTACGTATATAAAGAGGGCGGCTTTGGAGTAACGGCTGAATTTTTGGATAATTTAAAAAATCTCGGTTTTAAATATGCCACGGATGCTGGAATTTCTATCTCTATAGACGATATCAAAATACCCGGATCAAAGAAAAAAAATATAGATGAAGCCAAAAGAAAAGTTCGCGAAATTCAACAACAATTCAGCGCCGGACTTTTAACGGAGCAGGAAAGATATAATAAAATTGTAGATATTTGGACAGATACGAACAATATTGTGGCAGCCGAAATGATGAAGCTTGTCAAAAGCGACAAAGACGGATTTAACTCTATATATATGATGTCTGATTCTGGCGCTAGAGGAAGCGCTGCTCAGATAAGACAACTTGCGGGTATGAGAGGACTTATGGCAAAACCGGACGGTTCAATCATAGAAACGCCTATCACTTCAAACTTTCGCGAAGGTTTAAATGTTCTCGAATATTTCATCTCTACGCATGGTGCTAGAAAGGGTCTTGCCGATACAGCTTTAAAAACTGCAAATGCCGGATATTTGACAAGAAAGTTGATAGATGTCGCTCAAAATGTGAAAGTTACGATGGAAGATTGCGGAACGCACGAGGGTGTTGAAATAACAGAGATTACCGAAAGCGGCGATTTGATAGAGTCTTTGGAAGAGAGAGTGCTTGGAAGAGTTTTAGCCGAAGATGTCATAGATACCATCACAAATGAAGTTATATTCCCTGAAGGCACTATAATAGATGAGAAAAAAGCAAGAATTCTAACTGAAGCCGGAGTAAAATCGGTCGTTATCAGAACTCCTATTACATGCAAAGCTCCAAAAGGTGTGTGTTCAAAATGTTATGGTATTAACTTGGGCGAAGGCAAACTTGTAAAACCTGGCGAAGCTGTGGGTATTATCTCAGCCCAATCTATAGGAGAGCCCGGAACTCAGTTGACTTTGAGAACTTTCCACATTGGAGGAACAGCCTCTACAGAACAGCAAGACAGACAGATAATAGCTCAAAAAGAGGGCTTTATCCGTTTCTATAACTTAAAAACCTATGTAACAAAAGACAATAAAACTGTAGTTGCCAACAGACGAAATGCTGCCGTATTGCTTGTAGAACCGAAAATAAAAGCTCCGTTTAAGGGTAAAATTACTATAGATTCGGCATACGAAGAGATTGTAATTGGCATAGAAAACAAAAAAGAGAGCGTAAAATATACTCTTAGAAAAAATGACATAGCAAAGCCTAGCGAACTCGCGGGCGTTGGCGGAAAGGTAGAGGGCAAGCTATATATTCCTTTTGAAAACGGAGTTGAAGTAGAGGCCGAAGAGAGTATTGTAGAAGTTATCAAAGAGGGTTGGAATGTACCTAAGCGTATTCCTTATGCAGCCGATTTAAAAATTAAAGATGGAGAGCCTATTACGCAAAAAATTAAAGCGGGTGCTAGCGGTATAGTCAAATACTACAAACTTCAAGCTGATTATCTAAAAAGATATCATGAATACAAAAAAGGCGATATTATCGATATAAAAGGAATATTTGCCGTAATAGCGGATAAAGACGATAGGGAAGCTATAAGGCATTACATTCCAAGAAATTCCGTATTGGAAGTCGGCGATAATACCGAAGTTGCAGATAATGCGCTAATAGCTATTCCAAAGAGCGACGAACATACGACTATAGCCGAATGGGATCCTTATTCGACTCCTATCATTGCCGAAAATAGCGGTAAAGTTACATTTGAAGATATAGAATCCGGCACAAGTGCGACTGAACAATATGACGAACTTACCGGACAAAGCAGACTTGTTATCAACGAATATCTTCCTTCAGGCATCAAACCTACGCTCGTTATCTCTACAAAAAACGGCGAGATAATAAAATATCAACTTGAACCTAAAACAGCTATTTTCGTTCAAGACGGAAACGAAGTTAAGCAAGCTGACTTATTAGCAAGAACGCCAAAAGCGGTTGCAAAATCAAAAGATATAACGGGAGGACTTCCGAGAGTAAGCGAGTTGTTTGAAGCAAGACGTCCTAAAAATGCCGCCGTTATAGCTGAAATAGACGGCGTTATCAAATTTGGAAAACCGTTGCGTTCAAAAGAGAGAATTATCATTGAGGGTGCTGGCGGTACAGCAAGAGAGTATTTGATAGATAAATCCCAACAAATACATGTACATGCAGATGAATATGTACATGCAGGCGAGAGATTGACTGATGGGGTTGCTTCGAGTCACGATATTTTGAGGATATTGGGTGAAAAAGCTCTGCACTATTATCTCATTAGTGAAATTCAGCAAGTTTATCGCAGACAAGGTGTTGCAATAAGTGATAAACATATAGAGATTATCGTATCTCAAATGTTAAGACAAATTAGGATATTAGATAGCGGTGATACGAATTTTATCGTAGGCGATTTGATAAGCCGCCGTAAATTCAAAGAGGAAAACGAGCGAATTATTAGGCTTGGCGGGGAGCCTGCCATAGCTGAACCTGTGTTGCTTGGCGTAACAAGAGCGGCTATAGGCAGCGATAGTATTATCTCTGCGGCTTCATTTCAAGAGACAACAAAAGTATTAACCGAGGCTAGCATTGCAGCTAAAGTGGATCATTTGGAGGATTTGAAAGAGAACGTCATCATAGGACGTATGATACCGGTTGGAACAGGTATATACGATGAGCGAAATATCATTGTAAAAGAGAACAGATAGAGTGAGAGGTTAAATTAAGAAATCTTAATTTAACCTTTTTTTAAGTGATTTTTAAATAAAATCACACGTATTTTTCGCTTTGGAAAAATACTATTAATTTTTAAAAAAGGAAACAGTGTGCCTACTATTAATCAGTTGGTAAGAAAAGAGCGCGAAAAAGCTGTAAAAAAGTCCAAATCGCCTGCTCTCAAACAATGTCCGCAAAGACGAGGCGTTTGCACAAAGGTTTACACTACTACGCCAAAAAAACCTAACTCAGCACTTCGTAAAGTTGCCAAGGTGAGACTCACCAGCGGTTTTGAAGTGATAAGTTATATTGGCGGCGAGGGTCATAATCTCCAAGAACATGCAATAGTGCTTGTTAGAGGAGGTAGAGTAAAAGACTTACCGGGCGTTAAATATCACATTGTGCGCGGTGCGCTTGATACGGCTGGTGTTGCAAACAGAAAAGTAAGCCGAAGCAAATACGGTACTAAAAAACCAAAAGCAGCGGCTAAATAACTAAATTCAAGTAAATTTAAACACAGGCATTGCCATCAGAATTTGGGCATAGTTTGAGTAAAATTGCTTAATCAATTTGAAGGAAAGAAAAAATGAGAAGA
This sequence comes from Campylobacteraceae bacterium, assembly GCA_031268335.1. GTDB lineage: Bacteria > Campylobacterota > Campylobacteria > Campylobacterales > Campylobacteraceae > JAIRKW01. The sequence goes on from JAIRXG010000006.1 coordinate 180,997, forward strand.
AGAAAATCTCCGGTACGAGAAGTACTTCCGGATCCTATTTACGGAAGTAAAGTTGTCACAAAGTTTATCAACGCATTAATGTATGACGGCAGAAAGAGCGTCGCTACAAAGATTATGTACGGCACATTGGCATTGATTGAGAAAAAAAGCGAAGCTAAAGGCATTGATATATTTAATAATGCTATTGATAATATAAAACCTATTTTAGAGGTTAAGAGCCGACGTGTCGGAGGAGCAACTTATCAAGTTCCGGTTGAAGTAAGAGCTGCGCGTCAACAAGCGCTTGCACTTAGATGGATTATCTCATATGCAAGAAAGAGAAGCGAAAGAACTATGATTGAAAAACTTGCAAATGAATTGATGGATGCTGCAAATAACCGCGGCGCCTCATTTAAGAAAAAAGAAGATACTTATAAAATGGCGGAAGCGAACAAAGCGTTTGCTCATTATCGCTGGTAAAAATGCAAAGCGGTTTTTAAACCGCTTTTCTTGCAAAGAATTTAAAATAAAATTAAGGACTGACAGATGGCAAGAAAAACTCCAATAGAAAGAGTCAGAAATATCGGAATTGCAGCACATATTGACGCAGGTAAAACTACAACAACAGAACGTATTTTATACTACACGGGTATGTCTCATAAAATCGGCGAAGTTCATGACGGCGCTGCCACAACGGACTGGATGGAGCAAGAAAAAGAGAGAGGCATCACGATAACTTCGGCTGCTGTGACATGCGTATGGAAAGATTATCAAGTAAATGTTATAGACACTCCGGGTCACGTTGACTTTACCATAGAAGTTGAGCGTTCTATGCGTGTACTTGATGGTGCTGTTGCTGTATTTTGCGCCGTGGGCGGCGTTCAGCCTCAATCTGAAACCGTTTGGAGGCAAGCTAACAGATATCATGTGCCAAGAATGGTATATGTAAACAAAATGGACAGAGTCGGTGCGGATTTTTACAAAGTCGAAAAACAGATAAAAGATAGACTAAAATCAAACCCTGTTCCCATCCAAATTCCAATTGGCGCGGAAGACAACTTCAAAGGCGTTATAGATTTGGTTGAAATGAGAGCTCTTGTTTGGGAAGATGAAGCCTCTTTAGGTTCAAAATATGAAGTTGAAGAGATACCTGCAAATTTGCTTGATAAAGCCAAAGAATATAGAGATAAACTTATCGAAGCTGTTGCCGAGACGAGCGAAGAATTGATGGAAAAATATCTTAGCGGCGAAGAACTTAGCATAGCCGAGATAAAAGCTGGTCTAAAAACAGGATGTCACAATATGTCAATCGTTCCTATGACTTGCGGTACTTCATTTAAGAATAAAGGTATTCAACCAATGCTTGATGCAGTAGTTGATTATTTGCCTGCTCCTACCGAAGTTCAAGCTATAAAAGGTCAATATGAAGATGGTACGGAAACGACCGTAGACTCAACTGATAACGGCGAATTTGCCGCGCTTGCGTTTAAGATTATGACTGATCCGTTTGTAGGACAGCTTGCGTTTGTACGCGTTTATAGAGGCGTGCTTGAGAGCGGAAGTTATGCGCTTAACACAACAAAAGGCAAAAAAGAGAGAATAGGCCGTCTTCTTAGAATGCATGCAAATAAACGCGAAGAGATTAAAGAACTTTATGCTGGTGAGATAGGAACTGTGGTAGGTCTCAAAGATACGCTAACAGGCGATACTCTTGCGAGCGAAAAAGATAAAGTTATTTTGGAAAAGATGGAGTTTCCAAAACCTGTTATCTCTGTTGCCGTTGAGCCTAAGACAAAAGCGGATCAAGAGAAAATGGGTATAGCGCTTCAGAAATTGGCTCAAGAAGACCCATCTTTTAGAGTTGAAACGGATGAAGAGAGCGGACAAACTATTATTTCAGGTATGGGTGAGCTGCATCTTGAAATTATCGTAGATAGAATGTTAAGAGAATTTAAAGTGGAAGCCGAAGTAGGTCAGCCGCAAGTTGCTTATAGAGAGACTATAAGAAACTCTGTAAATCAAGAATATAAGTATGCAAAACAATCAGGCGGACGCGGTCAATATGGACATGTATTCTTAAAACTTGAGCCGTTAGAGCCTGGCAGCGGATATAAATTTATAAACGATATCAAAGGCGGCGTTGTACCGAAAGAGTATATACCAGCGGTTGATAAAGGTTGCCAAGAAGCGCTTCAAAGCGGTGTTCTTGCAGGATATCCGGTTGAAGATGTTCAAATTACATTATATGACGGAAGTTATCACGAAGTTGATTCGTCTGAAATGGCATTTAAACTCGCCGCTTCTATGGGTTTTAAAGAGGGTGCTAGAAAAGCAAACCCTGTGATTTTAGAACCTATTATGAAAGTTGAAGTTGAAACACCTGAAGATTTTATGGGCGATGTTATAGGCGATTTAAACAGACGCCGCGGACAAATTAACTCTATGGACGATAGAAGCGGACTTAAGATAGTAAATGCGTTTTGCCCGCTTGCGACAATGTTTGGTTACTCAACCGACTTGAGAAGTCAAACGCAAGGCAGAGCAACATATAGTATGGAATTTGACCACTACCAAGAAGTTCCAAAAAATGTTTCCGAAGAGATAATTAAAAAGCGAAAAGGTTAAATGAATATTGAGGCTTGTTTTACAAGCCTCAAAACCTTTGAAATTTTTACCGCGATAGCTCAAAATAAATAGTTTGTTAATATCTCAATCATCAAATTCTTTTAGCTTTACACGAAGTTCAGCGTTATTTTTTCCCCTGTGCATAATTTGAAAATGTTCAGGATATTTTTTCAAAATATCCCCCCAACTATTTCCACCATAGTTTTTTGAAATGTAATTTGGATTTTTATTTTTTAAATATGTTCCAATTCGCGCAACATAAGCAAATCCATCATCTTTTTTTATGGATACAATAGCATCTTTTAAAGTTCCAATCAAAAACTTTTCGTCATAATCATCGCTCTCTTTTTTGATTGGCAGTTCAATAAACACAGAACAAGCGTTTCTAAAAGATATATTTGTCTTTTTTTCACCAAAACCTATCATTTTAATCCCTCTGGATGTTACGGTTTGAGCTATGCTTGTGAAATCGCTGTCGCTTGAAACAATAGCTATAGCATCAACGATTTTCTCTTCGCATATTGCTTTCATAACGTCAATCGCTATTTCCATATCGGAAGCATTTTTACTGTTCGTATTTTGCTGGACATGAACGGCTTTAATACCAAAATCATTCAGTTTATCATGATATTTATTCTGTTTGCTCCAATTAGCATACGCTCTTTTTGATATTACTTTGCCATGAGAGGGTAATTCATTAAATATATCGTCCAAGTAGTCGCAACTTATATTTTCACAGTCAATAAAGAGAGCTATTTTGTTATCAGTACTCATTTTGCACCTCCTTCATAACAAACGCGAAAGCAAGTTTCATATCTTGCTACATTATCAAATGCGAAAAGTTCGTCTATGCTTGGGTTATATAAAAAGCAAGTTTTCTCGTCTTCAACAGTTTTTTGAGAATAATTATATGGTGGATATAGATCAGCAAATCCATTACTAATATAGAAGGATTGGTCTCTTATAAGTTCATTTCCAAATAGCCACTCGCGAAATAGAACTTTGTTTGCATAAAATATAAGACCGTCTTTTTCTATATATTTTAAAGGTTTTCTATAAAGCATTAAGACTTTAGTTACATCATCTAAAGCAACCTCTTTCTTATCAATAAATATCGTCTTATCATCAAACGGATCATTTTTTGAAGTAGGAATTGTACCTCCTTTTGTATTGATAAAAATTGTACCATCAGTTATAATAAGGCTCATAAGATTGTCGTTATATTCACTTTCATCTGTTTTGGGACAAAGCTGTCTAAACTCCTCCGCTGTTAATAATCTTGCCTTGATTTTGTATTTTTCCTCCATCCAATTGCAGTAAGCTATTGCATCATATTGCGTAACAGTTATCGGTATATCTTTTTCATATTCAACAAGTTCAACCTCTTTTAAGTCTAAAAATTCATTTTTTATATAATCGTCCAATAACTCCTGTATGTTGATTTTGTTTTCCTCTTTAATCGCTTGTAGCTGCAAAGATCTGTTTTTTGCATAATATTTTAAGAACCCTTCTAATGTAATGCGAGCAGTTTTGATCTTTGGCAATTTTTTACATCTATCTTCTGCATACCTCGTCTCTTCACAAAATTTTAAAAACTCTTCTATTGTAATGCAGTTTGAAACAAAAAGATTTTTGTCTTCAACCGTTACTCTGTTAAATCCGTCAATCTCTTTTTGTTCGAGTTTTTTCTTGTTGTATTTATATGGTGGTCTATATAAGTCTTTTTTGATGTAATAGTTTTTGAGTATCTCATTTTCTGGTAAGCTATAAAGCTGATTATTAGCACAAAACTCAATTTTAGCTTCATGCAGATCTTTTTCAAACCATAAGCTAACCTGCTTTGCAGTTTTTACATCTCCTTTAAAGCCAAAATATTGCCATCTTTTAAAATCATAATCTTCATTAAAAACCGACGAAACATATTTGTGTTTTAAATATTTATATAGAGGGTCGTGCTTTTCTGTCCTTAAATTTTTAAAAATAAAATCATATTTACCGTCCGCCGCTTTTAAAAAAATCAGATGCTCTGAAAAAGGTATCACCTCTATCCAGCCCTTTTCTGCCTTTAAAAGTATATCATGAATATATTGCGCGATTTTTACATACTCTTTTTGTTCAACTAAACCTTTATAATCTTGATAGCATTGGTAGATATATTTATTTTGAGTGTTGTCCCCATTTTTTATAAACAGATCGCTTATAAGATTTTTGTAAGGTGTTAGTATATGGTTATATACAGGTATTGTAAAATCGGCTTTTTTCCATGAATGCAACAATCTTTCATATTCTTCGGTTTCCATAAATTTTTTCATAGTATTAAAGCATTCAATTTGATTGTCATGTGGTGGATACAATTTTAACTGCGAAGAAAACCAATCAGAAGCATCAAGCATTTTGCAGCCATATCCTGTAAAAATTGCTTTCGGTAGCGGTCTGCCTGATAAAAACAGTCTATCGCTTATTTGACGTGTAGTGAAGTCTATCATTGGTGAAGATAAAATATTTTTTTCGTCATCAACATAGTTAGTTAATCCATTTTTTTCTAAAAACGGAACTATCTCTTCAGAGTAAGCCTTGAGATAATCATTCCAAGCTTTATAGTCTAAAACTTTTGCAACAGAATTTAGATAAGTGCTTATAGTGAACTTATCATCTTTTTCTTTGGTTAAAATAGATTTATCAAAATTTTTGATAATTTTTTGGCCCAAGCTATTTAGCGGACAACTGCGAGAGTGAAACTTAGCATTTGGCTGTGTGGGGAAGTATTTTGTTGACATACTTATCTCCTAATTTTTTTAAGCGCATGTTGAAACTTTATAGAAATAAAGAAAAAGAAGATAAGTTCTCCACAATAAACGCGAATTTATCGTAGAAAGCAGTTGCAATGACACTACATGCAGTGTCAAAGACTGTCGCTTATGATTGAAATCATAGTAAAAAAAATATTAAAAATTGCTTAGCAAAAACTTTGTGATATACTATTTTTTATCGGCAAAAACAAGACAAAACGTGTAGTATTTAAAATAGATGAAATTGATAGTTTTTGGATAAATAATTAATCCTGTTTTATTATCGTGAGCATAAACATAACAATCTATAAAAATAGTAAACGAAAGAGATGACAGAACAAAAGATTTTTAAGCTTGAAACATAAAAGTTCTAAAGTAAGATAGTATCTTTTTTGGTAATTTTAAACAGCTTTTTGGCATAATTTACATTTGTATTTGTCCCGATAGCTCAGCTGGATAGAGCGTCAGATTCCTAATCTGAAGGTCACGCGTTCGAATCGCGTTCGGGATACCACTATTATTAAAATTAAGCGCGAAATTACTAAACTTTAGCTTCTCTTTTTTATGAATTGTGCAATCAATTTTTTTATCCAGTTTCTTTGAGTGTTATGCAAAATGTGCCGTTTTTGGCTTATTTGTATGAAATTTAAAAATATTTGAGGTATCTTTTTGGCAATATCTTCCCAACCATTTCTACCGTAATTTTTCGATATGAAGCCAATACTTTGATTTTTCAAATACGTTCCAAGTCGACGCATATTTGTTTTATTATAAGGGGATAGTGTAGTACGTTGTCTAAGTGTTCACGGTTTATATTTTAGCAATCAATAAATACTATTTTATTGTCAATATTCGTTTACGCCTTCTTCATAACAAACGCGAAAACATGTTTTGATATGTTTATATTTGTTATTTGAGTCCGGTGCAAAAAAGTACATATATAGTGTGGAATTATCCATTTTTTCATATTGATATAGCGCCGATAGAGTTATACCTTTCTCAGATGACCACTCCAAAAAAGTTTCATTTATACAAAACTTGAGAGCGTTTTTTTCTATGTATTGCAAAGGCTTTCTCCATTGCATTATAATTTTATTATCAAGATGAAATTCTTTACTATCCATGATAAATATTAACTCCGATTCAAAAGAATATTTGTAATCATAAAGCGATACGGTGTTGTCAATTTTAGTATCGTAATTGCATCTGTTGCATAATGGGTCTGTAATGCTTTTGTTACTATTTGTTTTTGGGCAAAGCCTATAAAATTCTTCTTTTGCCAATAGCCTCGCATTGACTTTATGCAAATCTTCCATCCATTTGCAGTAAGCTATCGCGTCATACCATGTAACACTTACCGGCATATCTTTTTCTTCGTAATTAACAGTCTCAATTTCTTGCAATTTTTTAGATCTATCGTTTTTATAATTTGTCTCCTCGCAAAATCTTGAGAACTCTTCTATTGTAATACAATTTGAAACATAAAGAGTTTTATTGTCGATTTCTACTTTGTTAAAACTATCAATTTTTTTCGGTTTGATTTTTTGTTTATTGTATGGTTTATATAAACCTTTTTTGATGTAATAATTTTTCATTATCTCATGTGTTGACGGATAGTTAAAGAGTTCATTATTTGCATAAAACTCGACTTCAGCCTCATGCCTATCTTTCTCATGCCATAAATCTGTCTGTTCTGCGCTTTTTTCATCTCTTCTGAAACCAAAATATTGCCATCTTTCAAAATCATAATCTTCTCTAAAAGCTGATGGAATATACTTATGTTTTATATAACCTTCGTGCGGATAACAATGCTTTTCTGTCCTTAAATTTTTAAAAACAAAATCATATTTACCATCGTCCGCTTTCAGAAAAATCAAATGTTTTGAAAAGGGTATTATAGCTATCCAGCCTTTTTTGGATTTTAAGAACAGCTCATGAATATGCTGCGCAATTTTTATATACTCTTCTTGTTTGACTAAGCCCCTATAATGTTCATAGGATTGATAAAGATATTCGTTTTGAACGTTATCGTCATTTTTTATAAACATATCGCCTATAAGATTTGCATATTGTATAAAATTAGATACATGTATAGGTATCATGAAGTCAATGTTTCTATCTGAAGTAATTTTTTCATACTCTTCGGTTTTTATGAGTATTTTTGTGTGGTTAAAATATTCAATCGGATACCCTAAGTACTCATTTAAATGCGATGCATAAAAGTGTATATAATCCATTTTGCAATTATGTCCGGAAAAAATTGCTTTAGGTAGCGGTCTGCCTGATAAAAACAGTCTGTCGCTTATTTGGCGCAAGGTAAGATTTATTATTGGCGCTGATGATAAAATTTGTTTCTCATCCTTAACATAATCGGTTAATCCATTTTCCTTTAAAAATGGAGTCATTTCATTATCGTAAGCTTTGAGATAATCATTCCATGCTCTATAGCCTAAAACTTTTGCAACAGAATTTAAGTAAGTATTGATTTCGAGTTCATTATAAAACTTATGAGGTTCATCCTTTTTATTTTTATCAAATGACTTTTCAATGGTTTCAGGATTCAAATTACTAAGCGGACAACTGCAAGGTTCAAGCTGTAGATTTGGTTGTGCAGGGAAATATTTTATTGACACACCTATTCTCTTATATTTTTTAAGACTAATACTGTTAGCCTTATAGCTGTGCGTTAAAGTTTTAAAATAAAGCAAAAAGAAATAAACTTTCCACAATAAGTATAAAACTTTCACAGAGTGTTGCAACGACTTACACATAAAAGTCAAAAACAGCCACAACTTGTGATTATAATAAATAAAGTATGAATATTATCTTAAATCGATAAACTTTTATTTAAGATTTTTAAAATATTAGCACTATAATTGTTTTACGGAATAGCCTTTTCTTTTTAAACTTTCCAACAATCCATCATCACTTTGTACATGTCCAAGACCTACGATTATAAATTCAACACTTTTCGTAGTCAGATATTTTTCAATTGAAGCAAGCCATTTTTTATTTCTATCGACAATAATCGCTTTATATAGGTTTGGAAATTTTTCTTTCATCTCTTTTTGCGACTCGTTTATAATATCCGAAGTTCCGTTACGCCATTCGGTGATTATAGAGGGCATTATATCTTTTAGCTTATCCAGTTCGTCAATAGTTTGCAGTATATATTCGTCCTTTATTGCATCAAAATCGTAAAATAGTCTCATCTGAAATTCTATTGTCTCAAAGAATTCTCTCTTTTTGCCATTTTGTATGGCTTTGTCGAGATAATGAACATCGACTCCTTGAGGCGTAAAACCAAACTTTCCTATTTGCGCTACAATAAGGATATTTGCGATTGAAAACGGGGAGAAATTTTCCATATACTCTAACGGTAAACCAAGTTCTTTGCATTTTGCTTCAAGCAGTTTGTAAGTTTTTTGGTTAAGTACGGTTTTTAAAGTTTTGCCTTTGGGAAGCGTCATATATTGCAACATTTTTTGCGCAAATTCAGGATTGTTTGCTTCGTTAATATCAGCTTCAAAAACCAATATATCGGATTTGTTGAAAGCTATGTCAAACTCTTTTGGAAGAGGAAAATCTTGCGCTCTTAGCGTGTGTACACTACCTCCGATATAAAGAGAGTTTTCGCCTTTGCTTATTTTCCAGACTGATGATTGCGCAAAGATCAAGGTGTTTGTCAAAATGATAAATACAAAAGATACAAATAATTTTTTCATAGTTTTTGCCTTTTTGCCGAATTGTGCTTTTTGTATTATATTACTTTGTAATTAAAAAAATAGATAAAAAAATTTAAACGGCACGGCAAAGCTTTACATGTATATGTAAAATCAGCACAACTTGCAATTATCGCGCAAGCATTATACATGTAAAGACAATAATACTTGTGAATTGTTTCAAAATGAATACAAAGCTATACGAATTCTCGCGCAATTCTTGCATTTAATTTTACCAAGATATCGTAACTTATGGTATTGAAATGTTTTGCCCAAACGGTTGCATCATTAAATATTGATATCTCTTCTTCATCGCTGTTTATACTCATAGAATCCATAGATACGCGTCCCAAAATAAGCGATTTGTTTGTTGTTTTTAACTTTGCTTTTCCGTCATATCTCAAAATGCCGTCCGAGTAGCCGACATCATATAAAGACGAAATCATATTTTTATTCGCCGTAAACATACCGCCGTAACCCACGCGTTGCCCAATTTTTAGCTCTTTCGTGCTTACTCTTTTTGCGAACAATTCAAGTACCGGTTTTAGTTCAAATTTGCCAAATACTTCGGGCAAATCACAATACCCATACATAGCTATTCCGACTCTGGCGAAATCTTCGTCAAATTTATTGCATCTTAAAAGTGCGGCTGAATTGCAAGAGTGAAAATAGACTTTCGGCAAAGAATATCGCTTAGAAATATCAGCGTATTTTACTTTGATTTCATCAAAATTTTTGCGCTGCCAAAAAAATTCGCCGCTTATCTCATCCGCTGATCTAAAATGTGTAAATATACTATGAAGCGAAAGTTTTTTTTGCGAAATGATAGCGCACGCATCCTCAATCTCATCCGATTTTATACCGTTTCTGTGCATTCCCGTGTCTACTTTGAGAGCTATGCGCGCACCGCTTGGCACGTTTTTTAACGCTTCAAATTCGTTTACGGCAAAAATTATTTTAGGATGTTTGAAAAATACCTCTTTGTGTTCCGATAAGACTATTACATCTTGAAAAAATTCTTCAATTTCCAAAGCTTCTTTCGCTTCTCTTGTAATCGCGTGGACTATGCCTAAACTTGCCGCTTTTGGAGCAAATACGCTAAGCCCGTGTCCATATGCATTGTCTTTGAGAACGGCGATGAGTTTTTCTTTGCCGCCGGCTTTTTTTGCTAAAATATCTAAATTTGAAGCAAGATTTTGCGAATATAGTTTAATTTTAGGCATTTAGCATTTTCATCGCATTTGCAAAAATTTTTCGCGCTTTATAGTCGTATTTATAGAAAATTTTATAAAAATCTTGCGCATTTAATGTGGGATTTTTACTAAAATCAAAGTTAAAACCGCTCTTGTCTTTTGAGATAGATTTGTCCAAAAACTTAAACATCTCGTCGCGGATTGTAAAAAACTCGCCAAGCTCTTCTTTTAACTCATTTTGTTTCATCATCAAAGCCTTAAAAATATAAAACGCAATTATATGAGATTTTAACTTACTTTTTGATACAGTTTGTGTTTAAAATAATATAAAGGCGTATTATGTTGAAAAAAGTTCTGATATTTTTGGTTTTAATTCTTGCAGCGGTTGGTATTTTCCTTTTTCAAAGCGGTAGAATATACTCTTTTTTTCAAAAAGGTATAGTGTTTTATGAAGCGCAAACCAAATGCGATTTGCATGTAAGTTCTTGCGAAATTATTTTGGAAGACGGTAAAAATATCACGCTTGATATTGATAAGCCGTTTAAAGCAGGCGAAGATATGAGTTTTAACGTACAAGCCGACGGCTTTGAAGACGATGAATTTTTAGTGCAAATTTATGGACTTCATATGGATATGGGTATTTTTGAATACTCCTTGGCAAAAGCGAACGAAAATAACTATAAAGGCAAAGCGCTGCTTCCTACATGTATGAACGGTAAAATGAGTTGGAAAGTAAATATCATATCCAAAAAAGATAATATTGGGGCAAGCTTTATATTAGAGTTGTGATTTTTATGCAAATTATGTGTTAGTCAAATAAAATATTTTATTGTATGAGGAGTGAGACTATGCTTATCTTTTGGGCGAGTGCAATTTTCGGTTCTATATTTTTTGTTTTGCGTACGGCAGCCTCTATAGTAGGCGGATTTGGTAACGACGACATTGACGACACCAGCGATAACGCGTTTAAGCTCATCTCTCTAAATAGCATTACAAGTTTTATAGCTATGTTCGGTTGGGCTGGACTCGCAGCTTATTCTCAATATGAGTTTTCGTTTTTTACATCGCTCGTTATCGCTGTATTTTGCGGAATTATTACTATGTTTTTGACGGCTTTTTTGTTTAAACAGGCTATGAAACTTGTCGGCGTTGACAGCGCCCAGAATGATATGATAAGCGAATCTCTGTCTCAAAGAATGGACAGAGCCGGATTTAGAATGTAAGGAGGAATATTATGAAAAAGGTATTGTTAATTTTAATTTGTTTGATGTCGTTTTCAACATACTCTTTTGCCGGTGCAGAAAATTTTTTATATATCTATCTAAATAGAAATTTGGATTGCGGTGATATATCTATGGTAGAAAGAGCGATAAAACTGGGAGCAGATGTAAATTACAAAGAAAAAGCAGATGAAAACCTCTATCTTATGGTTTTAAAACGAGATACGGAAAACTGCAGACAGGTAGCCGAACTGTTGAAAGCCAACGGAGCTGTATATGACGAAAAGGTCAAAGCCGCATATGACAAAAAACAGCCTGAGTATCTGGAAAAAGAGATAATAAGAAGAGTTAATGAATGCGACCTCAAAAGCGTTCAAAACGCTATAGCAAAAGGGGCTGATAAGGATACCAAATATGACGAAAGCTTTACTATTATGGCACGTGCCGCAATACACGGCAGTCCGGGATGCGCAGCTATAGCTCATTATCTAAGCTCCATAGGAGCGGACAGTTCCGGAGTAAATGAGTGGAATACTTTATGGCATAAATATGACAAACCTAAAGTCTTTGAAAATCAACACTTAAGAATGACCTTGAACGAAGTTGATATTATTGGTGATTCAAATCTCGTTGTGTATGTTTTAACTAACGATGATGAAAATCCTATATATATATATAGTGTGTTACTTGAGGTTGACGGTCATAAAAGACTTACCGACCACTTCAAAAGACAAAAACTAAGCATCAACAACAGAGGCAGAGAATTCTTAGATATATTCTCTCCGTTTCTTGAAGCAGATAAGGAGACACGCAAGAATATCCCAAAAATCATCAACAACAGAACTACTTTCAAAAGACAGATAACGTTGACTTATCAGTATAAAGGGAAGATATATACGCTTAAAACTCCTATGATGACGGAGGATTATGAAGTTGAATATCGTGTTACCAGTCCGCTCGGAGTGGTGTAACCCCCCCCTTTTTTTTTAAACGATGATAAGTAAAGTTTTATCCGGGGGTTTGAAGAGAAATTGTGAAAGACGTTAAGACTTACGACTACGACAACAGAAGCGATATAAATATGGGTATAACTATAGGCAGACTGGCTTATATGGTGCTTCCCGGTGCCGGAGGAGTATACAGAGCACTGGAGAAAAACAAAGAAGAAGCGGAATTTATAGCGAAATCTTTAAATGTGAAAGATGTTGAGACTTACGCCTCTGAAAACGGCGCTGCCGGTGGTGTAGCATCAGCTGTATATGCCGGAAGAGACATCAAAAACGAAGACGCCACATATCTTCAAGCTTCTGCGACCATATATGCGTGGATGGTACAAAAGTTACCTATACTTGTCTCTGTTATAGCAGGAGTAGTAGCATTTATAGGTTATGTGATAGAGTTGGCTAAGTATTTCTACATTTCTCCTTTTGTAGTAGCGTTTGCTCTTACTACTAAAAAGACACACAAGATAGTAGACTTTATGGTAACGGGACTTACTGTATTTTTCAAACCTTTGCTGTTAGTTATATTTATCTTTTTTGCTCTTTTTATATACACACTGGTACAAGACATTTTTATACACTACACAAGAAATCAGTTTACCGTATTGTCGGATATAGCGGGTGAAAAAAGTGCGGTGTATCTGGTGCTGTATCTTGTGCAAACCATGCTGGAAGTGCTTGGTTCTCTGGCAGCCACGTACATTATGTGGAAACTCATCCTGACGGGTCCTACCTGGTCTATGAAACTTGTCGGCGTTGATAACGCTCAGAACGATATGATAAGCGAAGCTCTGTCTCAAAGAATGGACAGAGCGGGCTTTAGAATGTAAGGAGGAATATATGAAAAAGGTATTGTTAGTTTGTTTGATGTCGTTTTCAACATACTCTTTTGCCAAAGATCCAAATGAAAAGTTGCAAGCAAAATGCTATACAAATTTTTAATGGAAGATTTGGATTACAGCAAATCTGCAGTGAAGCATCGGCACTTCAAATAGTTTTGATAATCTCAAAAGATGTTTTAAATTGAAATGTTTTCTGTGTGCGTAGTTTTTCTATAGAGGCATAAAAACCCGATGATTGCTGACCGATAGAGAGCGCTGTTTCAAGTTGGCTTATCTTTTTCTTTTTCTAATTTTTTTGACATTGAGCGATATATTTTCAAAAAATTCCCTTTCTTCATCCGGTGTTACAAATCGGACAAATTAAATATGTTATATTCTTATATTGATTTTAGCGGTTTTTACAGGTTGTCAAATAGTTAGATCGCTTCCGCCTATACAAAAAGTGCAAATGGGTCAAGTAAATATGATTTCATCCAGAAATATTGATGTAAACAATTTTAAATATGAACTTTTTGCGAGATATGCGGGCGGCAGTGATAGAGAATTGCGCCAACTGCATTTTAAAACAATTAACGAAGCTTTAGAGCAAACAGTTAAAAGAGTATAGGGCAGAGAGTTTTTAGTTAATGCTAATCTTATATCGTAGCAAATCTCTATTATGCCGTAGAGGGCGATGTTTGAGGTATTAAATCCGATACAAATTACCGTGGATTGAAAATTGGAGACAAAGTAATGAGGAGGAAGTTGGAATATTCAGTACCACAGTATCACACAAAGAGGGTATTATCAAATCATTTAAAGATGATAAAACTTGCTTAATGCAACAAGAAAATGGAATTATCATTGAAAGAAAATATGATGAGATAATAAAAATGGATTAAAAAATCATAATACTCTTTTTAGTTTTTCCAATCTTTCTATTCTATTTTCTATGCTTGGATGTGTGGAAAACAGGTTTGCAAATGATATATTTTTGCCCGAAAATGGGTTGACGATAAACATGTGAGCGCTCTGCTGTGAAGCTTGTTGCATAACCCCGCCCCTTGCATAAGCGTCAAGTTTTAAAAGTGCGCTTTGAAGCCATTCGGGATGTTTTGTGATTTTAGCCGCTCCCTCGTCTGCCATATATTCGCGATTTCTGCTTATTGTCATTTGAATAATTGTAGCGGCAAGCGGAAGGACAATAGCTATAGCTATCATAATAAGCGGATTTTGGCGGTTTTTACCGCTGCTAAACATTGCTCCGTAATGCATAATATTGGCTATGATAGCAATAGCTCCCGCGATAGTCGCAGCAACAGAACCTATCAAAATATCATAATGCCTTACATGTGAGAGTTCGTGCGCCATTACGCCCTCAACTTCTTGAGGCGTGAGCAGATTTAAAAGTCCTTCAGTTGCCGCAACTGCCGCATTTTTGGGATTTCTGCCTGTAGCAAAAGCGTTTGGAACGGATTCTGGGATAATATAAACTTTAGGCATAGGTATGTCAGCCTTTTGCGCCAACTTTTCTACTATTTCGTAAAATCCTTTCGCATTTTGTCTGTCTACTTCTACCGCGCGGTAATGTTTCAAAACAAGTTTATCCGAATAAAAATAGCTAAAAAAGTTCATGGCTACAGCTATGCCAAACGCTATCAACATACCGTTTTGTCCGCCTACATAGCCGCCGATAAAAACAAACAACAATGTCAAAGCCGTTAATAAAAAAGCAGTTTTAAAAACTTCCATTTGCAACTCCTTGCGGTAATAAAACGCCGTCTATACCGTCTTTTGCCACTTCTTCCATTTCATTTTCGTCTTTTATCTTAAGCAGTATTTTGGCGTCAAAGAGATATTGTTCTGCCAAATTTTGTATCTGCTTTGCCGCTTTTTTGCTGTTTGTTATTATATATGACGCGCCGGCAGCATTTGATAAAAGAGCTTCTTTAGTCGTTTTTGCCTCTACGGCAAAGTTTACCCCATTTTTTTGGCAAAATCTGATTATATCTTTGCTATTTTCAAATTCAAAAGCAACAATTGAATTTGACGGAGTTTTTGCTATTTCATCGCTGTTTTTGATTTTATAAAACGGTTTGAATGCGACCAAATCGTGCCCTATTATTATCATTGTTTTACCTTTACGCATTTTTGAGAACAAAAATATTGCCCATCTTTTTTAATCGCTTCGTTTATTGCGATAAATGTCTTACATGTAGCGCACTCTACCATCAACTCTTCTTCGGATGCGTTTTTTTTGCTTTCTCTTTTTCTGCCGAAAAACAAGACGTATATAATGTATATCAAAATGATAAAAAGTATGATTTTATACACTACCATCCAACCCTTTTATTAAGATATATCTTCGCAATCCTCTTGCAAAAATTCGGACATTTTCAAGATTTACAATCTCTTCATTTGCTTTTTGCCCTTTGTAAAAAAGCATAATCGTATTTTTATCATAAAAACCTTTAGATAACTTTATCAACATTTTTGTATCGCACACGGCGCGCGAAGTGATAATATCTACGGTTTTGGGCTCATCTTTTTCAATTCTTGCAGTCTTTATATCTATATTTGAAATATTTAATTCACTTTTTATCAAATGTAAAAACGCGCTTTTTTTGGCGATAGGTTCGTATAGAGTAAAATGACAAGAGGGCATCGCAAAAGCCAAAATGACGGCTGGAAATCCTGCTCCGCTTCCTATATCCACGGCATTTTTAAATGTGCCGCTCAAAAATTGCAACGGATAAACGCTGTCATATATGTTTTCTTGTATGTTGTCCGTATTTTTAGAACCGGTGATATTGTGCGTTTTATTGTACAAAAGAAGCATTTGGGTAAATTTCTCTACCGATTGTTCAAAAGAGTTTGGAAAAGGGAAGTTTATAGTCTTATATTTTTGCGTCAAAAATTTACCTTACATGTAGAGAGTATTTTTATTAAAACAGATGGCCCATTTTATCTTTTTTAACTTTTAAATATGAGCTGTTTTTAGGATTTGCTTTAGTGATAATCGGAATCCTTTGGACTATTTCAACACTTTTCAAACTTATCATTTTTGCAGGATTGTTTGTTAAAAGCTTTATCGTTTTAAATCCAAAATGCTTGAGTATAAAATCAACCGCCTCATAAGTTCTCTCATCTGCTTTGAAACCAAGCTTGTGATTTGCTTCAACGGTATCGAGTCCCTCGTCTTGCAAAGCATAAGCGTTAATTTTATTAAGCAGCCCGATGTTGCGCCCTTCTTGTCTTAGATATATCACCATTCCGCCGTTTTTTTGTATATATTTTAACGCGCTTTCAAGTTGGTCGCGGCAATCGCACTTCAAACTTCCTATAGCATCGCCAGTTAAACATTCGCTGTGAATTCTGACGACAGGTGTGTTTGTAAAAGGTTCTTTGAAAATCACCAAGTGCTCTTTTTCGCGCTCTTGAAAGGCTTGTATTTTGAACTCTCCGAAGCGAGAAGGGAGGTTGGCGATTTGGGAAATTTTAATGTCCATAGTCTATTTATCCCCTTAATAATGAAGATGGATTTTATCTTATTTTTGCAAATAGTATCTTTAAAACGGCGCTAAGATGGTATATTTTTGAGTTTTTAAACGCTCAAAAGCAAAAAAGCGATAAATATTTTTCAACTTTTAGCTTTTTATAGTGTAAAACATTATATAATTGCGATTTTTATAAGGATCGTTAGCTCAGATGGTAGAGCAGTTGACTCTTAATCAATTGGTCGTAGGTTCGACTCCTACACGGTCCACCAGAAAATCTTTATATTTATTTACAATCTCTCGCTGAGGTTCTAAGAAAATGGGTTTATTAAAGTTCATGGTTTTCGCAACTTTTCATGCCATTTTGCTTCTTTTCACATTTTTCAAGAGTAATTTTTAGGATAGCTTCTTATGATTATTTTGCAATTATCCTTAAAATAAGGTTTATTAATAGCAAGATATAGTTAACTCCTCTCATCCGCTAACTACTTTAAATCACTATCTTAAAAAAAATTTTACATAAATTTAAGCTATACATGTAGCGTTATCTCGCTAAATTCATCTGTGTCGTTTGTTTGCGTTTGTTTATCCAAATTTTTAAATGCGCTGCTTAACATCAATTTGATACGATTTAACTGGTTTACGGCAGAAGAACCCGGGTCATAGTCAATAGCCGTGATGTTTGCTTGCGGATAATGCTCTTTTAAAGCTTTCAGCGCGCCTTTGCCTGTTATATGGTTAGGCAGGCAAGCAAACGGTTGCATACAAACTATATTAGGCACTCCATCATGTATCAAATGCACCATTTCGGCGGTTAAAAACCATCCTTCTCCCGTTTGATTTCCGCGCGAAAGAATAGGCGCTGCTCCAAACGCAAGCTCGTCTATTTTAGCAGGTTCTACAAAACGTTTGCTTTGTTTTAAAAACTTTCTAGCTTGCCGCTTGTAAAACTCCATAGCTTGCATGGCAGCTTTTCCGGCGAGAGCTGCAAAAGCACTTTTTGACAGATATTTGTGACTGAAATCATAACCGTAGGCGCAGTAAAGTAAAAATTCCATAAGTCCTGGCATTACGACTTCACAACCCTCTTTTTCTATGATATCAACTATGCAATTGTTAGCGGTTGGGTGATATTTGACCAGTATTTCGCCGACGAGTCCTACGCGCGGTTTTTTTATATCGAGCAGAGGAAGATTGTCAAAATCGCGGATAATGCCCTCAATGTTTGCATTGAATGTTTTAAATCTAGCCTCTTTTAGCGCCTCTTTGCATTGCTTAGACCATTTGTGAAATAGTTCGTTGGCTGACCCTTTTACTTTTTCATAAGGTCTTGTTCTAAAAAGCGTTTGCATCAGAACGTCGCCGTAAACACAACCCATCAGCAGACGATTTAATAAAGGTAAAGATAGGCTAAAACCGCTATGTCGTTCCATTCCAAGCATATTAAAAGATATAACGGGAATTTGAGAAAATCCGGCATCCGCTAAAGCTTTTCTAAGATATGCTATATAATTTGTGGCTCTGCATCCGCCTCCTGTTTGGACCATCATAATAGCGATTTTGTCTAAATTATAATCGCCTGTTTTTAGTTCGTTTATAATTTGTCCTATAACGATGATGGATGGATAGCAAGCATCGTTATTTACATATTTTAGCCCATCGTCTATAGCATTTTCTCCTACATGTTCTAATAATTTAAAATTGTATCCGCATGCGTCAAAGGAGCTTTGTAAAAATTGAAAATGTATAGGCGACATTTGAGGAGCGATGATAGTATATCCGTCCTCTTTCATCTGTTTCGTAAATACGAGTTTTTTATATTTGGGCTCGGCGCTAAAACTCATTTTTGCAAAATCGATATTTTTTTCGCGATCCAATAAAGCTGCTTTCAAAGAGCGAATTCTAATCTTTACCGCTCCTAAGTTGTTTACTTCGTCTATCTTAATACAAGTATAAATTTTGTTTCGTTGTTCCAGTAACTCTTGCACTTGGTCTGTTGTAACAGAATCAATTCCGCATCCGAAAGAGTTTAGCTGTATCAAATCAAGAAAGTCGCATTTGCCTGCAAAAGAGGCGGCGCGGTAAAGTCTGGCGTGGTATACCCATTGGTCTACTACTCTCAAAGGATTTTCCAACCCTTCTATATGAGATATGCTATCTTCTGTTAAAACTGCCATACCGAGCGAAGTGATAACTTGCGGAATTCCGTGATGAATTTCAGGGTCAAGGTGATATGGGCGGCCGGACAATATAATACCGTGAGTATTTGTGCTTTTTAAAAACTCAATAGTCTCTTCGCCTTTTTTTTGTAAATCCATTTTAAAATTTAGTTGTTCTTCCCAAGCACTATTCAGTGATGCTTTGATAAGTGCTGAGGGTATATTAAAAGGTTTGAAAACATCGACTAATCTAGAATAAAGTTTTTCCTTGTTCCTTAAAGATAAAAACGGTTGAATATAATTTATGTTTTTTTCTTTGATTAAATCGATGTTATTCCTGATTTGTTCCGGATATGAAATAACAACGGGGCAATTATAATGTTCGTGCGAGTCGTGAAACTCTTGTTTTTCATAAGTTACACAAGGATAAAATATAGTTTTTACCCCTTTTTCTATGAGATTTATAATATGTCCGTGCACTAATTTGGCCGGATAGCAAAGAGAATCCGAAGGCAGTGTATCAAGCCCTTTTTCAAGCAGAGTTTTTGAAGATTCGTCTGAAAGTATAACTTCAAAACCGATGTTTGTTAAAAACGTAAACCAAAAAGGATAATTTTCATACATGTTCAAAGCGCGCGGAATACCAACTTTGCCGAATTTTGCATTAGTGTTTGGTATATACGAAAAAAGTCTTTTGTATTTGTAGTCATATAAATTCGGTAAAGAAAAGTTAGAACTTGCTCTTCCGGCGCCCTTTTCACATCTGTTGCCGGTTATGAATTTTCTGCCGTCTCCAAAACGATTTAATGTCATAGCGCAAGAATTTGAACAAGCATGACATCTTAACATGGAGTGTTTTATCGTAAAATCTTGCAAAGTTTTTATTTGAAGCAAAGTTGTGTCGCTAACTCCGTCAAATCTCTCTTTTGCAAGCAACGCAGCTCCAAAAGCGCCCATAAGACCAGCAATTTTCGGTCTTACAACATCTCTTTTGGAAATAAGCTCAAATGCCCTTAAAACAGAATCATTATAAAAAGTTCCGCCTTGAACAATGATGCGATTTCCCAAATCTTCCGGATTTTTGAGTTTTATCACTTTAATTAAAGCATTTTTGATGACAGCATATGAAAGCCCAGCCGATATGTCTGCTATGCTCAAACCCTCTTTTTGAGCTTGTTTTACACTTGAATTCATAAAAACGGTGCAACGCGAACCCAAATCGCAAGGGCGTTTTGAATTTAAAGCCATTTTGCCGAATTTATCTACTTGCATATTTACAGAGTGCGCGAAAGTCTCTATAAACGAACCGCATCCGGATGAACAAGCCTCATTTAATAAAATAGTGTCAATCGTGCCGTTTTTGATACGAACATATTTCATATCTTGTCCGCCGATATCCACAATACAATCAACATCTTTCATAAAAAAACTTGCGGCTTTATAATGCGCTATCGTTTCAACCTCAGACGTATCTATTTTATAAGCTTCTTTTGTGAGCGCTTCGCCGTATCCGGTTACGCAAGAGAAAGCTATTCTTACATGTGGGGGGAGTTTCGCATAAATATCATTTAAAATGTTTTTGACAACTTTTAAAGGTTCGCCCTCGTTACTTCCGTAAAATTCATATAGCATCTCATTATCGCGGCTTAAAAGCACGGCTTTTGTTGTAGTAGAACCGCAGTCAAATCCTAAAAATGCATCTCCTTCATAATCTTTCAAATCTATTTTTTTAACATTTGCCTTGCTGTGTCTATCTTCAAAATCTTCCCTCTCTTTATCGTCTAGAAAGAGTGCTCTTAGCGTATTTATTGAACTTGAAGTATTTGAGGTTAGATTTTCAAAAAGATTTACAATCTCTTGAAGAGTTAATATTTTGTCGTTAAAGAGAGCCGCTCCCAATGCTACAAAAAGTTCACTATGTTTGGGTTTTACGATATTTTCATCTTTAAGTTCCAAAATATCGACAAATCTATTTCCCAATTCACTTAAAAAGTTTAACGGACCGCCCAAAAATACGACATTTCCTTTTATTTTTCTGCCGCATGAAAGCCCGCTTATAGTTTGATTTGCAACTGCTTGAAATATCGAAAGAGCAATATCTCCTTTATTGACTCCCTCATTCAATAAAGGTTGTACGTCTGTTTTGGCAAAAACACCGCATCTTGCAGCTATAGGATAGATATTTTTTGCATCTTTTGCTAATTCGTTCAAGCCGTTAGCGTCTGTTTTCAGAAGCGTCGCCATTTGGTCTATAAAAGCGCCCGTACCGCCTGCACATGTACCGTTCATTCGCTGTTCCACACCGTTTGTAAAAAATGTGATTTTCGCATCTTCTCCGCCAAGTTCTATGCAAACGTCGGTTTGCGGTATAAAATTTTCCACAGCCTTGGCGCATGCGATAACTTCTTGAACAAATGGAATGTCTGTCAAGAGTGCGATATCCATTCCGCCGCTTCCGGCTATTGTTATGGTTGCTTTACTTAATGGGGAATAAAAAAAACATTTTTTAAGGTCTGTAATGCATTTAATTATACATTTGCGAACTTCAGAGTGATGCCTGGTATAAACACCATGAAGCAAATTTTGGTCAGAATCAAGCACTACTAACTTTACTGTGGTTGAGCCTACGTCAATTCCAATGTGTAATAATTGGGATTGATTTTGCAAATTTTGCTCGTTTAAGCTCATTTCTTTAATCCTCATTTTTTATTTATATTTAATCCTATATTATACTAAAAAAAATATTTTTTTTCAATGAAAAATATTTTTTATATGCATTTAATACTTGCTTTTGTTACAAAAATACAAGTTTTGTCTCATTTACAAAGTCTTTTTATTTTTTTGTGATAAAATATAAATTTTTATTTGCTTTTAAAATTAAGGAAAGTTGATGACAAAGAAGATTAATAAAAGTATTATATATAAAGCTGTAGCAATAGCAGTGATGATATTTTTGATGCTCATACCTTTAATGTTTGTGCAAAATATGATTGAAGATAGAGATAAATATAGACAAGAAGCTATCTCAAAAATTATAAATTCATGGGGACCTAACGCGGCAATAGCAGCCCCGATTTTAAATATACCATATTTATATGAAGAACAAACCCTGATGAACGATGGAGTAGTAAAAAGCATTTTAAAAACAGGTTATGCTAAATATGCTCCGGATAATTTAAACGCTGAGGTTAAAACAACTTCTCAGATAAGATATATAGGTATTTTTAAAGTCCCGGTTTTTACGGCAGAAGTAACAATCAAAGGAGATTTTGGGGATATAACCGATATGGAACCTCGAAGTAGACTTCAGGACGCTTTTGTCAGTTTCGAGATAAATAGTCTTAAAGGCATATCGGTGCCGAATTTTATATGGAATGAAGAGATAAAAACTTTTGAGCCGAATAAATACGGCAATACGCTTAAATACCAAAATATTGATGATTATAGTTATTACGGTAATTATTATCGCACCGTTTTAAGCGCGCTAAGTTCAAAAGTAGAATTAAAAGATAACAATACTTTTGAGTTAAAATTTACAGTAAAAGGGAGCGGCAATATAGGATTTTATCCGATTGCTAAAAACAATAAAATCAGCATAAGTTCCGATTGGCAAAATCCAAATTTTTCCGGAGCTTTTTTGCCTGAAACAAAAGAGATAAACGAGAATGGTTTTAGCGCATTTTGGGATATTAATTATTTGGCAAGCAATGTAGCTTCGCGTCTTGATAAAGTTACGAATATTTATGAGTCGATATTTACCGCATCTTTTATTATTCCTGTAGATAACTACAAAAATGCTACAAGAGCCGTAAAGTACGGCATACTTTTTATAGTGCTCACATTCGTATTTTGTTTTGCTTTTGAAGTTGCCAACAAAAAACCAATCCACCCGATACAATATCTTTTGGTCGGATTTGCGATGGTTATTTTTTACACGCTGTTAGTTTCTATATCCGAATTTATCGATTTTAGTTTCGCATACCTTATAGCCGCTGCCGCTACAATTTTACTGATAAGCGTTTACACAAAAATCGGCATCGTGAAAGATATAAGCAAAAAGCAGATAGCTGTGGTAGTATTGTCGTTTACATTTTTGTACGGATTTTTATATATATTGTTGCAACTTCAAGATATGGCGCTTTTATATGGCTCTATAGGATTGTTTGCAGCGCTTGCAGTTATAATGTATATGACAAAAAATATAACTTGGTATGAAGAAATAGATACGGACAAAAGGTTTTAAATGTTTAAAAGGTTCAGAAGAGTTAGGATAAATCCAATCATTAGAGGTTTGGTGGAAGAGAGCAGAGTAGAGATAAAAGATTTTATCTACCCGCTTTTTGTCAAAGAGGGCAGGGGTGTTAAAAAAGAGATAACTTCAATGCCCGGCGTTTTTCAAATGAGCATAGATGAAATTATAAAAGAGTGTGAAGAGCTTTTAAAGCTTGGTTTAAATAAAATACTGCTTTTTGGTATTCCCGATGTTAAAGATAGCATAGGAAGTGACGCTTTAAGCGAAGAGGGCATAATAGCAAGAGCTATCAGAGAGATAAAAAGAATCTACGGCGCGGATTTGCTTGTTGTAACAGATTTGTGTTTTTGCGAATACACAGACCATGGGCATTGCGGTATTTTGGATTTGCAACACAATAGTGTGGACAATGACGCTACTTTGGAGATTATTCAAAAGCAATCTCTTATACATGCACATGCAGGTTCTGATTTGATAGCGCCAAGCGGAATGATGGACGGAATGATTGAAGCTATCAGGGACGCTTTGGACGAAAACGGATTTGTCAATTTGCCCATCATGAGTTATTCCACAAAATTTGCAAGCGCGTATTACGGACCGTTTCGCGATGTAGCGGAATCTTCTCCAAGCTTTGGAGATAGAAGAAGTTATCAAATGAATCCGTCTAACAGACGCGAAGCTTTAGCGGAATCTTTAGAAGATGAAGTGCAAGGAGCCGATATTTTGATGGTAAAACCCGCTCTTGCTTATCTTGATGTGGTAAGAGACATAAGAGAGGCTTCGCTTCTACCTCTTTGCGTTTATAATGTAAGCGGCGAATATTCTATGTTAAAAGCGGCGCAAAAAGCGGGCGTGATTGATTATGAGAGAGTTTTGATGGAAACATTGACGAGTTTTAAAAGAGCGGGCGCCGATATAATCATAAGTTATCACGCAAAAGAGGCGGCGCGGCTGCTTGCAAAAAGTAAAGGATAATTTATGAGACATTTTTTAACATTAAGGGATTTTAGCAAAGAGGAAATTTTGGAGATTTTATCTTTGGCTGTGAAGATAAAAAAGAGAGCAAAGAGGGGCAAATTTAAACCATATTTAAAAGATAAAGTTTTGGGGATGATTTTTGAAAAAAGCTCCACAAGAACAAGAGTTAGTTTTGAAGTCGGCATTCACCAGCTTGGAGGCAAGGGGCTCTTTTTATCGACGGACGATATACAACTTGGACGCGGAGAACCATTGAAAGATACGGCAAGAGTTTTAAGCCGTATGGTAGATATGGTTATGATAAGAACTTTTGGACAAGATAGACTTGAAGAGTTTGCAAAATACTCAAGCGTTCCATTGATAAGCGGGCTTAGCGATACTTATCATCCTATGCAGCTTTTGGCGGATTATATGACTATTTACGAACATGGCAAAGATAAAAATTTGATAGTAGCATATGTGGGAGATGGCAATAATATAGCTAATTCGTGGCTTATGCTTGCTTCAAAAATCGGATTTGAACTTCGCATATCAACGCCAAAAGGATATGAGGTAAATCAAGACGTGCTTAAAAATGCGTACGAGTTTGCAAAAAAAAGCGGCTCTAAGATATTTGTATATGAAAATCCAAAAGATGCTCTCAAAAATGCCAGCGTTGTTACAACTGATACATGGGTGTCTATGGGGCAAGAGAGTGAAAAAAAGAAAAGGATAAAAGATTTTGAAGGTTTTATGATAGATAGCAAAATGATGGCTTTAGCGCAAAAAAATGCGATGTTTTTACATTGTTTGCCGGCATACAGAGGATATGAGGTAAGCGATGAAGTATTTGAAGCGCATGCCGACGAGATATTTGACGAAGCCGAAAACAGACTGCATGTACAAAAAGCCGTCATGGTTTGGTTAGATAAACAATGTAAAAAATAATAAAAACGGGTTGAAAATATGGACGAAAATAAAAATGAAATAACACTATACGATAAGATTAATACTATTTCTAAAAATATAGGTATTGACGACAAGGATGATAAAACCATACTTGAAGTGGAACTTACAGACAATCCCGACGTCAAATCTTTAAACCTTAAAAGCGGCAGTTGGGAAGCTAAAGAGCCTTGGTTCGTTATAGATGAGAAGAAAAAAATACATACGATGGTATCCTTGGATACGCTTACAAGGATGGTCGAGAACTTAAAGACTTTAGGGCAGGAAAATTTTGAATTGAAACTGGAAAAGACTATTTGGAAACATTTGCCGGTGGATTTTGGGGATGTTTGGGTAGTGGCTATGGATGAGATAAAGCGTATAGCCAAAAAAGGCGACAATTCACATGCAGTTAAGATAGATATCGAAAAACTTATCGGCAATATCAAAAAAACGTACCCATCTTTATTTGTTGATTTAAAGGGAATTTATAACAACATCATACCAAATAGAGATTTTACGGATTAAGAGATTTTAATGATTGATTTTGAGCAGTTTGTAAAGTATTCGAAACCGGGTCCTCGTTATACAAGTTATCCGACTGCGCCGGAATTTAGTGATGATTTTGGCGTAAGCGATTATGAAGAGATATTAAAAAATCAAGACAAAAACAGAAAACTTTCGTTGTATGCGCATATGCCTTTTTGCAGGTCTGCTTGTTACTTTTGCGGCTGTAACGTGGTGTATACCAGCAAAGAGGAGAAAAAAGAGCGTTATATCGAGTATCTCAAAAAAGAACTTGTCATACTTTCGCGTTTTCTTGATACAAAAAGAGAAGTTTTACAGTTGCATTTTGGCGGCGGAACTCCGACTTTTTTTGACGCTTTGCAACTTGAAAAAATCATAAAAGCTATATGGAAAACATTTCCACGAAGAGCCAAAAACGCAGAGATAAGCTGCGAAATAGATCCGAGATTTTTTACCAAAGAGCAGATGAGCGTTTTGAAGGATAATGGTTTTAATCGCATTAGTTTCGGCGCGCAGGATTTTGATGCGAAAGTACAAGAAGAAGTTCATCGCGTACAACCTTTTGAAGTTACCAAAAACGCCGTTGATATCGCGCGAAAAGCGGGCATCAATTCTATAAATATGGATTTGATATATGGGCTTCCGTATCAAAATCTCAATACTTTTAAAAATACTTTGCAAAAATCTTTAGAGCTTGATATAGACAGATACGCCGTCTTTAATTATGCGCATGTACCATGGATGAAAAAAACTATGAGAAAGTTTGACGAAACTACGCTGCCAAGCCCAAAAGAGAAGCTTTTAATAATGCGCCATACTATTGATTTTTTAGAATCAAACGGATATGAAATGATAGGGATGGATCACTTTGCCAAACCAAAAGATGAACTTTTTTTGGCAATTGAAAAAGGAGAGCTTCATAGAAACTTTCAAGGATATACCACAAAGGGAGGGACTGATTTGATAGGCATAGGGCTTACAAGCATAGGCGAGGGCGAGAGGCACTATGTGCAAAATTTCAGAGAAATGAGTTCCTATGAAGAGGCTATAGACAATGAAAAGCTGCCCGTGATGAGAGGTCTAATGCTAAGCGACGACGATGTTGTGAGAAAAGCTGTGATTATGGAGATGATGAGTAATTGCAAGCTAAATATATCAAATGTTCAAAAACGTTTTAATATAGACTTTTTCAGCTACTTTAAAGATGAAGTAAAAGCTTTGCAGCCATTTATAGACGAAGGACTTGTAACTATTGACAAAAATTTCCTACATGTAAGTAAAACCGGAACGCTTCTCATACGAAATATCTGTATGCCGTTTGACGCATACTTAAAAAAGATACCTGAAGAGTTGCGCCGCTTCAGTAAAACAGTATGAATTTTGATTTTACAAAAGCAAGCGAAGCTTGCGTAAAATGCGGCAAATGTGTTCCAAGTTGTACGATACACAAGATAAATAGCGATGAGGTTACAAGCCCAAGAGGTTTTTTAGAACTTGTCGGAGCGCATCAACGCGGCGAATTAGAACTTGACAAAAATGCCAAAGACATATTTGAAAAATGTTTTTTGTGTACTACATGTGTTAGTATATGTCCGACCTCTTTGCCTACCGATTTGGCTATAGAAAATATCCGCTTCAAAATAGCTGAAAAATTTGGCATAGCGTGGTTCAAAAAAGTCTATTTTTTCCTTTTAAGACATAGAAAAGTAATGGACTTTAGTTTTTCCTTTATCTCTGTTTTTTTGCCTGTTTTGTTCAAAATAGACCGCGAAGCCCAATCCATGAAACCGCGTTTGTCCCTGCCTTTTGTGGATAAGAGAGTATTTCCGCTATTAAATAGAAAAAGTTTCTTACAAAAACACAAAGGATACATAAAAAACAACCCTGATACTAAAAAAATCGCTCTGTTTGTGGGTTGTTTTTCAAACTATCATTATACAAAAACCGCCGATAGTTTATTGGAAATACTAAAAGCTTTGAAAATAAACGTTTTTATTCCGCCAAAACAACATTGTTGCGGCGCGCCCGCTTTTTTTACGGGAGATTTTAAAACGGTAGATAAGTTGATAAAACAAAATGTGGAGTATTTTGAAACATTTATAGACGACATCGACGCCATTATCATACCTGAAGCTACATGTGCGGCTATGATAAAAGAGGATTGGGGACGTTTTATGCAAGAACAACCGCAATGGTCCAAAAGAGTAGCAAAAATAACTTCCAAAGTTTTTATGGCAAGCGAATGGTTATACGCCAAAACCAATATTTTAGAATATCTAAAAAGCATACATGTAGAAAATAAAAAGAGCGTTACTTATCACGACCCGTGTCATGCAAGGAAAGTTTTGAAAATCTTCAAAGAACCGCGCGCTCTTTTAGCTGAAAATTATAACCTTATTGAGATGAGCGACCCAAATCAGTGTTGCGGATTTGGCGGCGTTACGATACAAAGCGAAAAATTCGAATTAGCCAAAAAAGCAGCAAAACCAAAAGTAGAAATGATAAAACAGACTAAAGCTAAAATTCTCAGCGCCGAATGCGGAGCATGCAGAATGCAGCTTTCAAACGCGCTTGATAAAGACGGTGCAGAAGTCGTATTTTCTCACCCGCTGGAATTGATAGCCAAAGCGATACAAGAAAATAAGAAGAACTAAGGCGATTTTATAGGTTGCAAGTCAAAATTCGCAACAAATCAAACGCCTTTAAAAGCGATGATTGCTACGGACAGATTAGACAAACAGCGCTTAAGTAAGCTTAATTTCTGTAATGTTTAAGCTACAATACCAAAAAGGTAAAAAATATCAAAAGCGATATAAACGGTTTTATTTCAAAATTGGCTTAATAGTCTTAAGGATGAAAAATAAGGGTTGTTGCTAAAGAAGCCGGATATAGTCTTGAGTTAAAAAAATCAAGATCAACGATGGTAAATGCTTACTCTGAAGCAAAACATGACAATAAAACAAATTTAACCGTACTTTTTATAAGTTTGTAAACCGATAGAAATTAATGAAAGCAAGGTAAAAACAATTGAAAAAGGATTGGAAAGAAACAGATAGTTCCCATTGTGTTTTGTTGTTTTAAATTTACGCCACGAAGCAGAGTTTTTGAGCAACAAGCGATTAGCGCGTACGCAAGAGCATAAGGTTAGAGCACTAAATCTTGCATGTAAATATCACTGTTTGATATGTAAAGAAGATACTTGAAGCTTTGATTATCTTGAACAAAAACTTAAAAGACTAAATACTTATAAATCAGTTTTTTTAAACTTGAAGTGAAAAATTTTTATGCAAAATATAAGCTAAATACACAATGGTTAATTTGCTGCTTTACCTAAAAATTTTGAATATTACAAAAGTTATGATAAAAATATTTTTACAACAGAACGCCTGCTTATTGTTGTAAGTATAGACAGAGCACAATTCGTACTCCTCTTATATTCCGTATCGGTCAAAGGCAATGGTTATAAATTAATAGCTATCATACTTAGGCGCTCTTATCGCCAACGGCAAGTATGAAGTCTGCCATAGTTATAGCCGAATTTACAAATAACCGTGCATGATATTCATCAATGTTAATCCTTTTAATGCCAAGTCCATGGGAATCGCTTCCTCCATTTCTCATTTGTGCAATTGTGGATACAATTTTCTCTAATCCAGACAATAACATATTGATACGATTATCCATGTTTTTATCTTGATGCATACCATAAAGGGTCTTAACTTGATTGTAAAGCTTTCCTATATTACCGCTATCATTTGGTTTTTCATTTTTCGACTCAATCACATAGCAAAATACCTCTTCTAAAAGCGTTCGCGTTTTAGTAATTGCACTATCATAATTAGAATTGGCTATGTCTTCTATTGCGCGTTCTGAAATACTGCGAATATAATCGCGGTCAATTTTTTTAACAACAGGCGCTGCAACCGTAATCGCCACATCTGTTTTTCTAATCAGGAACCGTTGTTCTGCAGTATACAACTCATAACCGCCAAAATAAAGTATGCCATTGATTTGACTAACAACCGTTTCAATAATCTTTCTATGCGCTACTTCTATCGAAATGGGTATATATCCCCTCAATTTGTCAACAAATTGTTTTTTGGAGAATAGAAAAGCAAGCAAGTCCGATTCTCTACCGTTTTTGATGCAATGTGCCAACAAATCGTCTAAATATATCCAACGGCTTTTTGCGCCGCTGTTCCAACCATACGATACTGCTAATCCAAAATTATTGGAAATATCGCATATGACTGAACCGCTTAAATAAGGCATTGATAGTTTTATAGGTGAATTGCTCTCAGGGAGAGAAAATTCTCCAAATTCAATATCGCCATCAAGGATATTAATAATTTTCCTATTACGTAACAACTCATAATAATTTTTTGTTTTTATATCCATAATATCCCCATAATTATTGTCTTGTGTAATAATAACCCTTGAGTCTTTCTAAGAGTATTACCTAAAAAGTTCATCATGCGAGCCGCATGCATGTAAAATAATTAACTCTTCAAAGGGTTCGTATAATAATAAAAAGTCCGGATTATTTGTTATGTGACATTCGCGTATACCCTGCATATTGCCATGAAGCGCGTGGTCGCGATACTTTTTAGGGAGTTCCTTTTCGTTTAGCAGCATATTTATTATAACTTCGAGCTGTTTGATATTTCTTCGCTTTTTCTTTGCTGCCTTGAGACATTTACCAAATTCAAGAGTATAATCAGCGCATTTCATTTATTTATATTCCAATATCTTTGAAAACTTCGAAAGCAGAACTAAATTTGCGCGGTTTTTGTTGTTTGATTTTCTCCGCCTCTTTCATTGAGGTTTCTAAAATATTACTTGGTTCGTAATTAGGCGCAACAAGCTCTACCGGCAGTTTTTGCTGAATTACGGTTTGGCGCAAAAAGAGCTTGACGGCTGTAGTTAAGTCAAGTCCGATATCATTTAGTATGTTTTGTGCATTCTCTTTCAATTCCGCATCCATTCTTATTGTCAATGTTGAATTCATTTTTCATCCTTAAAGATATTGTGATTGCTAATAGCAACCATTTGACTGCTAATATATCATATTTTTTGACAAAAAACAAGAAACTACTTAGAAACTTTTCTCATTGCAGATATTATTTATTGAAAAGAATGATTTTTAAAACAAATCTCTCAAACACCCTAAAATACAATTCTTAAAAATACTTTTAAGTTTGATTGATACAAACTCTAAACTTGAAGTACAATTTTTAGGGATTTTTTGTTTTGATGTCCATTTTTACCAATCTTAAAATGTCATCTATGTCTACGAGGCTTGATGGATTTGATTTGAATCCGTTTTTTTTCCTCTAAAGCTGTAAAAGAAGAATCATAACTGCAATATTGCCCTTTACCATTTCTGCATGGTACAATCTCAAAACCAACAATATCATAAGTTTCTCTTAAAGCATCTTCTGCATCTTCAAGAGTTGTAAACTCGCCGGAAATATCATTACGCTCTACAATGCTACCATTTACGATATCATAACTCTTTAATGACATTTATTTTCTCCTTTTTTATCTTTTTTCCCAAATTTCTTTCATGATCTCATTCTTTAATTATCTCTTCCAACATAAGCTTTTCAATATGTTTTATGTTTGGAGCTGTTGGAGTAAATTTAATACCTCTACGCAGTAATGTGATAATTTTTTTAGCATTGCGTTCAAGCTCTGCTACAATTTTTGTATCGGCAATCATAACAGGTTCGTTATCTCGTATATACTGCTTTTCTATATATTTTTCATCTATTGGAAACATATCTTGAAACAAAAGAACCGTTTTTCTGCTTCGTATGATAAGAATTTTAATACCATTAGTTGGTTTATGATTTAACTGTTTTTGTTTAATAATATGTTCAAATTTTTCCACTTTTGAACTGCAAGGCACAAGCCAGTATAACGAAGTTGCTATATCCTGAAGCGCCAAATAATGAGGTCTTTTAGTAAATTCGTAGTTAATTTTTAGATATGGATCATCAATTTTTTCAAAGAATTTATCAGCAATAAAATAAATGCAACCAGAGATAATTTTCATCTCCGCCTCTTTTAAAATAAAAAGCCTCCGTTTTTATGCGGAGGCTGAACTTATTGACGGCATATTTATTATTCGCATTGCCGCGAGCGAGCCACGTTTTGACGGCATATTTATTATTCGCATTGCCGCGAGCGAGCCACTTGTGTTCTACGATTATGCCTAAAACACGAAAAAAAGTCAACAAAAAATTAGACTTTAGAATTAAATCTTTCAATTGTGTGGGTTTTTACGAGAAACAGGGCGGAGTTAAGTCCGCCCTGTTTTCGACAGCGTCTAAGCGTTACGCGTTTGCATTTCGCTAAAAGCGCACTCATTGCTAAAAGCAGCGTTTATGATGCCGGCTTTCAGCCTTTGCTCATTTTCACAGATAACCGTTTACTGTTATCGTGAGATTGTTAAGATAAACCTTTCCGTCCCCGCCGCTTCCATACGCCCATATTCTTATTTCGCCCGGATTTGAATCGTATGATATGTCTATGTCATTAACCTCTGTTCCGCCTATATCCGCGATGTTGATATTCTTACTTGCATAAAATGATTTTCCATCTATGATAGCACTTTGTGTAAATACAGTCCCATTTATCTCAAACGAAACGGTAACTGCCGCAAAGCCGACCCAATTGTCTATACCTGTCGGTTCTATAGAAAAAGGTATATTTTTCTGAATACCTATGTCGATAACAAACTCCGTACCTATCAAAAACGTATCGGTTATATCTAAAACCGTTTTAAATAATACAACTGCGACCCATAACATGCCGATTGGATTTTGTTCAGGGTTATAATTCCAATACACTAAAGATTCGCCACTAGAGTCCATTGCCGTTAATTTTTGCAAGTAATTACTCGAAAAAGTTTTGTTCATTACTTGCTTACCGCCGTTTCGATTGTTATCGATAAAATCTATAGCGTGTAAATTAACATTGTTACTCTCCGATGTGCTTAGAGTTACCGCCGCATAATTATCGTCGATATTGTAAGGAGCATTTATATCCGTCCTAATCTCAATCGACGCATCCACATATATATACTCAAACATCGTCCAATCGATTTCTGTCAAATTTGGATTGATTCTCTGCTCTATAAAAAGTATAATATCGTTTATGGATATTTCGTCATCATTGTCCAGACCCACATCATCCGCTTCAGAACCCACAACCCCATAATTTTCGATAAGCTTTTGAAACGTAAGCTCTCCGTTGCCGCCGCAGTTTAGTATCTTTTCGACGTTGTTTACGCGATTTACGATATCTACAATGTCTACATTTTCAACATTGCTTACGCTATCGACCGTACCCACGTCGACTTTGCTCAAAGTCGGCGCGATGTATGTGAAACCTTTGCTTTTATTGCTTTGCAAAAATGTAATCTCGCCGCCTTTTACCGCCTTGCAACTTACGTATACTTTGTTGGTATTTACGGTGTCTATCCCGCCGTTTTGCATTAGAGTAATTGCCGGATTTGTGGTTAACTCCAGTCTCATTTGTACTTCTACGGGGCTATATTGCAAAATGATATAATCGCCCGCTTCCAAAGCTATCTCTTGATTGTCCAACCCGTTGTCTATTTTAAATTTTACTACGCTATACATGCGTTCTCCTTTGCGGATTTTATGTATTAAACTTTACTCTTGCATTCGATAATCGCAATTCGTTTGCGTATTTTCCAACGATAGTCCGAACTTTGTGCATAAACGTTTTGATGATTATCGTTTGCTGCCGCCCTCTTTATCGCTTTGAAAAAGCTTTTTATATCCATTATGCTCCTTTTTTATGAAATTATCTTCCTTGCATACTTCCCATCCGCCAACAGACAATAGCCTTTAATGCTATCCTTTTTTCGCGCTCTCATTATTTGAAATAATACCGTTCGTATCATTTTTATTATCAATCTATAAAACATTTTATGCCAAAACTTTTAAAAAGTCAAGTTTGATTAAGTATCGTTTGTATTGTATATTTTGCAACCGCTTGATAACAGATGCAAATGATAAAACTTTTTTCGTCAGTCGTTGTTTGCTTATAACTCTCAACGCGATTTGGCATATTTCAAAGTTTATGTAAGTTGCCGCTACTTTGTTTGCTTATATATTATTAGTCGTTATCGCTATACATTTATACATGTAGTATGATTTATTATCAAACCGAACGTTTGTTTATTTTATTTTTATCGCCAAATCTCAGAAGCAAATTTTTATGCAAATCAATTTTGCGCAAGGCTTATCGCCATTCATTTTTTTCGCGATATTTTTTATAATAGTCTATCTTTGTCGAAAAAGTATTTTTTATTTCCGATTTTGACCAAGATGTTATTGTCCAAAAGTTGTTTGAAAGTTTTTACAATTGCATTTTTGTCTACATGTACATGTTTGGCTATATCTTCACAAGAGTAATTCAAAACGCTGCTTTCATCAAGATTTTTTATGATAAAACGTATAGTTTCCACTTGTTTATTGCCGGTTGCTATTGTAGCCGTTTTGATTATCTCGTTAAAATTTTTTATCTCTCGTTGTTGAATTTTGGGCAGTAAAGCGTCGTATAAACAATCCAAAAGGTCTTTCATATTTGTAGGTTTCACGATATAGCTTTCGGCGTTTAGCTTTATCGCGTCTAAAGTAGTGTTTGTGTCGCTGAAAACGCTTGTGATAATGATGGGCGTTTTTATCCCAAGTTCAAATCTTAAATATCTTAGAAATCCCAAAGAGTTTTCATTTCTAAGCATAATGTCCGATATTATGGCGTCTATATTTTCGCTTCTTATTATACTATAAGCTTCTTTGGCATTTAACGCGCCATAGATTTTTTTGACAAAATCGCTCAAAGCATCGGATATATGCCTAAATAAGCTCAACTCGTCCTCTATATACAATACGTTAAATTGGCCTAATAGATTGTAGTTGCGGCCAAACTCTTTGCTAGCCAAACTATTTTCGCCCAACATTACTCCTTATCAGCATTTTAATATAAATTATTTATGTTTCTTTAAAATTTCTTTCTTAAAAATTAAAATTTGCTCTGATAAACATCTAATATCAAATTAAAACTACATTTTATCTTACCATACCTTAATATTATATATGATTATGATTAGATTATATTTATATTAAAAATAATTGTTTTGTAGCAAAATCCAT
This sequence comes from Campylobacteraceae bacterium, assembly GCA_031268335.1. Lineage (GTDB taxonomy): Bacteria > Campylobacterota > Campylobacteria > Campylobacterales > Campylobacteraceae > JAIRKW01. Next base: position 215,876 of record JAIRXG010000006.1, read on the forward strand.
CTTTTAAAACGGATAAAGTTATGATATGTAATCGAAATTAATCGCTATAGTGTATTACTATTTAATTATATTCATAAATTATTCTCTCTATTTTATATTGATTAGCTACTTTTTTAAGTTTACTTTTTGCTTATTTCTAATAAACTAATGGACATGTTTCGCTTATATTGTTTTATTAAATCATTAGTAAATAGTTGGTTATAAAATAATATGAGTGTATAAAATTATCATTATTAGTGTTTTTTGGAGGTATATTTATGTCAATTGTATATGATATATTTATAAAGAGTTGTTATATAGTAAATAAAGTCTTTAGTATTCTTAAAAAAGTTAAATATATTTTTTTATTTTACTACTATATTATAAACCTGACCAAGCGTATGTCAAAATCTTTTTTTGTTCTTATAGCGGCCATATTTTTAACTTCAAGTGCAAATGCGGTTACATGGAGTGAAGATCTTCTTTATCTTTGTGCTGGGAGTGGTATTTATTCTGTAAATCCGGCAACTGGCAGTGTTTCAGGTCAACTTGCTAACGATGGTGGCAATGACCCAACATGCGGTTTGGGTCCGATAGACCCCCAAAATGGTAATTATGCATTAAGAATGTATACGTGGGGTTGGACTTGGGACGGCGGCGGTAGTAGTAGTTATAGAATACGCTATATGAACAGCGGCGCGACAGATTGGACTTACTTGAACTACTCTACATACAGTGCGCTTGGTGATAGTGCCGGCGGCGAGGTTGATTTAAACGGTAATGTTTATATAATGGTACAAAACTCTCCAAGCTACCCAATCACTTCTCAATATTTGATAATATTCAATCCGCGCACCGGAGCAGTAATAAACTACTCCGGCAGCATTGGCGCCGCTTCTACTGCAGATCAGTTAACAACAAACGGTGACTCTGTATCTGATATGGCTATAGACGCAGAAGGCAACGCTTATATGTTAATTCGAGGCGTTACGACAAGAGGATATGGTTCGGGGTCTTTCATCGTGCGCATTGTTCCGGGAACCGCTGGTTCGCAATGGAAATATAATATAGTCAAAAAGCTTAGCGTAAGTCTTCCCAACATTTATGGCATGGCGTTTTTGAATGGTTATCTATATACAGTAGGCGGTACCGGCGCATCCGATGGCTTATTGCGGATAGATCCTTTAAGCGGCAGTGTGACAAAGGTAATCAATTCATTGGGCAGTGCCGTAGTTTATGATATGGCGTCGGCTCAGACCGCTCCTGTTATCACAGGTAAAATATACAACGACGCCAATGGAAACGGCGTCATAGATACTGGAGAAGGCGGCATAGGAGGCATTACCGTAGAGATATATGATAGTGCTACCGGAGCATATTTGGGAGTGGCTACTACGAATGGTAACGGCGACTATACTTTTCTTGTTAAAACAAGCGCTACCGGAATAAGTTACCATATTCGCGTGAAAAATCCTATTATCGACGGTTTGCATGCCGCTCAAACATATGCGTCTGCCGGAAATACGGCTTCCGATCCGGTAAATGGTAGAGTGAACACAGTAACGGCTTTTTGCGCCGACTTTGACGCAAGAACCGACGCGGTCGCAAAAACTATAAACGGAACTTGCTATGGCGCGAGATTAAACGGCATAGATAGCAGCACATCAACTAATATATTATCAAACCAAATCAACTATTTATCAACGGTTGTTATGAGAACGGATAAAGCTGTTGCTCATGCCGACTTTGGTTTTACCGCAGTTTCCGATAGAGGCGACGCTCCTCAAACAAATTACGGCGAAGCGATACACAACATCGGCGTGAAAGACTTTTCCGGCAAACCGATAATATATCTTGGAAGCGACGTAAGCGCGGAAGCAACCTCTAAATATAGCGCCGATGCCGATGCCGACGATTTTGATGACGGTATGTTTGCGCTTATTAACGGCGTTGAGACTCCTTTGCAAAATGCCGTATTTTTAAGAGGTAAAGATTATACTTTCAGGTCTTATGTAAATGGAATTATTTCAGATAAAGGTTGTATAAGACACTTCATAGGGTTAGATGTGAGCGGCAACGGCGGTTTTATTAATACCTTTCAAGCAATAGACAATAACAATAGTAATGTTTGCTATTCGATTGGTTCTGAGAGTGTGAAAGATAAAATTTATAGAATTCCTTCTACTACAGGAACGTTAACAGGGCAAACATTTTTCAGGACAAGACTTATCAGCATGTATGACAGCGCGGTCACATCTCTTGTTACTCCTACCGGCAATACATTGTCCGGACCAAACGCTCCTTGGGTTTTAAACGGTGAAGTTGAAGACTACAAGATATTGGTAGTGGGAAGTCAGATAAGATTAAACGTAAAAAGTATAGGCGATGTGGGAAATTTCACATTTGGTATCTCAAATGTGGATACGGCTTTTCCCTCAATCAATACAAGAACTTTGCGAACTACGGCTTCCAACGTGTTCATAAATCAGCCGTATGACGGGACTGTTCACGCTATAAGTACGGCAGGGGCCGATATCAAAATAACGCCTACGGTTGCGTCAAATTTTGGATTGGTCAAGTCGCAAACCGGGTGCGTTGATTTGACGTACAGTTCTTCGGACAATCTGAGCATAACTTTTGACAATAGCGGCGCTATAACCGTGCCTGCTGCCGAAGTCAAAACCGACTCGGATATAGCTTGCAATATAGTTTATGGAGTGGAACCGACTATCGAGTTTATAACAAATATCGCAAATCGCGCCTTTACCGACGATAACTTCAATATAAGCGTAAAGGACGCTTCCGATACTATCCTCAAATCAAATCAAACGACATCGGGCGTATCAAGCGTTTCAACCGGGATTTTTCAAGTAGCGGCTGAGAGCGAATATCTATTTGATCAAGTTATGGCGAGCGGAAGTATAAGCGGTTCAAATCACTATACAAGAGATATAAATTGTACCAACTTGAAAGATAATTCGGCGATTGTTGCAAATGCGCTTCCGTTTACGCTCAACGCCACATTCGGCGATAATATAAAATGCGAAATAACAAATGACGCTATAGTTGCAAATCTGGGAACTTCAGAGATAAAAGCGGTTCCGTCGACTCAAACGGTAGGCGGTAATTCGACCATCACTGTTACTCTGAAAGATAGCTCGGGAGATGTGATAAATTCGGGCGGAGATAGAGTCGTTATATTTATGGACGCTACGGCTGCCATGAGATTGACAAACGGCACGGCTTCGTATTTGTCGATGATGGCAAATATTACGGCTATTGACAATGGCAACGGAACATATGATGCTTATATAGGTTCGGATTTGTCCGGTGTAGCTGATTTGACGTTTAGCGTAAATGGCATTATGGGTAGCAATACCGCCAACGTAACATTTAAATCAGGCAACTCCAGCGGTGAGAATTCAAGAATAGACATAACTCACCCTGATGATCCTACGACATCCATAAGAGTCGATAACCAATATCCTTATACGAT
>JAIRXG010000009.1 GCA_031268335.1 Campylobacteraceae bacterium
CACACCTGAAGATGGCCATGTAGGCCGAAACATGTAGTGTGAACATCCACAACAAAACGCAAGACCATCTACAATAAAGCTGCACGAAGACGGCAACTTAACCTAAAAAGTTATTGAACCCCGCAGCGTATTCTGGAGGTCCGGGATTGAAATCTGTGCCAGGAAACTGGCCCTCCGCGTGTCTTTCGTGACTGCTATCAGCCCTTCCAAGACGAATGTTGGCTTAGGCCATGAGAATTTCATGCCGTGTCCTATCAAATATTTTAAATATATATTTCAAAAAAGCAAATAATTAGTTCCAACAAGATTTTTATAGCTGATAGCGTCGTTGAATAATTAAATACGCACCTGTGTGGTTATGATAAGGCCCGCTTGTAAATCGATCGTCAGGAATTAGGCATTTTTTTGGCCTTTCCCTTAGTCGTCACACTCGCCTCCAGATGCTGCAGAAGGGAAGGCGGCTAGAGCACTTTTTTATGTCCTGTTCAGGCCTTATACGGACTAGCTTTTACCACTCTACTTCATCCTCAACTTCTAACCTTGCAAAGCCGACAGTTGCAAGCTTGCCAACAAATCCCCTGCCTCTTTACACAACCGAACGTTCAATACTCCCGGACCGTTTCCAGAGTCAGTCCAATGCCAGTGCTCGAATGGTCGGATTTCTACCCTGGATCGCATTCAGTCGCCGAAATTTGATTTCGTTCACAAACTATCAGTAAGAGACACAATATCGGGGGCACGCGGTAGCATAGTGGTTAAGGCGCGAGGCTACAAGCTGGAAGGTCGCGGATTCGAGACCCGATGGGGTGAAATTTTAAATTTACCTAATCCTTCGGGCCGCACTAGGCCCTGGGGTTTACTCAGCCCCTAACATAAATGAGTACCGGAAACATTAAACAAAAATACTGTTTCTGGGGAGTAAAGTGCGGCTGGTGCGTGAGGCTAACAACCTTACCACCATCTATGAGCTGACTGTCTAGACAATGTGGGATCCTTAACATCTCACAACCCTATAGGCCTCCACGGCCTGTTACGGGGATAGCTTTAATTTTTTTCCTCTATTCTACAATATGCACTAGGCCCTGGGGTTTACTCAGCCTCTAACAGAAAAGAGTACCGGAAACATTAAAAAAAAAATGTTTCTGGGGAGTGAAGTGCGGCCGGTGCGTGGGGCTGACAGCCTTACCGCCATCTGTGAGCCGATTGCCTAGACAATGCGGGACTCTTTAACATCTCACAACCCTATAGGCCTCCACGGCCTGTTACGGGGATAGCTTTACTAAGAAACACAATATCCATGGTGGCATAATTTAATTCCCGGAATGGCCGCGGCTTGTCGCCGAGGCGCGGAGTCAGGCAAATTAATATAATCAGGCACGTCCTGACATGTTCCAACTTGCGTTATGAGTCGTTCGTTACGCAGCAAGGCGAGTGACAAAAATCGTACACACAAATACGCTCCGAAGTCGTAACATCGTCTTCCTCAAGGAACGGAACGGAACGGAACGGATGTGGTCCAAACTACAGATGCGACGAAAGCCACTGTTGCACAAAGACGCGTGTATCGTTTAGAATATTGCGACAATGCTGAGATGGCGAGGCGCTAGATTGGTACTGAATATGGCGCGTCACATGCGGCTGGGAGGGCCTGAGTGCAATATACGTGGAACCATAGCCACCAGGGTCTCATCGGGGGTGCGCTGAAGTGCTGACGACACAGTCAGAAAAACTTCATATATATTCCGAGAATATATATATTGCAAGAATTCAAATAAGGATGAATATCCTCCAGTCGTACCCTTCTCTACTTGCAATGTCTTGGCAGACCTACAAACGCGCAGGGCGATGGAGTGGTCTTCAACCCCCCCCCCCCCCCCCCCCCCGCGGCCGCGCCCCCCCCAAAACGTCTCCAAAAGTCTTTTGGACTATTTGACATTCGATATATTGCTGCAAGAGAATTTTGATAAATTAGTTGATGCGCTCAAGAGACTAAAGGCGGATATGTTATTTTATAAAATAATAACTATGGAGTTTTATCCTCAAAATATTCTTTACAAAAAAGATAATGACGGTTCTGGCAGATTTGTTATTATAGACGATATAGGCAGCGCGGCGCTTATCCCTATAGAGTACTATTTTACTTTCGCAGCACATGCTAGAATAAATAGAAAATGGAAAAGATTTACTGAGTATTTGGCAAAAAAATACACTAACTCGTTAGTACAAGAATTAGTCAAACAGATAAAATAATTTTTATACTCTGCCGTTTTTTATTTTCGCACATGTTGACGACAAAGTTTTACGCACTTTCACAATCTCAGTAACTTTTTAAAGTTTTTTGTTTTCGTATATGTTTATGCCAAAGATGTAGCACTTAGCCTATATTTTCCATCTATTGTGCATCCAAAACCATTGTTCCGGCGCTTCTCTTACGGCGCGTTCCAAAATATCATTGTAGTATTGCGTCATTGCTTTTATTTTTTCTTCTTCACTTTGTTTTTCTTCTGTTTTGTAATCTGCTGCGCCGTAAAAAATTATTTTATATTTTCCGTTTTTTTCTCGTTTCGCAAATAGTGGAATGACTAAAGGATCATATTTCAATTTCATGTTAGCAACCGAAGTGGTTGTGCGGCACTCTATGCCAAAAAAATTTGTCAAAGCGCTATTTGTAGATCCTGCTTTTTGGTCTATCAATAAGCCTACATTTCCGCCGTTTCTAAGAGTTTTGACCATTTTTCTCATAGCTTCATTTTTATATGTATTCTGGTTCCCATATTTTTCTCTAAATGGTTTTGTTAGATTTTTTTCTATTAATATATTATCTCCCTCTCTGCCTATTGCGATTACAGGATAACCGTTCATTGCCATAAAATGCGATAAAATCTCCCAATTGCCAAAATGTGCGGTTATAAAAATAATCCCTTTTTTATTACCTTTTGTAATATTTGCTATAATTTTTAAAACCTCGTCTTTATTAATCAAAAAGTCGTCAATGTTCTTTTTATCGTTTATAATCAAAATAATCTCAGCGACAGTTAAAGCAACACTTTTAAAGCACGCTTTCGCAAGAGCAAAAATTTCTCTTTTATTTTTTTGCGGATACGCTTTAGTTAGGTTTGATATAGTTAAAATGCGCCTTTTTTTCAGTATCCAAAAAAATGTGATTCCAAAAAAGTTAAACATGCTAAACACAAAAGGCGATGGTATAAATTTAGATAATTTTAGAAAAAAAATAACTATAAAATACTCTACTCTTTGCATCTTTTTAGCATCCTTAAATAGTCAAATAAGTTATAATTGTACAAGATTAAAACCAAAAGGATAATTAATGATTTGCGTGTTTGACTGCGAAACGATTCCCGATTTCAACCTGATACGGGATATTTTTGGCTTTGAAGGAGATGATGAAGTTGTGGCAACTCTTGCGATGAATGAGCAGAAAGAGAAAAACGGAAGCGAGTTTTTGCCTATAGTATTTCATCAGATAGTAGCAATTTCAGCGGTAATTGCGGATGATTTTGGAATGTTTGTAAGAGTTAGCAGCATGGAGGGGAAAAGCGAAAAGGAGCTAATAAATTCATTTTTATCATTTATCGATAGAAAAAACCCTAAACTTGTGAGTTTTAACGGGCGAGGTTTTGATATTCCTATGATTTTAGCGCGCGCTATGCGTTACAATTTATCGTGTCCGGCATATTTTGACACGGACAACAAAGAGCTTGGTAAGAGCAAATGGGATAGTTACAGATATCGCTACAGCGATAGATTTCATGTGGATTTGCTGGATCACATAAGTGATTTCGGAGCTGTTAGAGGATTAAAGCTTGATCATATTTGCACCATGACGGGGCTTCCGGGAAAATACGATGTAAGCGGCGAACAAGTGATGAGTTTATATCTTAAAAATGAGATTGAAAAGATCAAAGAGTATTGTGAAAGCGACACGCTTAATACTTATTGGTTGTATCTGAAATATGAACTTTTGAAGGGAAATTTAATTATAGAGGATTACAAGCGTTCCATCTTAACGATGAGTGAAAAAATGCCGACGAATAGAGGATATAAAAGTGTATTTTCAGATGCTGTAAATAGGGAATTTGAAAAAATATAACTTAAACTCTTTATTAATATTTTATTTTTATATAATTTTTTATTGTGTATAATACAAAGTTATTTTCAAATACGGAGGATTGCATGAAAAAAATTTTATTCATGCTGGTATTTTTAGTTGTCTCTTTGTTTGCGAAGATTGATATCAATAATGCCGATGTCAAAACGCTGTCGTCAATCAAGGGATTGGGAGAGAAAAAAGCCGAAGCTATCATAGACTACCGCGATAAAAACGGCAAATTTAAGAGTGTTGATGAACTTTTGAACGTCAAAGGTATCGGCAAAAAGCTCTTGGAAAAAATCACAGAAGAGGTTGAGGTCAAATAAGACCTCGGCTCAAATTTATTAGTTTTTTTAACCATTATTAGCTACAATACTGCTTTAAAAAATCCTACATGTAAAGGGTGTTTATGAAATCCTTAATGGAACCTACAAATAGATTGCAAAATATCTATATTTTTGCTTTAATACTTTTTGCTTTTGTTTTCTCATCCCTTGTTAGACTTACATGGGTATATCAGATGAATGTTCCGGATAATGATAGGATGCGCTGGAACGAGGAGTTTATGGTAACGACCAATGATTCTTATTATTGGGCGGAAGGAGCTAGAGATTTAATTTTTTGCGACAAAGATAATGCAAGCATAGGCGAATATTATCAACAAAATTGTCATCAAGAATTTGACTTATCGCCTATCGAAGAACCGCTGCCAAAATTAACACATTTTCTTTATGACGCATTACCGTTTTCACTTGAAACAATAATATTTTATTTGCCGATATTTGGAGCTTCTTTGGCTGTTATACCGATAATTCTCATGGGAAGCAGACTAAATTTTTTACTAACAGGCTTTATAGCAGCGTTATTTACAAGTATAGGCGTGAGTTATTATTCGCGCACGGTGGTTGGATATTATGATACGGATATGTTTAATCTTTTATTTCCAATGCTTCTTGTGTGGTCGTTATCTTTAACCATAAAGACAAAAGAGAAAAAATATCTGCTTCTAAGCGGTCTTGAGGTAGTTATATATAGATGGTGGTATCCTTCCAGCTACTCCTTGGAATTTGCATTTTTTGGTCTTGTTGTAATTTATACAATATATATGTTGATAATAGAATCCACTCAAAATAAAAAATTAAGCATATTGGAAATTTTGTTTTTGAAACAAAACGTATTAAATTATCAGCTTCTGTCTATTATGCTGGTAGGTATGATGGGAGCGCCTTTTATTGTGAGATTTATAGGCGTAATAGCGTTATATTTTATATTTTTTAAAAAAGGGTTCGAAAAGTTTGCTCCATACATATTGGCAGGCGCTATAGCTGCGTTTTTTATAACCGGCGGCATAAATCCTATAATAAATCAGCTAAATTCTTATATTTTTCAAAGAGAGGGCACTATTGCCGATGGAGAGCTACACTTCTTTTCAGTAACGCAAACTATAGTGGAAGCTCAAACTGTTAGTATAGCAGATATCGCGGAAAGAACGAGCGGAAATATATATTTATTTATAGTGGCTATTATAGGATATGGTTGGTTGTGCTTTAGACAACCCGCTATGCTCTTTATGCTGCCTCTTCTTGGTCTTGGGTTTATGTCGCTAAAAGGCGGGCTTCGTTTTGCTATGTATGCTACTCCTGTTATCGCGTTTGGAATCGGATTTTTTATTTTTAGAATCACGGAATTAATGCATGTATATGTAAAAAACAAGAAGATAGTTTTAGCATCATCTGCCATCTTTACGCTTGTTGCGACCGTATTTATTTTAAACCCGCTTGTAGTAAATGCTTGGAATTATAGAACAGGCACTGTTTTTGTGCAGGATGAAGTTAAGCTCATAGAAGAGTTTGGTAAAAATGTGAGCAGGGAAGATTATGTAGTCACTTGGTGGGATTATGGGTATCCTATACGTTATCATGCAGATGTGAAAACGCTTGTTGATGGAGCAAAACATAGCGGAGATGTCAATTTCCCCGTTAGCTTTGCGCTTTCTCACGATCAAAAAAGCGCTGCAAATATGGCAAGACTCGATGTGGAATACACTGAAAACAGATATTTGACAGATAAAACAAATCAAAATAAATCAGAATCGGATAAAGTGGAATTACCAAGTAATAATGTTGCATGGATAATGAAAGATTATGGCTTTAAAAGTTCAAACGATTTTATAATTTCTCTGAAAAAAGATATGGATTTGCCCAAAAAAACAAGAGATATATACTTTTATTTGCCGCTTAGAATGTTGGATATATACCCTACGATTATGAGATTTAGTTATCTTGATTTAATGAGTGGAAAAAGTGTGAGACAGCCATTTTTTCTTATTTCAAGAGGAAGCAAAGACGCAGGAAATACTTTGATTTTAGATCAAGGATTTTCTATAGACAAACAACAAAATCTTTTGGTGACACCAGATAGACGAACATATCCGATAAAACGATTTGTTCAAGTCGGTTATCAAGCAGACGGACTTCATGCGAATATTCAAAATTTGCAATATGACGGCGTATATAGTTTAATACACTTACAAGCATACGGTGCATTTTTGGTAGTTGACGAAGCGATGTATAACTCTGTTTATGTGCAGTTATTTTATTTGGAGCAATATGATCATGAGTTATTTGAGTTGGTTGCGGCAAATCCGTACGGTAAATTTTTCAAATTAAAGATATAAAAATGCGGCATATTTTTAGAGAGTATGACATACGGGGTGTTTTTGAGAAAGATTTAAATGAAAAAAGCGTCAAGGCAATTGGTTTTTTTCTTGGAGAAGAGATTTTAAAAATAGGCACAAAAGTCGGTATAGGCTATGATGCCAGAACTCATTCAAAAGTGCTTTTAAGCTGGCTTGTATCAGGACTTACTTGCGCGGGGGTGAAAGTAAAAAATATGGGACTTGTGCCTACGCCTTGCAACTATTTTGCTGGTTTTTTTGATAGTAAAAATAAAGTAGATGCTACTATCATGATAACAGGTTCTCACAATCCTCCTGAGTATAATGGTTTTAAGATTACGATAAATAAGCTTCCGTTTTTCGGCGCGGATATTGCAAAAATAGGCGCAAAAATAGTGCAAACATATGAGAAATTAGATATTCGCGATAATGCTACATGTGATGAGGTTGATACGAAAAATGAGTATATCAATTTCCTCGCGCAACATTTTAAACATTTAAAAAATCTCAAAACCAAAATTGTTATAGATTGCGGAAATGGCGTTGCAGGTGTTGTTGTTACAAAGCTTATTGAACAATTAAACTTAGACGCTAAAATTTTATTTGCCGAACCTGACGGAACATTTCCAAATCACCACCCCGATCCTACGGAAGAGAAAAATCTTGAAAGTTTAAAAAAAGAGTTGGAAACAAAAAAATATGATATAGGATTTGCATTTGACGGCGATGCCGATAGAATAGCTGTTCTTACAAAAACAAGAAATATCAAAGGCGATGAACTTGCGATACTTTACGCAAAAACTATTAAAGAGCCTAAAGTTGTCGGAGAGGTCAAATGTTCGCAAGTTATGTACGATGAGATAGATAAAGTCGGAAAGTCCTACATGTACAAGACCGGGCATAGTAATTTAAAAGTTAAGTTAAAAGAGCTTGGAGCGGATTTGGCGGCTGAAGTTAGCGGACATATCTTTTTTAACGATAGGTATTTTGGTTACGATGACGCTATATACGCTATGCTCAGAACCCTTGAATTGTTAAAAGATGGAATTAATTTAGACGACGAACTTGAAAAGCTTCCCAAAACTTATTCAACGGAAGAGTTGAAGATATCAACATCCGAGGAGAAAAAGTTTCAAGAGGTAGAGCATTTAAAAATGTTTTTGCAAAATCCTCCGAAAGATTTTCCGAAAATTAAAAAAATAGTTGATATTGACGGTGTGCGCGTTATATTTGAAAATGGTTGGGGACTTATCCGCGCATCTAATACTACGCCGATTTTAGTAGCTCGTTTTGAAGCTAAATCAAAAGAAGATATGCTGCTTTACCAAAATGCGATGCAATGCGCTTTACAAGATATACAGAAACAAAAATAGTTTTAATATTGAAATAAGTTTAAAAATATAAAATTTAAAAAATTGAATTATTGGTTTTTTTGGAGTTTTTTAATGCAGGACGAAGTTGAGTTAAAAATTTTACTGAAAGCTGAGATAGCCGACAGCCAGCATTTTTTAGCCAGAGAACTTGGATATAGCGTTGGAAAGGTCAACTATATTTTAAAAGCGTTTATTGAAAATGGGTTGGTAAAAGTAGAAAGTTTTGCTGCCAGCAAAAATAAAAAACAGCATTGTTATCTTTTAACACCTTATAGAATAAAGGCTAAAATTGAGCTTACCGAAAAATTTATACAAAGAAAAAACACATATATGTAAATATAGGAACAGGCGAGGATTTAACGATAAGAGAGTTAGCCGAACTAATCAAAAAAGTTGTTGGATTTAGTGGGGAATTTACGTTTGATACTACAAAGCCGGATGGTACAATGCAAAAGTTATGCGATACGACAAAATTGACAAATCTGGGTTGGAGATACAAAACGACATTAGAAGTCGGAATAAAAAAAGTATACGAAGTTTTTAATGAAAAAAGATAAAATTGGTATAATTAAAAAATTAAGAGTCGTTTTAGATAGAAAAACCAAAATATTATTGCTTATTATGCTTTTTTGCACAATTATATTTTCGGTACTTGAAACGATTAGCATCTCTGCCATTATGCCTTTTGTCTCTGTGGCGTCAAATCCGGATATCATAGATAGCGGATATTACAAAATGGCTTATGATTTTTTTGAATTTAGCGACAAAGAGAATTTTATATTTTATTTTGGCGTTTTTCTTGTGATTTTTTATCTTTTCAGGGGCGCATACTCTCTTATTTATACATATTTTTTAAATAAATTTGCATTTGATAATTTTAGTAAATTTGCGAACAAACTGTTTCAAAATTATCTTCATATGCCATACAAAAATATCATCAAATATAACTCTTCTACCATTATCAAAACAGTATCAAACGAAACGCTAAATTTGAGTTTTTTAATTCAAAATATTTTAATATTGTGCTCGGAAGCTTTTACCATCATTGTCTTTTACATACTTTTGTTGTATGTGAGATTGAAAATGACATTGGGATTGACTTTGATAATGGGTATAAGCGTATTTGTCGTTATAAAAGTTATAAATAAAATAGGAACTGTTCAAGGCGAAAAACGGAGTAAATCGCAGGAGAGTTTTTTAAAACTTATAACTGCATCATTCGGAAATTTCAAAATTCTAAAATTAAAAGGCAATGAAAAAGAGATAACGGACGAATTTTCTCAAGAAAGCGGCAAATTTTCAAAGTCATATACAGCGTCTTATACTATATCGTTTGCTCCCAGATATATTATAGAATCCATAGGTTTTTCAGCTCTGTTGGCAGCTATCTTATATCTTTTGCTAAGATATGAAAATCCGAGTTTGATTATTCCAGTTATATCCATGTACGCACTAGCTCTTTACAGAATGCTTCCGGGAATTTCAAGAATACTTGGAAATTATAATCAAATCATATTTCTTAAAAGGTCGTTAGATATCATATATAAGGATTTAAATAGCTGTATTGAAGAGAGTGGAGATGAAAATATTGATTTCAACAGTTCTATAACTTTGCAAAATATTAGTTTTTCATACAATGATAGAACAAAAGTTATAGATAATGTCTCTTTAGATATAAAAAAAGGTGAAAAGATAGCATTTACCGGCAAGAGTGGTAGAGGAAAATCTACTTTGATTGATATAATAATGGGCATACATCGCTCTTCAAGCGGAGAGATTTTGGTAGACGGTATGCCTATTACTTCGCAAAATATTCGCTCATGGAGAGCCAAAATCGGCTATATTCCGCAAGATATCTATCTTTTTGACGGCACAGTCGGCGAAAATATAATGTTTGGTTGCGATGTTGATGAAACAAGGGCAATAAATGCTTTAAAAACGGCAAATATTTGGGATTTTTTGAGTGAAAAAGAGGGTTTAAATACTATAGTAGGAGAACGCGGAGTACAACTTAGCGGCGGGCAAAAACAAAGAATCGGCATAGCTAGAGCTTTATATGACAATCCCGAGATTTTGGTGCTTGACGAGGCTACTTCAGCGCTTGATAATGCGACGGAGAGTAAAATAATGGATGAGATATATAATATCTCAAAAGATAAAACACTGATAGTGATAGCACATAGATTGAGTACGGTAGATAGATGTGATAGAAAGATTGAATTATAGAGGTTTAATATGAAAGTTGTGATATTGGCAGGCGGTTACGGTACGCGTATAGCGGAAGAGACAGATATCAAACCAAAGCCTATGGTAGAGATAGGCGGCAAACCGATATTGTGGCACATTATGAAGATATATTCACATTATGGGTTTTATGATTTTGTGATATTATTGGGTTATAAAGGCTACTTTATTAAAGAGTATTTCGCGAACTATTTTTTACACCAAAGCGACATCACATTTGATTTGCAGACTAACAGTATGAAGGTGCACAATAATATGAGCGAACCTTGGAAAGTTACGCTTGTAGATACGGGGCTTGATACGATGACCGGAGGACGCATCAAAAGGGCACAAAAGTATATCGGAGATGAGGATTTTCTACTTACTTACGGCGATGGGGTTGGCAATGTAGATATATCTAAAACTATCGTTTTGCACAAAACTCATAGCAAAGCCGTTACAGTAACGGCGATACAGCCGGAGGCGAGATTTGGAAATCTTGATATGAAGAGCAATATGAGGGTAAAAGAGTTTGTTGAAAAGCCAAAAACGGAAGTTGGTTGGATAAATGGCGGTTTTTTTGTATGCTCAAAAAAAGTTTTTGATTATGTGAGCGAAGATGAGGGTTGCATATTTGAGCAGCAACCATTGCAAAATATAGCGCGAGATGGTGAGATGTATGCATATAAACACGAAGGTTTTTGGTTGCCTATGGATACTTTGAGAGACAATCAAAAGTTAAATAAATTATGGAAAGAGGGCAATGCTCCTTGGAAAGTCTGGTAATGCGGCGGCTATCTTTTTACAAAAATAAAAAAGTTTTTATTACGGGACATACCGGTTTTAAAGGTTCCTGGCTTTGTCATACATTGTTATTTGCCGGAGCTAATATAACGGGCTATGCGCTTGAACCTCCTACAAGTCCATCACTTTTTAAGCAAACTAATCTCAATAACAAAATGCATTCTATTATAGGCGATGTACGAGACAGAGAACAACTAATTCATTCTGTGCAAGAAGCACAACCTGACATAGTGTTTCACCTTGCCGCACAGCCATTGGTACGTTACTCATATCGCGAACCTGCAAAAACTTATGAAATTAATGTAATGGGAACTGTAAATATTCTTGATGCTGTGCGTTTAAGCAACACAGTGAGATCTTTTATTAATATAACTACAGATAAAGTTTATGAGAATAGAGAGTGGAATTGGGGTTACCGAGAAAATGAGAATTTATGTGGTTTTGATCCTTATTCAAACAGTAAATCATGCAGCGAGCTTGTTACGATGAGTTATCGCAATGCATTTTTCCAAAATAATAATATAGCTATTTCTACTGCTCGTTCAGGTAATGTTATAGGTGGCGGTGATTATGCGGAAGATAGGATCATTCCGGATTGTATACGATTTGTCAAAGCAGGCAAACAGATTGTCTTGCGCAATCCGCACTCTATAAGACCATATCAGCACGTATTGGAATGTCTGTCGGGATATCTTTTGTTGGCCGAAAAGCAATACAACGATAAGTCTTTGGAGGGTGCATATAATTTTGGGCCAAATGAGGACAGTTGTGTTACGACTGAGGAGTTGACAAAGATATTTTGTGGTATTTGGGGTATGGATGCTACATATATTGTTCAAAACGATAGCGGTCCGCATGAGGCACACTTTCTAAAGCTTGATTGCTCCAAGTCAAAAGCTTTACTGGGATGGAAGAGCAGATGGGATATTGCAACTGCTATTAATAAAACCATTGAATGTGCCAAGGCAAAAACAGATATCCAAATGACCGAATATATTAATCAACAAGTAGAAGAATATTTTAGTAATCAGAAAGTTTCATGTTAAAAAAAAATACAAATATCACACTTCTTGATTGTACCTTGCGTGACGGAGGGTATGTTAATGATTGGATGTTTGGTCGCAAAGAGATAAAAAAGATCACTAACTTGATTGGAAAATCTAATGTTGAATATATAGAAATAGGATTTATTAGACTTGGTAAACACAATCCCGAACAAGCTATATTTGGTCATATGAATGAGCTAACCGAATTATTGTATCCGACAAAAAAGAAGCTTGCTGTAATAGTTGAGATAGGGTATGGCTATCCGGTCAGCTTATTTCCGGTAAAATCCGACAAGACTGTTGATTTGGTGCGGGTAATATTATGGAAGCGACTTCAAAAAGAGTGTTTTGAATACTGCAAAGAGTTAATCAATAAAGGTTATGAAGTTTGTGTACAGCTGACAAGAACAGATCAATATACTATAGACGAATTTATGGATTTAATTCAAACATTTAATCAAATTAAACTGCGAGGTTTGTATATAGTTGATACATTTGGATTATTTACAAAAGATATGTTGATTAAGTACTTTGATATTGCTGATAAGATTTTAAATACGGATATTGCTTTAGGGTATCATTCTCACAATAATATGCAACAAGCATTTACTAACGCAAGTTCAATTTTGGAAGTAGAATATAAGCATGAGGTGATGATTGATGCTTCAATTTTGGGTATCGGACGCGGAGCTGGGAATTTGCATTTGGAGCTTTTTATGCAATATTTAAATGATAATTATGGCAAAAATTATGATATAAATCCTATTTTGCAAGCTGCTAATGATTATATAATTCCTATATATAAAAAAACACCATGGGGTTATTCCATTCTTTACTATTTGTCTGCTATCAATAATATCAATCCGTCCTATGTTGATTATATAAAAGATAAACAATTAACAGTACAGCAAATTAGTAGATTATTTAAAAAAATGAATGAATACAATGTCAATATTATATATAATACAAACGCGATAGATACTATAATCACAGAAGAGATAATTAAATGAAGGTCGCAGATTATATTGTTGATTTTTTGATTAAAAAAGGCGTAACCGATGTTTTTGGCATACCCGGCGAAATAATTCTTGATTTTTTAGATGCTCTCAATCAGAGAAAAGATGAAATATCAACCCATTTGAATTATCATGAACAAGCCTCGGCATTCGCGGCATGCGGATATGCTCAAGCTTCAAATAAATTAGGAGTTGCATACGCCACAAAAGGACCCGGTTTGACCAATATGATAACTCCTATCGTAGATGCGTTTTGTGATTCTACTCCAGTTTTATTTATTAGCGCACATGCTAAATCGGGCATAACAAGTATGCGTTTTGAAAACAATCAAGAGATTGATACGGTATATATGTTGTCAAAAATAACAAAATACGCGACTAGAATTACTAGCGTGGAAGATGTTTATTATAAATTGGAACACGCATATAACCAAGCTGTTTTTGGACGCAAAGGACCAGTGTTTATAGATATACAAGCCGATATATTTAAATTAGATATTAATATAAATATATTTGAGTCATATCAACCCAAAAAACAAACTTTTGATTCTGCTAAAGACATTATTCGGTGTCTTAAAAAATCAATTATTGAGACCAAGCGTCCCATATTGCTTATCGGTGATGGTGTTCGTCAATCCGGTACCGAACAGTATTTGAGAGATTTCGCAGAAAGTATTAAAATACCTGTAATATCAAGTAGATTTTCGCAGGATATTATGAACGATTCAGAGTACTATTATGGTTTTATTGGTAGCCATGGAACTCGTTATAGCAATTTTATACTGTCTAAATGCGATCTTGTCATTTCGCTTGGCAATAGACTTTCATATAATGCCAATTCCCAAAGTTTCGCCAATTTTATCAACAAAGCCAAAATTATTCGTATAGATATAGACACGAATGAATTTATCCGTGCACAGCCAAATACAATTAATTACCATATGGATTTAAAAATACTTATGCCCTTATTAACGCAAGAAAATTGGGGCAATATTATTAATGAGGAATGGAAGAATGTTTGTGATACACTTAAAAAGACACTTTATGGTTTTGACGTTCAGTACCCTGTTAATGCGATATCGTCTATACTGAAAAATGCAGACTCTGACTGGATATGCGTCAGCGATGTCGGTAATAATGAGTTTTGGCTCTCTTACGCGTACGCCTTTGCCACAAAACACAATCGCATTCTTTTTTCCAAGTCATTTGGAGCTTTAGGTTGTTCATTGCCAAAAGCTATTGGCGCATACTATTCTATGAAACGAAAAGTATTATGCTTCTCGGGCGATCAAGGATTACAAATGAATCTACAAGAACTTCAATATATATCAAATGAAAAAATCCCAATAACCATTATTATCATAAATAATCTATCTTCAGGAATGATTCGCAGTAAACAAAAGAGCAAATTTAACTCACGTTTTTTTCATACAACGTTGGATAGTGGGTATTCTGTGCCTGATTTTCAAGCTATGGCAAAAGTATTTTCTATGCCTTATTTTGTTATCACTAATAAAAATAACACTATTGATAAATTTGTTGATTTGCAAAGTCCTTGTATTGTTGAGATAATAATAGATGATAAAACAGATATAATTCCAAGGCTGCCAAAAGGGTGCTTGTGTCAAGATTTTGAGCCTTTTTTGGATAGGGATATATTTGATTATCTCAATAAGTTGTAGATTATTGAGTTTATAGGAGATACAATGACGGTATGGTTGGAAAATAAAGCTGAGTATTTGCGCAAGCGAATTATTAAAGTATGCGCCTTATCTGGTGCAGGACATATTACTTCGTCATTATCAGTTTTAGATATTCTAGTTTCTTTGTATTTGGGTAACATCTTGAGATATAGCAAAAATGATCCAAAATTGGAAAATCGCGACCGTTTAATATTAAGCAAGGGACATGCTACTTTAGCTCTATACAATGTGTTATCCGAAGCTGGTTTTTTCAAAAAAAAAGAGGTAGATACATTTTGTCAAAAAGGTACAAAGTTTGGTGGGCTTACTACAACACATGTGCCGGGAGTTGAGTGCTATACTGGTTCATTAGGGCATGGATTGTCATTCGCTGTCGGAACTGCTTTGGCTGCTAGATTAAAAAACAGTGATTATTTGACATTTGTGATAACGGGTGATGGCGAATTGCAGGAAGGCAGTATTTGGGAGGCGGCAATGTCCATATCGCAATTTAATTTAAATAATCTGATATGGATTATTGATAAGAATAATATACAATTGAGCGGCAAAGTATCAAAAATCATCAATGTGGAACCACTAGAAGCTAAATTGCAATCTTTTGGTTTTGATACGGTATCAATAGACGGACACGATTATAAATCATTGATGAAGGCTTTGGCTGTAGATAGAAATAACCTTCCGGACAAACCGTTAGCTATTATTGCTAATACACTTAAAGGTAAAGGTATTCCATTGGTTGAAAATCAGTTGGGTTGGCACGGTAGAAAACCCAGTGTTGAGGAGATGAAGATCATTATGGAGCAGTTAAATATAACACCGGAGGAGTTTGATAAGCTATGAAGAACAGATATGAGGAGCAATTTTTACATCTTATGTCTAAAAATGATAAGATAATAGCTATTTTTGCCGATAGCGATTTTGGCAAATATGAAGAACTTGAAAAAAATTTCCACGGACGTTATTTTAATTTTGGTATCGCCGAATGCAATATGGTTGCTGCGGCGGCAGGGTTTGCCAAAGAGGGTTTTATACCGGTCGTATATACAGTTAATAGTTTTATCGTTTATCGCGCATATGAATTTATTCGCGATGATATTTGTATCCAAAATTTAAATGTAAAATTTGTGGGTATGGGTTCGGGCGTCATCATAAATAATTTTGGACCAACGCATCATACGACCGAAGATATAGCGATGCTACGAACATTGCCGAATTTGACTTTAGTTTCTCCGGCTAGTCCAAATGAAGTATCACCCATTTTGGGGAAATCTATAGAACATAACGGTCCGGTTTATATTCGTCTTGGCAAAGCATTTGAAACAGAGATATATACAGGTATTCCATCATTTGAAATAGGCAAAGGCACATTAATACAAAGTGGAGACGATATAACCGTTATCGCTACAGGTTCTATCATAAGTAATGTAATTGAAGCAGCTGGATTGCTTGTGCAAGAGGGCATTAGCGTGGAGATTATTAACATGGCGACATTAAAACCTTTAGATATCAAGCTAATAATACAATCTGCAAGAAAAACAGGAAAGGTTTTGACCGTGGAGGAGCATCAAATCACGGGTGGACTTGGCGGTGCTGTAAGCGAAGTTTTGTGTGAAGAAGGAATTCAAGTGTTATTTCGCAGAATTGGTTTTGAAGATCTGTTTTGTGCGGACTATGGGTGGCATCGTGACTTAAAGCAGATGTATGGTTTGGCATCCATTGATATTTTTAATAAATGTAAGGAGATGTTGCGATAAAATGTTATCTAAAAATAAAAAAAATGAAATTCATCCGATAATAAAAGAGGATATAAAAAATATTCTTTCAGAACCTTTACCATGGAGTGATTTGCAAAATAAAACCGTGCTTATTACCGGCGCAACGGGATTAATTCCAGGCTATATCGTACATACACTGATGAGCATTGAGGGTGTACATGTAGTAGCGCTTAGCAGGTCTGAGGAAAAACTAAAGCAAAAGTTTAGCATGTATGCTAATAATCCATATTTTACATATTTAGCATATGATATGTCTGTGACTTCTGATTTTACTAAACTGTTTAATGAAACAAAAATTGATATTATATTTCATGGCGCAGGCAATACTGATAATATTGGGCAACAAGATATAGTAAACACTATAGATATCAATACATATGGAACGAAAAGTTGTCTAGATTTTTTAAAGATTCAAGGTAGCGGTGTATTTATCCCATTTTCATCCGCGACTATTTATGGATTGAGTTCTGTGCTTAAAGTGTCAGAAACGGATTATGGATATACTGATTTACAAGCCAACGATGCTCCGTATGTACAGTCAAAACGCACCTTGGAAGTTTATTCGTACGCATACAATAAACAGTTTAATGTAAATATTCGTATTCCAAGGATATCTTGGGTAATTGGACCCGAAATGAATAGGCAAAATGGAATGAGAACCGATTTTTTATATAATTTACTTGATGGTCAAGATATGATAATTAAATCAGATGGAAAAAGGGTATTACCATTTTGCTATATTAGCGATGTCATTACAGCCTTATTTTACATTTTTTTCTATGGAAAACAAGGAGAGCCATATAACATTGTTGCGGATGATGGCAATATATCTGTTAAGCAATTTGCTGAAATTCACAAGAGTATTTTAAACATACAATCAAATTTGATAATTAAAAATGAATATAGCGATGGAAAGCCGGGTATTATGATGGACAATAGTAAATTACATTCATTGGGTTGGAAATCAAAAATTACCATATCTGACGGTTTGCAGAGAATATATAATTATATGTTATCAAAGGATAAGTAGGCGTGTGTCCTGATATGAGCAATGAAATAGTAAAATTTATGATAAAAAAGATAAGAGAGTTTGTAAAAGGCGTACGATATGGAATCAAATAAACTTTTATCAATAGCAATACCAACATACAATCGCGCTATTGTTGTTAAAAAATTACTGACCGATTTAATACCAAAAGTCAAACCCTACGATATTGCAATATACATATCTGATAATGCTTCGCCTGATAATACGCAAAGCGTGATAGAGGAGATGAAGGCGCAATATCGGTTTATATATTCAAATCGCAATGAAATGAATGTGGGCGGCGATAGAAATTTTGAGAAAGTTTTGAAGATGTCAAGTTCTCAATACACTTGGTTGCTTGGTGATGATGATACTATAGATGACGGCGGAATAGAAAAAGTTTTGGAGATTATAAAGAAAAATACATTCTATGATTTAATAATAGTAAATGGAATAATCAATAATAAAACTACGTTACATCTTAAAACAAAAATATATACAAATCATAATGAACTAATAGAGGATTTATGGCCAGTAACAACGTGGATGAGTACTTTAATTCTCAGTAATGGTATGATAAGCAATGCTAATTTTTGTAAATACTATGATACAAATTTTGTGCATTCGGGCACCGTATTTGATTATCTTGCTACAAAAGATACTATTAATGTTTTTTGGGAAAAAAGTCCAATCGTGATATATCCAAAAGCAAATGAAATCATTAATAACTATACAGATAAGTCTCTCTTCTTTTTTGGTCAGTGTTGGGTAGATATACTGTTTTTGCTTCCGGACAGATATTTGTACCAATCAAAACTCAAAGTTGCACGTTTATCACCAATATCTATTTTGACATTAGCTTCATTGAGAGCTAAAAACTATTTTAATTATCAAGAAGCTAAAAAATATAGAAAATATTTTAAATATACGACAAGTATTCCTTTTTTTATAATTGCTATGTTATCTATAAGTCCAACAATAGTTTTAAAATTTTTGGAAAAACCAGCCAGATATATACAACAAGCTAAAGCAAGATATATAATGAAAAAAAACAGTAATAGTGTCAAATAATTTTTTAGTTTTACGATTGCATATAAAATTATAAAAATATTTTTTTGGAGTCAGTATTGGTTTCTATAATAACACCCGCTTATAACGCGTCAAAATTTATAGCTCAAATGATAGAATCTGTGTTAGCGCAAACATATACTAATTGGGAGATGATCATAGTTGACGATATGTCAAAAGATAATACTGTAGAGATTATAGAAAAATATATGAAAATCAATAACAATATTAAGTTGGTTAAGCTGCATAAAAATTGTGGACATGTATTTGCAAGAAACAGAGCAACTAAAAAAGCTAAAGGCGAATACATAGCATTTTTAGATGCAGATGATACGTGGTTGCCAAATAAGCTTGAAGTCCAACTTCAATTTATGATTGAGCATAACTTAGCTTTTACATATAGCTCCTATAATATAATTGATGAAAATAGTAATTATTTAAGTACTTTTCATACAAAAAGCTTCATTGGTTATAAAGAACTTCTCAAAACGAATATCATAGGATGTTTAACGGCTATTTATAGTGTCAAAAAAATTGGTAAAATGTATATGGAAAATATTGGACACGAAGATTATGTTTTATGGCTAAGAATATTGAAAAAAATTAAATGTACTATGGGAATTTGTCAACCTCTTGCCAACTACAGAATATTAAATAAATCAGTGTCGTCAAATAAATTTAAAGCCGCATTGTGGCAGTGGAAAATATACAGAGAAATTGAAAATATTGGTTTATTTAAAAGTATCTATTATTTTATTTTTTATGTATACTATGGAATTAAAAAACATAATTTTGGCAATAAGAGGATAAAAGAATGAAAGTATGTGTAGTAGGAGGAGCCGGATATATCGGTTCGCACACTGTTTATGAATTGATTGACGCGGGAAATGAAGTAGTTGTTGTGGATAATCTCTCAACAGGGCTCAAGGAAGCCGTACATAAAAAAGCTGTATTTTACGAAGGAGACATTACGGATTTTGCTTCGCTTGATAAAATTGTGGCGGATGAAAGCAAAAAAAAACCGTTTGATGTGGTGATGCATTTTGCTGCAAAAATAGTTGTGCCCGAAAGCGTAGAAAACCCAAGTCTTTATTATTATAATAACGTTGAAGGAGTGAGAACTTTGCTTGACGTTATGGTGAAGCACAATATCAAAAATATAATATTTTCTTCCACCGCGGCAGTTTATGGCGAGGCAAAAGAGGGCGTTTGTACCGAAGAAAGTGAAACAAAACCGATAAATCCATATGGAGAAACAAAACTCACAAGCGAAAAGATGATAGGTTGGTTTGCTAATGCGTACGATATGAATTATTGTATTTTTAGATATTTTAATGTGGCGGGTGCTCACAAAACACTTGAGATAGGTTTATTGCGCGATCGTTTGACGCATATTATACCCGTAACCATACAAACAGCGCTTGGCATAAGAGATAAATTGACCGTTTTTGGCACGGATTATGATACTCTTGATGGAACTTGTGTGAGGGATTATATACATGTAAGCGATATCGCATACGCTCACGTACTCGGAATGGAACATATTGCTAAAAAAAATGTATCGGAAATTATAAATTTAGGTTCAAATCAAGGATTTTCAGTAAAAGAGATTATAAGTGAAGTAGAAAAACATTATCCTGTCAATTACGAGTATGGTGCAAGAAGAGAGGGCGATCCTGCGAAACTCATAGCTTCCAATAAAAGAGCAAGAGAAATTCTTGGCTGGATGCCAAAAAGAGATTTGTCGGATATCATTTTGAGCGATTTAAAATTTAGAATAAAGCACGATAAAATATAAAAACTAATTTTAAAACTCAAGCTGCTATAATCTTGCTTATAAAATTTCAAAGGGGAGTTTTGAAACGTTTATTTGATATCGTTTTATCGCTATTTTTAATCATATTGTTGTCCCCGCTTTTTTTATTGTTGTGGATTTTTGTAGTGCTGTTTTTGGGGACTCCGGCGATATTTGTTCAAAAGAGAGTGGGATACAAAGAGAGAGTTTTTAACGTATATAAATTTCGTTCCATGAGTAATAAAAAAGACGAAAACGGCAATCTTTTGCCTGATGAAAAACGGCTCGGAAAGTTTGGTGTCATATTGCGCCGTTTGAGTTTGGACGAATTGCCGCAATTTTGGAATGTATTAAAAGGCGATATGAGTTTTGTAGGTCCTCGTCCGCTTCCCGAAAAATTTTTGCCGTTATATAGCAAAGAGCAAAAGCGAAGACACGATGCTAAACCCGGAATTACCGGTTGGGCGCAAATAAACGGCAGGAATGACATTAGCTACAAAGAGAGATTTGAATACGACATATGGTATGTTGAAAATCAAAATTTCTTTTTGGATATGAAAATCATACTAAAGACTTTTACCTACTTTTTGAATTCAAGAGGCTTGGCTCACAAAGAAGATTTTAACGGACATAATTAACTGTTTGTGCTGTCTATCGCTTGACAAATAATATGCCCTATCATTATATGCATCTCTTGAATACGCGGTGTATCGGATGAGGGCACTACTATATTTATATCGCAAATTTCATCCATAACCCCGCCATCTTTTCCACTAAGTCCTACACATCGGCAGCCAATTTCGCGTCCTAATTTTAACGCTCGCACTACGTTTGCGCTTGTGCCGCTTGTTGAAATACCTATAAGCAAATCGCCTTCTCTAGCCAAAGCTTCAACTTGTCTTTCAAAAACGCTTTCATATCCAAAATCATTGCCGATAGCAGTAAGCGCTGAGGTATCGGTTGTAAGCGCTATTGCGCTCAAGCCCTTGCGAGTCGTTTTGTATCGTCCTACAAGTTCGGCTGCAATATGTTGTGCGTCCGCTGCGCTTCCACCGTTTCCAAAAATAAGTATTTTGTTGCCTTTGGCGATAGTGTCGGTTGCAATAACGCAAGCTGTGTAGATATAACTTTGCAAATCTGCAAAAATTTGTTGAGCGGTTTTTATATGCGAACTTATCTCACTTCTTATCATCTCTATCATTGTTTTTGTATCCTTTTGATTATATTTGTGGTACTTTTATCTTCTATAAAGTCTATTAGGACGACTTCGCCGACCAAATCGCTTCCGACAACCTCTTTATCTTTGTAGTCAGCCCCTTTTGTCAAGATATCGGGCTTTATTTTTTGTATCAGTTTGTATGGAGTATCCTCTTCAAAAATTACCACATAATCAACAAATCCAAGAGAAGAGAGCACAACCGCTCTATCTTGTTCGTTATTTATCGGTCTGTCGTTACCTTTCAACCTTGTAACGCTTTTGTCGGAATTTAATCCCACGATAAGTAAAGAGCCTAAGTTTTTAGCATTTTGCAGATATTTTACATGTCCTACATGTAGTATATCAAAGCAGCCGTTTGTAAAGACTATCTTTGTTTTTTTATCTTTATGTTCAAGTACTTTTTGAAGTTCGTCCGCGTTTAATATCTTACTCTCATAATTAAAACGAAGCTTTTGATTTTCATATCTATTTATCTCATCTACAGAAGCCGTTGCGCTTCCAAGTTTTGCTACAACAACAGCAGCGGCTGAAGTTGCAAAAAGAGCGGCTTTATAAATATCAAACCCTGCGCTTAGCCCAACTCCTAAAGCTGCCAAAACGGTGTCACCAGCACCCGTAACATCATAAACTTCTCTTGCTATAGTAGGTATTTTTGTCATCTTTTTATCAAAAATCGCCATTCCGTCTTCAGATAAAGTTACGATAACAAAGTCCAAATTCAACTCTTCTTTTAACTTTTCTCCGGCTTCTTTTAGTGATTTGTCGTCGGTTATTTTTATCTTGCTTGCGATTGACGCCTCTTTTTTGTTTGGCGTGATGAGCGTAGCGCCTTTGTATTTAGAATAATCCTCGCCTTTTGGATCAATAAGTATTAATTTATTTTTTTCTTTTGCCATTTTTATAACGGCGCTTGTAAACTCTCTTGTCAAAACACCCTTTGCATAATCTGATATCAATACTAAATCGTATTCTGAGAGTTTTTTACTTATAGCTTCTTGCAATCTCTCTTGACTTTTGGCGCTTATGTCGTTTTTTGATTCCAAATCGTATCTGATGATTTGTTGGTGAGATGCCATAATTCTGCTTTTTTTTGCGGTTTTTCGCCCTTCTTCAAAAAGCAGCATATCAATTCCCGCACCCAATTTTTTTAACATATCAAGCAAATCGTTTTTATTTTCATCATCTCCTATAACACTTGCAACATCAACGTTTGCGCCAAGGCTGATGAGATTTGATATAACATTTCCGGCTCCTCCAAGCGCGGATGTTTCGTTTTTTATATCCACTACTTGTACAGGCGCTTCCGGAGAGATTCGCTCGCAACTTCCCCAAAGGTAGTGATCTATCATCAAATCGCCTACTACTAAAATTTTCGGAACTTTTGATATTTTATACATTTTTTACTTCGCTCTCATATACTCTTCTGATTTCGGACGCGTAATTTTTTATACCTTCTTCCAATGAAAATTTAGGTTCATATCCAAGTTCTTTACATGTAGAAGCGATATTTGCTTCCGTGTGCATTTGATAAGCTTTGTGCGGATTTGCAAAATAATCCGTTTGATAATCTGTCTCAAACTCTTTTTGCAAAATATCGGCTATATCTTGGAATGAGCGAGGTTTACTTGTGCCTACATTATAGATACCGCTTGCATTTGTATTTGTAGATAATACGTTTGCTTGTACGATATCGTCTATGTAGACAAAATCGCGTAAAATTTTATCGGAATTAAAGAACAGACGCGGCGGTTTGCCGCTTAATATTTGAAGCCCGAGTTGCAGCACCATAGACGCGGTTTTTTCTTTAAAAAACTCTTTTCTGCCATATACGTTAAAATATCTAAGCCCAACTATACGCATGCCAAATCTGTTTGTGTATTCTCTTGCGATATTGTCCATTGTAAGTTTGCTGAACCCATATACATTTTGCGGATTTTCCACGCCTATCGTTTGCGGACTCGGCGTGTCGCCGTAAGTAGCGCCCGAAGAAGCATAAATCATTTTCGCATTTTTTCTTTTTGCAAATTCCAATAAATCAACAAAAGCGTTCACATTTGTTTTTATCATTATCTCTTGGTCTAAAACAGTTGTATCGGAAATAGCCGCTTCGTGAAATATGTAGTCAACGTCATAAATTTCAAGACGCGATAAATCCTCTTTTTTTGTAATGTCGCCGCTTATTATTTCACCCTTGAAGCCTATCAAATTTTTAAAATGCCCAAAACTTTTCAAGTTTCCATTGCCAAATCGTTCGCCCGTTCTAAATACATCAAATGCTATAACGCGCGCTTTAGGGCAATTTTCTTGAAAATAAAACGCTAAATTGCTTCCTATAAAACCCGCTGCACCCGTAATCAAAATGGTTTTATTTTCAAATTCATTTTTTGTATATTTCACGAAGTACCTTTTAAAAATAAATTATATTGTAGCAAACATACCCTTTTGTTTTTGCTAAAAATTTTCCTTACATGTAAGCGAAATAAGCTTCATCATCTCTTTTAAAGACTTTATTTTATATTTTGCCGTAGTTTCGCCTTCGCCAAAATAGACGGTATTTTCTATTTTAGCGTTGAGAGCAGCTTTTATGTCGCTTTGTTTATCGCCTATGAGCCAAGATGCGTTCATATTTATGTCAAACTCTTCTTTGGCGTCGAGCAACATTTTTGGATTTGGTTTTCTACATTGACAATTGGCTTCAGGCGAATGAGGGCAGTAGTAAACTTTTGTTATGTTAATGCCTTTTTTTGTAAACTCATCCAACATATATTTTGTTAGCTTTAAAAAATCATCTTCACTGTAATATCCTCTTGCGATTCCGGATTGATTTGTCGCTACAAACAAGAGATAACCGCATTTTTGAAAATGCTTTAACGCTTCAAAAATGCCGTCCGTGAAAATAAAATTTTCTTGTTCATAAACATACCCTTTATCTATATTTATAACGCCGTCTCTATCTAAAAAAATCGCTCTGTTTTGCATTGTATATTCTTACCGTTTGGATGTATTAGCGAAATGATATTATACTGTCAATATAGGAAAAATTAAAGTCATTTGGCTATAATTTAAGAAAATTTCATATTAAAGGAGAATAGCGTGAAAATAGGCAAGATTATCGCTATTGCAGCTTTGATTGCAGGTGCTGCGACTATAGCTAATGCCGCTGACGGCGCTACAATTTTTAAACGTTGCGTGGTCTGTCATGGAAAAAGCGCTGAAAAAGTTCCTCCCGGAGGTTCGATAGTATCTGCTACGTTGTCTGCCGAGGAGATAAAAAAATCGTTAAGGCTTTACAAAACCGATAAAGAACACGGTGGAAAAATGAAAGCCAATATGCAAATTCAAGTCAAGCCTTTATCTGAAGAGGATATTGACGCCGTTGCTGATTATATCTTTAAAAATTTTCATATCGCAAAATAGACTTCTAACCGCCTAAAAGGCGGTTATCTTTCATACATGTAACTGTAAGATTTATTTTTATTTATTTCATTTGTCAAAAATGCAACGTCGTCTTTGGTGATGTTAGCCGCTAAAATTACCGCGTGTCAATCGGGCGGATGATAACCTTTTTCACTCTTTCTTTTGATAGCCTCTTTTTTTCTTTTTTCAAGCACAACGGCTTCATTTAGTTCGTCTACGCCGTCCGAATGCACGGCATCTAAAAATTTACTTCTGTCTTCAAGCTGACCAGTCTTTAATGCCCAGATAAAAGCCAAAACAAAAAATGTTCCCAAAAATAGCGAAACGCCTATCATCATGGCTAAGATTATCGTATCCATTTTATCCTTTCATTTTTATTCTCAAAGCATTTGCTACTACGATAAGAGAACTAAGCGACATAGATATAGCCGCTATGAGCGGCATAACAAGTCCGCTAACAGCTAACGGAATTGTTATAGCGTTATACAAAATAGAAAAAGCAATATTTTGTTTTACGCTTCCATACGTTCTTTTTGATACTTCAAATGCCGTGCTAAGAGCCTTTAGAGAATCGCTCATCAAGACTATATCGCTGACGTTTACCGCTATGTCCGTTCCGCTTCCAAGAGATATGGCGATGTCGCTTTTTGCAAGCGCTATCGTATCGTTTATACCGTCTCCCGCCATAACCACTTTTTTGCCGTCTTTTTTTAAATTTTCAATAAAATCGGCTTTGTCTTGCGGTAACAAAGAGTGATAAAATTTATCTATTCCGACTGCTTTTGCTATTTTTTCAGCAGCTTTGCCGTTATCGCCTGTTAGCATAACAACGTCTATATTCATATTTTTTATTTTTTTTATGGCTTCCTTCGCATCTTCGCGCGGCGTATCTTCTAAAATAAATCTCGCTACTATTTTATCGTTTAGGGCAAACCAAAAATTTGTTCCATCTTCATCCTTACATGTAAAACCAAAGTCATTCATCAATTTAGCACTTCCGCCAATTATTTGCGTATTTTTATACGTTGCGGTTACGCCTTTTGCCTCAACCGTTTTGATATTTTCAAGGCTTATCTCTTTTTGCATCTCTTTTTGCAAATATTTTGCTATACCTATACTTACCGGATGAAGAGAGCTTTTCACAAGCGAAAAAAGCAGCGACATATCGTATGTTTCATAATTTTCAACTTTTACTACTTCAGGTTTTCCTATCGTTATAGTTCCGGTTTTATCTAAAGCCAACACATTGCATTTTGCCATAGCTTCCAAAAATATCGTCTCTTTAAAAAGCACTCCCTTTTTCGCTCCTACCCCAAGACCCACAAGAGTACTAACTGGTGTGGCGAGTCCTAATGCGCACGGACAAGCTATAACAATTACCGAGATGGCTACTATCAAAGCTTGATTGAAATTTGTGTCGTACCACCAATAAAGCAAAGTTATGAAAGCTATAAAAAGAATCGTTGAGGAGAATTTTTTTGATATTTGATTTGCTAGTTGCTCTATGCGCGGTTTTTTATCCAAAGCATTTTCAAGCAATGTCGCTATTTTACTTACAGTAGAATCTTTTGCCATTAATGAAGCTTTGTATGTTATGACACTGTCAAGACAGATAGTGCCGCTTGTTATTTTGTCGCCTTTGGTTTTTAAAACAGGAGCGCTTTCGCCGCTTATGCTTGATTCGTCAAATGAACTTTCCCCATTTTCACAAACACCGTCTATAACGACTTTTTCGCTTGGTTTTAACTCTATCAAATCTCCTATTTTGACGCTATCTATATTTATATATTCTTTTTTGCCGTCTTTTATCACCAACACTTCGCTTGGCAATACGCCGGATATCAAATCAAGAGTGTCGACGGCTTTTTTTCTCATCAAAACTTCTAAAAATTTTCCTGCAAAAACAAATGTTATTATCATTGTAACGGAGTCAAAATAAGGCTCTCCGATACCGCTCAACATCACATAAATTGAATAAATATAAGCAAGGCTTGAACCGGAAGCTATCAATAAATCCATTGTCGCAAAACCGTTTTTTAAACCGTAATAAGCGCCTTTGAAAAATGCCGAACCGGTAAAGAAAAGTGTCGGAGTAGCTATCAAAAATTCCGCGAAAGTTAGGATATTTTTTATATTTTGTTCAATACCGAAAAAGTATCCGTAATATTGAGCTATAGCTATCCACATAATATTCATTACCGCAAATATGCCAAATGCTAACCTTGAGTAATATTCTCTTCTTGCCGCGTTGGCTTGACTCTCTTGCAGTCTTGAATCATAAGGATATGCATTGTAGCCTATGCTTCTTATAGTTTCTATAATTTTTGACAAAGAGATGATTTCAGGGTCCCAAACTATTTTTGCTTTGTTATTTATTTGAGAGATATTGACCTCTATAATACCTTCCGTTTTGTGCAAGATTTTTTCATTTAACCACACGCAAGCGGCGCAGTGAATATCTGAAATTATCAAAGAAACTTCGCAAAATCCGTCTTTTTCTCTGATATATTTTTCTCTGAAACCTTGCATGTCAAATCTTTGTAAATCATCATTTGCGGTTTTAGGAGGTTGCAACGAAATGATGCCCTTTTTGTCATAAAAGCCTTCAAGTCCCTCGTCTTTTAGAAGATGAAAAATACCTTGACATCCTTTACAGCAAAATTGTTTAGCCTCTTTAAAACTCGTATCTTTTATTAAAATCTTTTCATCGTACTCAAGTCCGCAATGGTCACATTTTGTTTTTGGCATCTATATTCTTTGCATGTAGATAAAATTATTTAGTATTATAAGAAAATTTGTTTGATAACCCCTTTAAAGTTTATATATATCTCTATCTTCGTCACCCCCCCCAAAAAAACCCCCAACTGCTCATATTTTTTTATAATTTATCATTCTAAACCATTATCAAACTTCCCACATATTCATACTAAAAATCTATAAATATTTATCTTTAAGCATAAAAGTAGTATATTTTGCAAATTTACATTTTACAAATCCAAAACAAAGGAGCATCAATGCAAAATTTGCAAATA
>JAIRXG010000012.1 GCA_031268335.1 Campylobacteraceae bacterium
AACGACCGGCTGAACCCGCACAACAGCGAGTCAATGGCCGGCTGAAACGAACGCTGCTGCACATCGCGGTAAACAATATGATAGGTGGTTCCCTGCGTGAAGCCATCAAGGGTAGAATAGGTAGCCGGCATTTCACAGCCTGCTGCAACCAATAGCAAAAATGCATAGTGGAGATATTTCATTGTGTAAAGATAGCGAAATTACCGGCAATCCCACGTGTAACACAACCCGCCTGTAACAAAAAAATCACTCCCCGCCGGCAATAAAAAAGCCGCAACGTTTCGCGGCTTCGATTTGGTGCTGCTCCCGCAGAGAAATTATTGCCTGTTTTTATATATACCGAAAGGTAGAACATTGTCTGAGCGAGGTTTTATAATGAATTGTTCACCTCCCACCCCCCACCGTGTTCCGCCACATTGCAGCGCAATTTTGTTGTTTTTCGGCAAATGTTTACCTTTGTCAAAACAAATTCAAATAAAAATGATTATGGTAGAAATTATTTCTATAGATTCCAAAACAACCATGGTTAAGGCAAGACATGTAGTCAAAAAACAATATGAACAATGAAATACAACGTATCATTTCAGGAAAGAGCCAAGTTAGGTATGGCGCAAATATCCAAGCAGTCCTCAGTTACCTTACAAGCAGCGCGCAATCAGGCGCTTTGGATAAAGCAGATAAGCACTTCAAGCGCGAAGAAACAGAGAGGTTGAGAAAACATATTGAAAGTCAAAATCTTTTGGTGAAAGATATTGATTTGGATAATTATGTTTCAGAGGGCGCAGAACAAAAAGTGTATCTAAAAGATAGCCGTTCAGTCATTAAATTAAACGATACTATTTATTATTTGTCGTGGGTAGATTATTTTGTTAATTTATTACTAAATAATTACTTTTTTCCTGATACTGCCTATAAGCTATTAGGGTTTTTTGAGGATAAATCTATTTTGTATGCTGTCGTAGAACAGTTTTTTATTAAGGCTACAGAGAAAACAGATTTAAATTTTGTGGAGCAATTTATGAACTCAAACGGTTTTCAAAAAATCCGGAATAATGATTATTTCAATCAAGAATCGGGGATAATTCTCGAAGATTTGCATGATGAAAACGTATTAACAAATAATGGAGTGCTCTATTTTATTGATACGGTGTTCTATTTGAAGTAAAACTCCAAAACCACCCCCAACACAACCCTGCCCGTAATAAAAAAGCCGCAACGTTTCGCGGCTTTGCTTGGCACTGCTTCTGCAGGAAGATTATGGTCTTTGCTTGGGCGAGGCGAAAGTTGCTATGCCGAACAGGGGGTTAACGCTTCAACACAAACACATTTTTATAGCTCATATTTTTATTCATCAGCCCAATCCGTTTGTACCATGGAAGTTTGAGAATTTTATCTTCTTCAAAACTTTCCACTGCAAGGCCGGATTGAAAAAACATATGAAGCCACATTTTTTTAGATAAAAAACATACGCCGACACCTGCCGATTTGGCTTTCAACTTTTTAAAGAAAGTTGCTATAAACGGTAACTTAATAGACGTGAATGCGTATATGAGTTTACTTGACGCGGAATCAAAAATAATTCCATTATAAAACAATTCTACCATACAAAGACGACCATCATCTTTTAGTAAAGCAACGATTTGCTTCATAATGTCATACATGCCGTCTACAGTGCTACGCCACGAATCTCTGACAAAATGATGAAATACACGATTGGCAAATACCAAATCAAATGAATTTTTTTCGAATAATTTATCCAAATCATCTGCCGATCCTTTGATAAATGTTACTTTGCCGGAATAGTTTGCCCATGTATCATACTCAGTTGTATCTAAAACAACTACCTCGCATTTTAAGTCCGCAAAATAATCGCTTAATGCTATGGCAAAATAGCTACTACCCCCCCCTATATCAATGATTTTTAAGCGTTTGTCATTTTTATATTTTTGTAAAATATCCGAAAACATATTAAAAAAAGATACTACACTTGCTTTTTCAAATTCCTCAAACAGATCTTTTTGGTGTTTGTTAATTACTTTAATCTCTTCCATATTTTTGAATTTATTGATTATAAATTTTTGTGTATTGAGCAGCCATGATATCCGTATTGTACAATTTTAAAATATCATTATGGGCCTGATTGGTCAAACTTTGCCGGTCGCATTTATTTTGCAAAACCTGATTTATCCGTTGCACATATTCATCTGACGTATGGCATATAAAACCGTTACGTCCGTTTTCAATCGCATCTCTGTTGCCGATAATATCGCTCACCAAACATATTTTTTTCAAATACATGGCTTCGAGTAGCGATAACGGTAATCCTTCCCACAGAGAAGGCAGAATGAAAAAATCGGCTTTTGCCACGAGTTCCAGCGCTGATTTTCGGTCAACCCATCCGGTTACTTCGATATTTGAAGATTTCAACTCCGACTGCAGTTCGCCTTCTCCTATCCAGATAAATTTTATCTGCGGCAACAATTCTGCTATCTCGTTAAACAGTTTCGGATTTTTTTGGAAAGAAATTCTTCCTGTAATACAAACTATAGGCATTTTATTTGATTTAATTGATTTTTTCTTTTAAAAATGGACTTAAATCGGTTACATTAACCCCATTATTTACGTATGTGCATCTTTTGGTTAATCGTCGGATTGCTTCATACTCTCCTTTGCCGCATGCGACTATTGTGGTTTTCCTGAAAGCGGATATATACTCTAAAAGCCAATAAAACAACCTTTTCATCCTGGAACCGTCTTGCATCAAAAAAGACAGTCCGTTAGGTGTATAAAAAATTTTATGCTTTGAACCGTTAAATGCCCAACGACCTAAAAAACCGGCTTTTGACGAGTGTAAATGTATAATATCCGGATTTATTTCGCGAACAATACGCTTTATCTCAAAAAACGCCTTTACATCTTTAAATCCCACAGATCGTTGAAAATTTTCAAC
>JAIRXG010000022.1 GCA_031268335.1 Campylobacteraceae bacterium
CTGACAGCGAATGGGTAGGATATGGAAGATCGGATATAAGCGGAGAAGAAGACAATAAAACCGGAAGAGTTATATCTCCAAATCCCGGTAAGAATTTAAATATAGAAATGGATTGGTAAGATGATAAAAAAAGCTTTTTCGCTAATCGAACTTGTCATATCGATAGTTGTTATAGGTATAGTTTCGGTAAGTTTTCCGCTTATTTTAAGCCAAACAAGCAACAATATAGCTTTTGCTATGCAACAAGAAGCGATATTAGAGACAAAAACATATATGGGTATTATACTCTCGTATCAGTGGGATGCAAATTCCTTGTTTTATGATGGTATAGATCGTGATATTATAACTTTAAATGTTACTACAGGTAATAGCAAATTAAAAGCAATCCCCGCAATAGCTGGTTCTAATGTTACCTATAGATCAGGACATATTGTTGGCGTTTTAAGAAGAAAAATGAAGCTTGATAGTGCCGGCATGGCTATATCTCCATGTGTTGCTTCGTGTGATGAACCGTCTGTGAGCAGTTTTAACGATGATGATGCGGTGCAAAATCTAGTCGTTATCGATGGAACCAAAAATATGGATTCTATTTTGAGATTAAGTATGAAGCCAACTATAGATTATGTCAGCGATGATCCAACAAATATAGATGGTAATGGCTATGACAATAAAAATATAACTTTTAAATTTGATTTCAACGGAAAGGCGGATAATCCTACAAATATTAAGAAGATCACCATCACAACTACAAATGCGGATGATTTAGACAACAAAATAGTTCTTAGGGCATACTCCTCAAATATAGGCGAATTTCAAATGATTAGCAGGGGTGGATATTAATGAAAAAAAATGCGTTTACTATGATGGAGATTGTTATAGTGATTGTAATATTTGGAATAATCGCCTCCATAGGCGCCAATATCATCGCAAAAATGTATATGAACTATATACAATCAAGAGCGATAAACTATCTGCAAACCCAAAGTGGCATTACGTTGGAACAAATAGCAAAAAGGCTTCAATACCGCATAAAACAATCCACTATAGCAAGAAAAATGGATGAGGCACCACCTAACAATATCTATTATTTGGAAAATTCTAATGTTGATGATACTTTTGACGTTATTGAATGGATAGGCTACAGCAACGAAGCAATGCTTACAGGGAAAACACCCGGATGGAGCGGTTTTATAGATTTGGATAATATTGGTACTGTTAATCCCGATTTGACTACCCCAGGAAGCGATTTGGATAAAGCAATAAACATAATGAAAGTGCTAAGTTATGATAAAGTTGATTTGACAACTACATCAGCCGCTCTTATCTTTAAAAATAAAAAAGACACTAATCCTGCAGCGGGTTTTGGATGGGATGGAAATGGCGGAAATGCGGCTTATATGTTAAAGGTCGAAAAAAACACCGCAAATACTTTCAAAATCACTGGCGATAAACCAAGCGAGATTTATGAACACTACTATCTTGCCCATTCGGCTTACGCTATAGTTCCTGTGAACACCAGAAGTGATGTAGACTTTGATCTTGAACTGCGCTATAACTATCAACCTTGGTCTTCTACTGTAAACACGTACGATAACGCGGATACTTCTAAAGCGTTGCTTGCAACACATGTAAATTTATTTAGAGTAAAGCAGACCGGAAATACCATTCGTCTAAAACTTTGCTTACATGACAACAATGCAAGCGGATTTAATAACTATATAGTTGCTTGCAAAGAGGAGGTGGTATTGTGAGAAAGGCATTTGGCTTGATAATGACCATCATGTTTATTGTTTTGGTCGCAACTATAGGCGCTTTAGCGCTCTCATTTTCCACTCAAACCAACAAACAAACACTTAGCGCTTATTTAAAAGCTCAAGCAGAACTCCTCTCTTACA
The DNA here is from genome assembly GCA_031268335.1 of Campylobacteraceae bacterium. Classification (GTDB taxonomy): domain Bacteria; phylum Campylobacterota; class Campylobacteria; order Campylobacterales; family Campylobacteraceae; genus JAIRKW01. The sequence goes on from JAIRXG010000022.1 coordinate 1,896, forward strand.
GCGGTACCGAATATGCGCTTTTGGCTTTATCGGGACATGCTATAAATGCTGCTAACGGCTGCATAAATCATATCCAAGTTGATGAAGATGGTTTTACAATCTATATAACGCTTCAATATATCGGAAAAGATTTGCCTTCAGGATGCGAGATGTTAGACGGAGCAAACAATATAACAACTGCTGATTCCAACATAACCGTTTTGATGGATACCGTAGTAGTGTATCCGGCAAGCGAAAATAACGAACGTATCCGCATCCATAGACGAACACTTCAAAAGCCTTAAAGTACTATATGCTTAAGTATGCGTGTGTTATAATCCTTTGAAAATTTTTTGAGAGGTGACACAAATGAATTTGAGCATAACAGGCAAACAATTGGAACTTACTGAGCCGATAAAAGAGTATATCGAAGAGGCAGCGGATTCTCTTAGCAAGTACAATTTGGACATCATATCCGTGAGAGTTATCGTAGCAGCAGATGAAAAAAGCGCAAAAAGAGGTTTTAGCATTGATTTTATTATAAATTTGGCAAAAAAAGAGACTATAGTTATCAAACAAAAAGATAAAGATTTGTACGCGGCTGTGGATTTGGCTATAGAAAGAGCCAAAAAAGTCTTGCGCCGTACGCATGACAAGATAACAACTCTAAAAGGCAAAAAAAGCACGACAGATGACGAAGCAAAAGAAAACATAATCATAGATGCCGACGAAATCGTTCCTATGGAATTAGAGCTTTATAAACCTCTTGAAATAGAAGAAGCTTTGCAAAAACTAAAAGACAGCGGTTTGCAATTTTATGTTTTCAACGATATAGACGCTAAAATGCGAGTAATTTATAAAAGAAGCGATAATAAATTCGGTCTTTACTAATAAGCTACATGTAGAGAGATTTTTGCATATAAAACAAATATTTAAAGCGAAAATCTCTCTATGCTCTCACATAAAAAATGATTTTTACAACACAAAATAATTCAAAAAAAAATTTAATCTTGCAATAAAATAGCGAATATTAAAATCGTAAACTCGACAAATGTCACATTGACAATTATAAGATAGGGGGCAAAAAACAGCATCTCACAAATTTATGTAGTGATTTGAGCGAAATATCGGACAAAGCAGCTGCCAAAATAAAATAGAGTAAGTTGCATATTGTTAAATAAAACAAATTATTTACACATTGAGAAAATATGATGAAAAAAATTATTTTATTGGTTTTTGTGATAGTCTATTTTGGTTATGCTTTAGACATAAAAGTTTGCAATAACAAAAGACTATAACGCTTGTTTTGATATCGGTTTTTCATATGTATTAAAACAAGAGTATTTTAAAAAAGCTTGTGATGGAAAATCATTACGGCGCTTGTAATATCTTGGCGCTTTATATGCAAATAGTCAAGGTGTAAAACAGGATAAAACAATATTTCGGCAAAGCTTGCGATTTAGAAAGTCCATTAGACTGCAATATGAAAGTTTAAAATAAATAAACTTGAAAAATATTGCTTTATAATAAAAGATACTTTTATTGTTTTTATCTGATTACAAATAATTGCTAGCAACCAACAATGCAAAGTTTATAACAATACCAACGCAAACAACTACAACGATTTTGCTTTAATATGCAAATTTTAGAGGTATATCGCAGCTTATAAATACAACAAAGATATTATGAAATATAAATGGATTAGATTATTAGTTACTATTTTTATAACGACCTTGAAAGGCAATGAGAAATTTTCTTAAATACTTGACAGATTAAGAGTGGTTGAGAGGAAAAAGTAAACAAGATAACGATGCATGTACGCTTTTGCTATTAGCTTACTTAAAAGTATCGACAAAACACACGCTTCTAGCAGTCAAATAAGTGATATGGTACAAAATTGTCGAAGACATACAATACATGTGTAGCGCTTCGGGTGTATTATCTTATCAATTTTTGTGCTTCCAATAAAATATCTTTATCATCTCTTAAGCTAAACCATCTAAATTGTGCGCCGTGTTGAAAAATACCGCTAAGCAAATCTCCGCTTTGTCTATATTTCAAATCAAGTTCGGCTATGTCAAATCCATTTTTTGTATTTGCAAACTCTAAAAGTCTCTCGTTTTTTAATGCATTGGTATAAAGATAACAATAACCTTTCAAGCCGTTTCTGCTAACCCTTCCACGTAATTGATGAAGTGTTGCAAGCCCCAAATGCTCCGCCCCTACAATAACAATGGTGGAGAGTTTGGGCAAAGATATCCCAACTTCTACAACCGTAGTAGCCAATAAAATAGAACCGCTTTTGTTGAACTCTTCTAAGATTAACTCTTTATTTTTGTCTTTTCCATGCGTTATATAGACATTTTTGTACCGTTTCTCCCAAAATGCCCTGCCCTCGTCTATAGATTGGTATTTGTATGCTTCGCTCTCTTCAATCAAAGGATATATGATTATGGTTTGTCTGCCCTCTTTTATCTCATTTTCGATATGCCATAGCATTTTGCCAAAATCGTTTTTGCCAATGATATATGTGTCAATATCTTTTTTGTAAGGCGTTTGCTTTATAAAAGAATAATTTACAATTGAAGAGTGAATCAAACTCATCGTACGCGGTATGGGCGTCGCGCTGAATTGCAAAAAATGTGGATGCTCTTTGCTTTCACCCACCATTTTATGTATAGCATCCCGCTGTGCAGTGCCGAATCTATGTTGCTCGTCAATCATCACCAAATCGCATTTTGGCAACTCTCTATAAAGTAGCACATGTGTTCCTATGATAAAATCAGCCTCTTCCAAGCGCGTATCTTTATCGCCGCTTGTAATCAAAATGCTCCTTACATGTGAGGGTAACAATTTTTTTGCTTCATTGAAAATCTGCTTTGCTAAAATAGTAGTAGGCGCCATAAGCACAGAACGTTTGGGCATTGCCATCATAACAGCGGCAAATATTACCACTGTTTTACCGCTTCCCACATCTCCCATTATTACGCGTCTGGCAGCAATAGGTTTTGACAAATCACTTTTTATATCTTCTATCGCCTTTTTTTGTTCACTTGTTAAAGAAAACGGTAGATTTTTTATAAATTCCCGCTCATCTCCTGTTAAAACGGCAGAAGCTTTGAAGTGTTGTTTTTTGCGGCTAAGACGTTTTAAAAATATATAAATTTCTCCAAATTTCAAAGCTTTTAGGGCATTTTTTAAAGCATTATCATAATTTACATGTAAGGGATTATGCAAGTCATATAAAGATTTTGCATATGTTTTCGGCAACCCCTCTTCTTCCAAATTCTCTACATGTAGATATTCGCTCATCAATGCCGCCACGCTTTTTTGAGCAATAGTCGTTTTGTAAATAGGCAATATCTTATCGATTTCATATGCGATTTTCGGTTGCAAAAGCCGAAGTTTATTGAATGCATGTTCAACTTTTGCTCTCACAAAAAACTTATTTGTCGGTTTGAAATTTGAAAAATGAAAATTTGTAGGATTAAATATGATTATCTCCACATTTTTATCCCAAGCTTTAGCAAAAATTTGCAAAAATTTCGGATGCTTTTGAACTTTGTCTATGATAACCTCAACAACATTTAGTTCATCTATTTTTGGAAATTTACAAACATTAAAATCGTCATATCGCATCGGAGCTATAAGCGCCAACTCTATGCAAGAGCTGACGTTTAGTTTTTGAAAGTTTATTTTATCTTTGAGAGTTTTGGGAGTTATCATTTGTAACTATTGAAAATATAAGTTCATTTATCTCAGGATGTGCAAAAATAAATTCATTTAACTCTTTAAGACTTAATTTTTCAATCTCTTTTAACTCATTCTTGAAGTATCCAAGCCCTAAACCTCTATAGTATTCATAAAAAGAGCGCGACAATCTTTGCGAAAGCGTCTCAATTCTCAAGGGTTCGGAACCAAGTAAAAATTTCTTTGCTTGTTCAAACTCTTTTTGCGTAACGCCGCTTTTGCTGAAGTTATTTATAGTCTCTTTTACTATCTTTATCGCTTCGTCCTTGCTTTCGTTTTTCGTCTGCAAATACCCAACAAAACTACTGCTTGATTTTTCAGCAGAAAATCTTGAATACGCCGAGTACGCCAACCCTCTTTTTACTCTTATCTCTTCCATCAATCTGCTGCCAAATCCGCTCTCTCCCAATATAAAACTTGCAACTTTTGCTTTAAAAATGTCTTTGTCGTTTGTTTTTAGATAAAACGGCGCGCCAAAATATATATACGCTTGCTCGCTTTGCTTGATTTGAGTCTCGCTTTTTTGTGAAACCGAAATGTCAAAAAACGGAAGTTCTCTTTTTTTGCCGATTTTAAGAGGAGATAAAAGTTTTTCAAGTAGATTTTTTACTTGCTGCTCGTCTATATCTCCGCCTACTACTACTATAAGATTTGCGATATCAAGGTGAGTTTTTATAAAATTGTCAACTTTTTTTATATCAATCTTTTTTATGCTCTCTTTAGTGCCCAAAGATGGAAACCTAAAAGAGCTATTTTCATACATTAGATGGCGAAGACGCGTATTTGCCACATAGTCAAAATCACTCTCCTCATCCAAAATAACTCCTGCTGTTTGCGTATAAATCTTATCAAACGTATTTTTTGATATATTGGGATTTTTCAGCACTTTTTCAACCATGCTAACACCAAATTCAAACTCCTCTTTTAAAGACGAGAGTGTAAAAACCAGAGTTTCACTTCCGCTATTTACGTTAAAATCTATGGCTCTTTCTTCCAAAGCTTTCGCAAAATCCACCGAGCTTATATCCAAAGAACCCTCGTTTAACATTTTAGAGGCAAATACCGCGAGTCCGGCCGTTTCGTTATCTTCAATACTTCCGGCACTCAAAAAAACAAGTTCCACGGAAACTATAGGCAGACTCTTATCTTCCTCGAAAATTATCGGTACGTCAACTCCTTTGATATTTACCAACTTCACTTCTTGACTCATTAAAACTCCTTGCAATAACAATAAACCAAATATCAATCTTATCACACATATACCTCCAAAATATTATATGCCGTATCTCTTTTAGCCGGTATTTCTCCTATATCTTTTATGAGAGTTATCATCTCATTTTGATTCATGTGATTTGTAACGCCAGCCGCCGCCACAACATTTTCTTCCATCATCGTACTTCCCAAATCATTTGCCCCAAACATCAAAGATAATTGCCCTATATGACTACCTTGCGTTACCCAAGAACTTTGAATATTTTGAAAATTATCCAAAAAAAGACGCGATACGGCTAAAAGACGTAAATATCTATTGGCGGACTGTTTTCTAATCTGAGGAATTTGCATTTTTAATTCGGTATTGGCGGATTGAAAACTCCACATGATAAAAGCTCTAAAACCGCCTGTTTCATCTTGTAAAGAGCGTATATGTTCCCAATGTTCTATAATATCTTCATCTTTTTCAACCGTACCGAACATCATAGTAGCGGTTGATTTCATGCCGATTTTATGAGCAGTCTTATGAACTTCAAGCCATTTTAAAACATCAATTTTGTTTGGAGCTATCACATCTCTTACTTTATCGCTTAAAATCTCTGCTCCAGCTCCAGGAATTGAATACAACCCCTTTACATGTAACCGTCTTAAAACCTCTTCTATACTTACTTTGGAAATTTTTGCTATATAATCTATCTCTATGGCCGAAAACCCGTGAATAGTTATATTTGGATAATGCTTTGCGATCCACTCCACCAAATTTTCATACCACTCTAATTTTAAACTAGGATGTACGCCGCCTTGAAAAAGTATTTGCGTACCGCCTATTTCCATTAATTCTTCAATTTTTTCACCTATCTCTTCAAAGCTCAAAATATAGGAATCTTCATCTTTTTTGTGGCGATAAAATGCACAAAATTTACAATTTACCCAACATATATTGGTGTAATTAATATTTCTATCGACAACAAAAGTGGTGATTTTATCGGGATGCAACGCGCGTTTTCTTATCGTCGCCAAACGTCCAAGCTCTTCTAACGAAGCTTCTCGTATGAGCTTTAACGCCTCTTGCTTTGAAACTCTTTCCATTATTTTTCTTCCGCATTTTGCTTTTTAAAAATCAGATTATACCTTTAAAATTCTTTCAGATTGTAAAAATAGGGCTAAAAGTATATAATAACAATAAAAAATAAAAAGGATTTTTGTGAGAACCCTAAAGCTTCTTGGAATTCTTATCGCCTTTATTGCAATAATTCTCATTTTTGAATTAATTTTGGCAAAACTTTTTTCATAAAGACAAAAAATGAAAAAGATATTAGCAATTTTTTGTATCGCCGTTTTATTTCTCGTTTTAATAATGAAAAACGATGATAAACGCGATATAAGTTCCGATATTCCGATTTTAGCATTTGGAGACAGCATAACTCAAGGTTATGGCGCAAAAGATGACGAAAGCTATCCTTCGCAACTTTCAAAAATGCTTAATATAAAAGTTATAAACAGTGGAATTTCGGGCGAGGTAAGCAGTTTGGGGCTTGCAAGACTTCCGGGTGTCTTAGCGCAATACAAGCCAAAAATCGTCATTTTATGTCATGGCGGAAATGATATATTACGAAAACAAGATTTGCGACTTACAAAACAAAATTTAGCAAAAATGATAGAGTTGATTCGCGAAAACGGCGCGGAAGTAGTACTGCTCGGCGTACCGACACTGAAAGGTTTTGGCGTAGATACAGCCTCTTTTTATGATGAGTTGGCAGATGAATACAATCTTGTGTACGATGATACAACATTGGAAAAAATTATCAAAACGCCCTCTTTAAAATCAGACCAAATACATCCGAACAAAGACGGTTATCTGCTTTTAGCACAAAATACGGAAAAGTTGCTTAAAAAAAATTTTAACTTCATACCATAAAATGACATGTGTATTTTAGTTTTGAATTTTTCTATGCTTACATGTATACAAAAAATGTAATAAAGCCAATTAAGCGCTACATGTAAGAGTATTTTATAAAAAATCGACTTCGGATTTTCAAAATTTTCTTTAATCAAACCTATAAAATGCGAATTGTACATGTATAGATTGAATGCTGATTGTGTTTTGACTTTTGTAGTCTTAAAGATAATTACACCAAATTCACCGCAAATCTTATCGAAATTAATAACCGCTATTCAAAATTTTATCAAATTACTATTTGTTTGTTTTAGGAGTTATATTCAATGCATAATGTATTTTTACTAAACTCTGCATGTAAGGCTTAAGAGTTAAATTTCACTTTCTTAAGAGCTTTGACGCTTATTTTTACTTTTGGCGTCTGCAGTTCAAAATCATCGCCTTCATTTATAGTTTCCAAAGCCATTTTTCTGGAATTTTTCACCACTTGCGCAAACCCCTCTTTGCTCTCTTTGCTGGGTTCTTTTAGGATATATGTATTTTGAAAGCTTTTGAGTAGGTTTTCTTTTAGATTTATTGCGCTAAAAACTTTCGCTTCAAATAAATAAAAAAACTCTTTCAAAATTTGTGTTTTGTGCGAAAACAGATTTTGAGAAGCATTGTTAAACAGATTACGCAATGTTTCAAACTGCATTATCTGTAATTTAAATCTTTCTTTAAGCGAATTTTTTTTGTATAACTCTTGCAAATAGTTCAAATGCTCTGTCTTTTGCAATAACATTTTTCTTGCTATACCTGTAAATTGCATCATTTTAAAATCAATCGTTTGTTTGAGTTCATTTTGTTCGGGCAATATAAGTTCCATGGCGGCTGATGGCGTAGGTGCTCTTAAATCCGCTACAAAATCGCTAATAACATAATCTATCTCATGTCCCACAGCCGAAACTATAGGAGTTTTTGCATCAAATATCGCTTGCGCTACAACTTCTTCGTTAAACGCCCATAAATCCTCTATGCTTCCACCTCCACGCCCTACTACTATAATATCGCAATTAAGCAAATCTGCTTTTGCAATACTTTGAGCGATGGAATTTGCCGCTCCCTCACCTTGCACTAAAGACGGCACAAGCAACAATTTTGCTAGCGGCCATCTTTTGTTGGCAACTTGCAACATATCGTGCCACGCCGCTCCTGTAGACGAAGTTACGACAGCGATATTTGAGGGAAATTTCGGTAATCTCTTTTTGTTTTCGAAATAACCGTTTTTTTCAAGTTTCGCTTTCAGTTGCTCATACGCTTTTGCCAATGCGCCTTCGCCTGAAAGTTCTATATAAACACAATTTATTTGATAAGAGCCTCTTGGGGCATAAACGCTGATGCTTCCGTTGATAGTTATGCTCATACCCTCTTCAAGTTGAAATTTTAATCCTTTGGTGTTGCCTTTAAACATAACACATGATATGGAAGATTCTGCGTCTTTGAGCGTAAAATATATATGTCCGGCGGCATGATAAATAGGGCGCGAAATTTCGCCCTGCACTTTCACATGTAAAAATGTGCTCTCCAAAAGAGCTTGTACTTGACGGTTTAGTTCGGCTACGCTCTGCGGTTTTAGCATTTTTTGGCAATTACTAAAGTGGATATATTCATGGAAAAACTTTTAGCATAGCAAGTCTCAAATCCAACATCCAAAAGCTCTTCTTGCAACATAGAAGAGGTCAAAAATCCATCTATGGATGAGGGCAGATATTTATACGCTTCATAATTTTTTGAGATACATCCGCCAACAAAGGGTAAAATTTTATTTAAATAAAACCGTTTTATCTTTTGTAAAAATCCGTTTTTGCTCTCTTTGGTAAATTCCAAAATAACCACAAAGCCGCCTTTTTTCACGATTCTTGCAAACTCTTTGAAAGCTTCTTTGCGCTTTAGAACGTTTCGTATGCCATAACTTATGCTAACTATATCAGCGCATTCGTTTGGAAGAGGAATGTCATCCGCACCTGCTTTAATAAAATCAAAACCTTTGAATTTTTTTTTGGCGATATTTAACATTTGCGATGATGGGTCAACTCCCAAAATCCTTTTAATATCAATGCCTTTTTTACATGAGCGTTTTTGCCAAAAGCTTATCATATCGCCTGTGCCACAAGCAACATCCACTATCATTTTTATCTCTTTTTGACCAAGCTTGTCAAAAGCTATATCGCACGCTTTTTTACGCCATGACACATCTATACCCATACTCAAAACTCTATTTGCCCTATCATATGTTGAGGCTATATCGTCAAACATTTGTACAATTTTGACTTGTTTGTTATCAATATCCAAAAATAGATCCTTTAAAAAAATTCAATAATATCTTTGCATTAAAATAAAAAATTTTAAATTAGTTTGGCTTCACAGAATGATACCATATCTTTCCGACGTGAGTATGAATCTTAATTGATTTTGAGAACAATCTAGCGGTTGAGATTTGTGACAACATTTATATTTCTTTGGTTTGCATTAGCAACACTATCTTGACTCAAAGAAATGTTTGTAGAACCCTCTGCGCCCATTGTTACAAATGCGGAAATAATATATGCCAACACAGCTTCATACTCTTCTTTGCTTACGGCAGATATTTGTTTGTGCATAGTCCCGGACGCGCCGCCTATACCTTGCATTTTTTTGTCAGACAATACTTTAAGTCTATCAGCCATTTCACTAGCAGTAAGTTCCGTTAATTTTCTACTTACACCAAAAGCTTTCACATCGCCCGAAGGCCCGTGACAGCCAATACACCTTTTTTTATAAACTTCCTGACCTTTTGAGATGGAATTATCTTGTGAAAACAAAAAACAATTTGATAAGAAAAATATAACCATAATGCATTTTAAAAATCTGTTTTTCATATTTAAAAACCCTATTTTATTAGCTAAAGCTAATTATAATATAATAAGAATAACAGATAAAAGCTTAAATCAATATATTTAATAAGAAATCATTGATTTTTTTCACGCATAAAATGTTTGTCATCAATCAACGGTTTGTTTATACCAGCAGAACAAATCATCTCCTACATTTGAACTATAAATAAGCTTTAAATTCAAATCTATCTTTACTCTCTGTTTTCCTTTGCTCGAAAATGAATTACTATAAAAAATTAAAAACCAATTAACTTTATCTTTCATAGTTTGCAAAAAGTTACTACCGCCCTCCACCATGATATTTTTATACTTTTTTGGAAAATCAAGACTATTTTGCATAATAACATTTCTGCTTTTAACATTAAATAGCGGGGCGTTTTTCTCTGTTGCTTTTTGTGTGCATATAAGCACATCGGGCGCTTTTCCGTTTACCAACCTTGAATCAAGCGTAGGTTTATCGCTGCGTAAAGTTTCTCCGCCGATAACTATTAAGTCGCAAACGTCTCTTAACCTATGCGTAAATTCTCTCGAATCAATAGAAGTTATAGTGCCATTATCGTAACTACCATCCAATCTCATTGCAAGTTTAAAAAATGAAAAACTCCCTTTTTGCCATAATAAAAAAGGTTCTATTAACTCTTTGCACTCTTTTTCACAAACTCCAGCTATAACTTCAAGACCTGTTTTTTGGAGTATTTCACTCCCGCCTCTTGCTTTTTTGGTATTATCCCTGGCGCCTATAACAACTCTTTTTACATGTAAAGCACAAAGTAATTCCGCGCAAGAAGGCGTTAAACCTTGATGGGAACAAGGTTCAAGAGTAACATAAAAAGTGGAGTCTTTTAGTAAATTTTGATGATTTTGCAATATAAAGGCATGCAGTTCATTTGGACTTTGCGGAAATTTTAAAAGCGGATTTAGTTGTGCTAAGGCTTCCCTAGAAGCTTCAAGTTCTGCGTGAGCAAAACCAGCTTTTTTATGAGCAGCTACGGATAAAATGGCACCGTTTTTGTCCGTAATGACACAACCTACGGCTGGATTTGGATATGTTAAACCTTGATATTTCCAAGCCTCACTTATAGCCAAAAGCATATAAAATTCATTTACCATTCAAAATAGGTTCTTGCCTTTTTTATATTTTGATATAAGATTTTATCTTCGCCTATTTCCACACAATCATCATCTGCGTTTTTTATTACGCCTTCTACGCTTTTTTCGTTGTCTAATTTTATTTTTACTTTTTCTCCGATAGAAGCTTTAAAATGTTTTGGCAATTTCAAATTTCGCTCGATTCCGGGAGAACTTACTTCAAAATAGTAGTGTCCGTTAACAGGCGGATTCAAATCAAAAATAGGAGAGAGTATTCTGCTGACCTCTTCACATTTTCCCAAATTTATACCATCTTTTGAAGTTATAAGAACACGAAAAATTTTATGTCCGTTTTCAATAACATTTTCCGTATCATAGAGTTTTGCACCGCAATTTTCTATCAATTTTTCTATATTTTCATTCACTGCTATTCAACCCTTTTTCTATTTTCTTGAATAATCTATCCATACGATTTTGTTCTTCAAGAAGATTGTCAAAGCGAAATGTAAGATTTGGCGCACGAAACCAACCCTCTTGAGTAGCGCAATAATTTTGAATATATTTTTTAACTTTGCTTAATTTTGTATATATTTGCGATATTTCACTTTCGGTAAATAAAATTTTATCAAGGTATACTTCGGCGTCATAACGCCCTTTATGACATACAACGTCCGTAACGCAAAGTCCCACAAGTTGTTCGTCTTCAAGTTCGGACAATGCTTGCGGAATAAGCTCTTTTAGTATACTTTCAACCCTTTTTAGCTTGACATCTTGCTGTTTCATAAAACTGCTTGTTCCTCTACATGTTTAAAGCTTTCTATAAAATCTCCAACTTTAATATCGTTATAGCTTTGTATGCCTATGCCGCACTCAAAACCTTTTGTAACATCTTTGGCATCATCTTTAAAACGTTTTAAAGAAGAGATTGTACCCTCAAAAACAACAATTCCATCTCGTATAACTCTAACTTTAGCGCCTCTGTTGATAGAGCCGTCTGTTACCATACAACCTGCAATAGCGCCGACTTTAGGAACTACAAATACTTCTTTAACCTGTGCTTGTCCTAAATTTTCCTCTCTTATGATAGGCGACATAAGCCCGCTTAAAATACCTTTTACATCATCTATCAGATTGTAAATAATATTGTATGTTTTTATCTCTACCCCAAGAGCTTTGGCTTTTTCTTTCACGATTCCGGTAGGCCGCACGTTAAAACCCAAAATTACACTATTTGTACTGGCTGAAGCAAGCGTTATATCACTCTCGCTAATACCGCCTATACCACTGTGAATGATATTGATTTTTGTCTCTTCGTTGCGAAGTTTTTCCAAACTGCCTTTAATGGCCTCGAGGCTGCCGCCGACATCGGCTTTCACAATAACAGGCAATGCTTTTAATTCGCCTTCCGCTATCATGGCTCCAAGTTCGTCTATAGTAACTTTTGTAGATCTTGACAACTCTTTTTGACGCAAATATTCAGCTCTTTTATTTGCATATTCTCTTGCGATTTTATCATTAGCTACTTTAACCACAGTCTCGCCCGCCAAAGGAACTTCGCTAAGTCCTATTATAATTCCAGGTTCTCCCGGATGGATAGCTTCTATATTTTGTCCGGATGCATTCAATAAAGCTCTTACTTTACCGTACGCAACACCCGCTACAACCGTATTTCCAACCCTTAAAGTTCCGTTTCTTACAATTACAGTAGCGATAGGACCCCTGCCTTTTTCCATAGATCCTTCTATAACTGTGGCTTTAGCATCTCTTGCGGTATCCGCTTTAAGCTCCATAATTTCCGATTGAAGCAAAATAACATCTAAAAGATGCTCTATGCCTTCTCCTGTTTTTGCCGATACATATGCAAATTCATACTCTCCGCCCCAATCTATAGGTAAAATACCAACTTCTGCCAATTGGCTTTTAGCTTGGTCCGGATTCGCCGTGGGCTTGTCTATTTTATTCATTGCAACAATCATAGGAACTTTCGCCGCTTTTGCATGTGAGATAGCTTCTAAAGTCTGTGGCTTCACACCATCATCTGCTGCAACAACTATAACTACTATGTCTGTCACTTGCGCGCCTCTTGCTCTCATCTCAGTAAAGGCTTCGTGACCGGGAGTATCTATGAACGTGATTTTTTTACCGTCTTTTTCTATCATGTAAGCGCCCACATGTTGCGTTATACCGCCTGCCTCGCCGCTTGCAACGCTTGCGTTTCTAATATAATCCAAAAGCGATGTTTTGCCATGGTCCACATGTCCCATTATAGTAATTACCGGCACGCGACTCTCTAAATCTTTACTGTTCTCTTCATCATAAGCCTTAACATAATCAAACTCTTCTTGCTCATTTACAACATTTATCTCTATGCCAAACTCTTCGGCTAAAATCTCTATAGCGTCTTTGTCTAGAAAATCATTCTTGGTAACCATAACGCCAAGTCCAAACAGTATTTTTATAATCTCTGAAGGTTGCTTACTCATCTTTTGAGCAAATTCGTAAACTCTAACCTCTTCTGGTATCTGCACGATTTTAACTTCGGGCGCATTTTTGTCTTCAACCCTTTTTTTATGTTTTTTAAAACTTTTTCTCTGTATGCCTTGATCCAGAAACGGATTGTGTTTTATTGTTTTTACTTGAGATGTAATTTGGCTTTTTTGCTCTTCATCGTGTCTTTCAAGCTTAATCGTAAAGTCGGGTAATACAACCATATCTTCTTCTATATCATAGTTACTATCACTCAAATTCCTATCCAAAAGCAAGTCTATTTTAGAGCCTTCCTCTTTTTTGGCAGCAATTGTTTTTTTAGGTTTTTTCTTTTTGCCGCGAATTTCGCTTAATTGTTGCATATTTGCCGCCATGTTGACGAACATAGACTCCAAAGATGGCATGACTTTAGAGGTGGTTTCGCTTTTTTGCGCAACAAGCTGTTGTTCTATAATCTCATCTTTTTTCTTTTTAACAAATACAAGCCCTCTTCTTTGCTTTAAGCTAACTTCTGCCAAAGATTCGCGCACTACCGGCTGTTGAGTTTTTTGCGCTTGTATATCTTCTTGTTTTAGTCTGATGGGTTGAGCGCTTTTTACATGTTCTTTTTTTTGTTCTTCTTGATCTTGTTTGTGTTCAACATTTTGCGTTTTTGGCTTCTCTTGAATCTCTTGTTTTTTGGGTTTTTCTTGTTTAGGCTGCACTTTTTTTTCTTTAGGCTCTCTCTTTTCTTTAGTAACCTCTTTTTTTTGCAGGCTATCATCTTCGCCTTTTAAAATAAAATTCACAAGTCTTTCGGCTTCTTCAACACTTAAAGTGCTAGATGGGGCTTTAACGTCAAACTTTAATAATAAAGCTTTTTCTATAACATCTTTATTGCTAAAGCCAAGCTCACTTGCTATGTCTACAATCTTTACCTTTTCAACCATCAGATATTGTCTCCTTAAAATTTTCGCCGTTTTGATACGGCAAAGTTAGGTTGTATTTTTGATTAATTGTTTTTATAAGCTTCTGCTGGTTTTTGTTTAAGCATACTTCGCAAATATAAAAACTCCTCCCGTCTCTCTCAAATGTCCTTAGAATACCGTCTTTAATTTGAAATCTATGAAGAGACTTTTTTGCCAAACGACTTTTGCAAACTATGCACATACGTACGGGAATATTTTTTTCGCCCATATTATACCAAAATTTCTTTTTATCAGCTTTGAGTGATAACAAATCCTCGATTATCAAGCTCAAGTTTCATAACTTTAAACTCGCTAAACTCGGTTTGCAATACATGTAAAAGCTTTTTTGCATATTTTACATAAACAAGATTTAAAAAACTAGAACCACTGCCCGATAACGTACTCATCAAAGCTCCGTTTTCAAGAGCTATGCGTCTTACGTCAAATAGCTTCGGCAATGCGTTCATTCTTACCTCTTCATGCAATCTATCGTATGCCGCCGTTTTTAACATCTCCCAATTTTCGCTCATAAAAGCCGCGCTCATGAGTGCGGCATGAGAAAGATTAAAAACTGCGTCAACCATTTTATATTGCTTTGGCAAAAGTCCTCTGGCAGATTCGGTGGATATCGCAACATTCGGCACAACTACAATAGCGCAAATCTCTTCTGAGAGTTCTTTTTTTATCATAGCAACTTTTCCGTCGTCCGCAACAGACACGGTAAATCCGCCGTAAACGCAAGGTGTTATATTATCAGGATGCGATTCTAATCTAAGAGCGCGATTTAAAATTTGCTCTTTATCTACGCTATATCCTGCCATATAGTAAGCTGACGCTATGGCTCCTACTATCACGGAAGATGAGCTGCCAAGCCCGCGCGAAAACGGAATAGCATTTGTAAAAGCGAAACGAAAATTATCTCTTCTGCCCGTAAGCTTCTTATAAATATCATAAAAAATATTAACGAAAGTATTGTTTTTTCTAATATAAGGTTTATCGCTTCCCTCGCCCTTTACAGACACGGATAAATAGTTTGAGCGTTTTATGACAGTTTCATTATATAAGCCAAGAGCAAGCCCTAAAGTATCAAAACCTGGTCCCAAATTTGCACTTGATGCCGGAACTTTTATTTTCAACCTTTGACCCCTATTTTAAATCGCTGATAAAACATATAGCGGCTCATTTTCTTTGCTGAATTTTTTTCTGTCTAAAATATTTGGAAGTTTAAACGGTTTTGTTTTTGCCATATTATTTTCTTTCAGCACAATACCTTCTCTTTCCTTAAAAAACCATTGATTCCCAAGGGCTTTAATGGGATAATTTTCATTGAATATAAAGCCTTCACATGCAAAAAGCGGTACATGTAATACGATTTGTAAACTTTTTAAATAGACATAAGTTACCTTTATAGCCATAAAGCTTCCAGGTCCTTTTGCATAAAAAAGCTCTTTACATGTAAAGGAATTTAGAATTTTTTTAAAGATTTTTGGCAGTGAATCAGACGCCATTTCGTCGCTTTTGAAACTCTCTATTAGTTTATCGCTTTCATAAACGCCAACAAGCAACGGCGACGATAATGCGATGACAAGCACGCTTACTTTTGGTTTTATGCGAATGCCTTTACGGATTCCATTGAATTTGTAAATGTTTTTATCTCATAATTTTGCGGATCTTTTAGTATCTCTTTTGTAAGTAAATGGTTTAACTTATGACTTCCCGCAAACGAATCGTAATTTCCAAGCATCGGCATACCAAGCAAACACAAATCGCCTATGGCATCAAGAATTTTATGGCGAACAAATTCATTTTGAAATCTCAAGCCTTCATGGTTTAGTATCTTTTTTTCGTCTAAAATTATAGTATTATCAAGCGAACCGCCAAGTCCAAGTCCCATACTTCTTAATATTTGAGCCTCTTTTAAAAATCCAAACGTCCTGGCTCTTGCGATATCGCTTAGAAAGTTTTTCTTGCTGAATTCATACGTATACTCTTGCTTTCCGATGGCAGGATGCGCAAAATCTATCACAAAATGATAAACAGGCTCATTTGAGGGCGTTACTTTGGAAAACTTATCGCCATCTCTTACTCCTACCTCTTTTTTTATAACAATAACTCTTTTATTCTCTTCAAGAGTTCTTGTCCCAGCTTCGTCAAGCATCATACAAAAACTGGCGCTGCTTCCATCCATAACGGGAATTTCACCGCCGTTTACAACGACGCGGAGATTGTCTATGCCATAAGAATTAACGGCTGAGAGAAGATGTTCTATAGTGGAAATACTTTTTTCGGCACTTACACCTATAACGGTTGCCATTTGCGTATTTATAACGTTTGATGGGTGAGCGCTTATGCTCATACCTACATCTTGACGATAAAATACTATACCGCTATTTGCCTCCATGGGCTCCAATACAATATTTATAGGTTCACCTTTATGCAATCCTATACCTATGCCTTCCACGCGGCGTTGTATTGTTGTTTGCCTCAAAATCTCTTTCCTTCTAAATTAATTTGTATTTATACCACATTTTGCTTCAAAAAGTATAGTTTTTAGACTTTCAAAACGCATTTTATTTTGACTATCTAACGCTATTTATAATTTTGTTCGCATTGTCTACCAAATCAAATACATTCTCTTTCAGCCATTTTTCGTCCATCCACTCCTCAGGTCTTACCTCAACACCTTGAACAACTACGCCAAAATGAAGATGGTCTCCAAATACAAAGCCTGTTTTGCCTGTTCGACCTATTACTTGACCATTTATAATCTCGTCCCCCGCATTTACTGAAAGCTCCGAACAATGCGCATAAAGCGAATACAATCCAAGTCCATGGTCTATCAAAATCATTTTGCCGTATATTCCATTTTCGTCTGCAAAAGCAATAGTTCCGGAATTGCTTAAAACTATCTCTGCTTCAGCTGTGCTTGCCATATCAAGTCCGAGGTGATAGGATTGGCTTACTTGACTTTTATTATATTCGTATATCCTAAAATCACCGTATCCGGCGACAACCGCACCATTTTTTAAAGGAAAAAATGATTTTAGCCTAAAAGGCTTATTGTAATTTACCGCCGAAGTAATATTTTGTATAGTAAACAAACTTTCATTTCTAATCTTTTCATTTATAAAAACAAATCTCTCAAGCGCTAAAAGGTCTTTTGTATTTTCATAATCAAACTCCTCCGCAAGCGGATAAACGGAATTGCTTAAAAAATTATCGCTGAGCGTTATTTTTGAAACTTTATAATTTTTATCTTGCAAAAAATATTTAATTCTGTTTTTGGCAACGTTTCCAGCCAAATCTTCGGCAACTATTTCGGCTGAAAAATTTTTTTGATTTACCGGCCAAGCTACAAAAGCTATATAGTATCCTTTTTTATTAAAAGGGGCAACCTTAAATCGTTTGCCGTAATTTGTTTGGATATAAACGTCTTTTAAATTTTCATCATCGGCTTTAAATATAACAACTCCGCTGCCGCCTTTAGTAACTTTGTAAGAGTTTGCAACCGTATAAACGTTTGGTTGTTTTGTGTCTATGGTTACCGAATAAACCTTCTGGATTCTATTGCCCATAAAAAAGTTCCACAAACTTTTGTCTACAACTTCAAAGGTCAAATAGTATTGATTTTTTTTACTAAAAAATCCTGTTTTGGGAAAAGATATATTAAAATCAATCTCTCTTTCGCTGCCGCTATACTTATCATTTATAAGAGTTATATTGTTTTCACCGTCGCTTATTTGTACTAAAACTCGCTCAATTCCGCTATCATCTTTGACTTTTGCCTGTATTGGATTTTTAAGATTCCAATATATCTGCTCGTCAAGCACAATATCGGGCATATTTCTTTCAAACATTGCCGAATTATAAATAAAAGCCAAAATAGCGATAACAATTAAAACCGCAAAGATAGTAATGCTACGATTTTTATTCACTCTTTTTCTCATACTCTGTCATTCCTTCGTTAAATTCATTTAACACCATTGAAACTATTGTATCCGTATTGGTTATTTTACTCTCAAATCCGGCTGCTCCAAAATGCCCGCCTCCACCAAATTTCAAAGCTATTTTTGATACGTCAAGATAATTTTTACTTCGCAAAGAGATTTTGAAGCTGCCGTCTTCTTCTTCCAATATCATAATACCAAGCTCTACAGTTACAAGCTCTCTTACGATATTTATGATATCTTCCGCATCCTCTCTTTTGGCTCCGCTTCGCTTTAAATCGTCCTGCTTGATAATAACAAGCCCTACTTTACCATTTTTAAGTAAATCTACAGTTTGCATTACATGTTCTTTTAGCCTAAATCTAGCAAGCGGAACACTCTGTTTTAGTTGCTTTGAGACGTATATGGGATCCGCTCCAAGCTCTATCAACTCCGCAGAGTTTATAAAAGTTTTGGCATTTATATTTCCGTATGCAAAAAAGCCGGTATCGTCAATATTTCCGGCATAAAGACATGTAGCCGCCTTCGCGGATATTTTGACGCCGTTTAATTTTAGCATTTCAAAAACCACCGCACAAGCGCTTGAAAATTCGGCTGATACGAGATTTATATCGCCAAAATTTGAGTTTGTCAAATGATGGTCTACATTTATAATTTTTTGCCTTAATTTACTTATATCCAAACTTGTACGTTCAAATTTGGCGCAGTCAAAAACCGCCAATGTATCAAAACTATTTGGCAATTGCGATGAAATATGTTCAAAATTCGGCAAAAATTGTAACTTTAAAGGAAGTTTTTCAGTAGCGTTAAACAAGTACGCTTCTTTATTCATGCTTCGCAAAACATCAAACATTGCCAAAGTACAGCCAAGCGTATCGCAATCAGGATTTACATGTGAAGCAAGAACTATACTTTTTGACTCCACAATCGCCCGCCAAACGCTTTCAAACATACGCTGTACCTTTCATAAAAATGGGGAAAATTATACTTTGTTTTAGCTAAAACTTTATTAACATTAGATACTATTGTATACAAAAAAACGGTTATTTTAAACAATCTAAAATGATATTTAAAAATGTAAAAAAGCCAATAATGATAACTGTTATTAAGTTTTCTTTTGATAGTATTGCAAAATATTTTTAAAAAAGAGGTATTAAGTGGAGTATATAAAAGCGTATATGGATTTTACAATATTCGGCATCTTGGGGTTAATGAGCGTATTGTCCGTAGCTTATGCCATAGAAAGATTTATCTTTTATACAAGATATAAATTAGACGATTATAAAGATATAAATGAGTTTGAAAATGATTTGACAAAAAACCTCACAACTCTATCCATAATAGGTTCAAATGCTCCGTATGTCGGACTGCTCGGCACTGTTGTAGGGGTTATGGTCACATTTTACGATATGGGAATCGGAGGAGGAATCGACACCAACGCTATTTTGGTTGGTCTTTCACTTGCATTAAAAGCTACCGCGGCAGGACTTCTTGTAGCTATTCCTACTTTGGTGATATATACGGCTTGTCTTCGCAAAGTAGACGTAGGTATAGCAAAATTCAAGGCTGAAAAAAATGCGTCTTAAACGACCGGAAGGAATGAATGTAGTACCCTTTATAGACGTTATGTTGGTACTGCTTGCTATAGTTCTTACCATCTCGACATTTATAGCGCAAGGAAAAATAAAAGTAGATTTACCAAGCGCAACTTCAGCTATACAGCAACAAGATAGGTTGGAAGCGTTAGAAATATCGATAGACTCCGACGATAAAATTTATATAAAAGACGCTGAAGTAACGATAGATGAATTAAAAGAAGCGGTAATGAGACTTAAAAACTCTGATGAAATAATCATTTTAGGCGATAAAATGAGCAATTTCGGACGTTTCATAGACGTGATAGATATGCTCAAAGCCAAAGGGCATGAAAACGTTCAGATAGTAACAAAGCATGAGAAATAAAAATAGATTTGGATTTTTAACAGGCTTTACTCTATCTTGCTTATTGCATGCAACTTGCGTAATGCTCTATTTTTATTACGATGCACAAAAAGAGGGGTTAAAAAGCATAGTAAGAGAACCTTTGAGACTCTCTTTAAATATATTTGCGCCCGAACCGAAAAAAGAGGAAATTGTCGAAGTTAAATCACAGCCCAAATTACAATCTAAGCCAAAACCAAAGCCTAAGCCAAAAATCGCCAAAGTGCCTATACCTCAAGAAGTTGAAGAGCAACCTCAAGAGATAAACGAAGAAGTGCAAGAAGAAGTCATACAAGAACAACAGATGACAAGCGCCGCATCACTCGTTGAAGACGACTCTTATAAATTACTCATAGCAGCCGCCATAGAAAAGCATAAAGGTTACCCTTCAAAAGCAAGAAGAATGAATATGGAAGGTTTAGTAACTATAAAACTCAAAATCGACATGAACGGAAATCTTATATTGATTGAAGTTGTTGAAGGTTCCGGCTATATGGTGCTTGATTCTCATACCATAAAATCTGTGGAAAAAGCCGCTAAAGAGTTTCCAAAACTTCCGCGCGATATGATATTTACAGTTCCTATATCCTATAAACTTGATAGAAGCTCGTGAGACAAAAATAAGTTTTATTTTGTTATCATGCCTATTTTAATTTTCAAACAACGAGTATAATTTATGGTTTATCTAATAATTGTTACGGTTCTTTGGGCATTCTCCGTTAATCTTATCGGAGAGTATTTAGTTGGTCTTGACAGCTATTTTTTGGTATTTGTGAGAGTGTTTTTAGCTTCGCTTATATTTATTCCATTTACAAAACTCAAAGGTGTTCCCAAAAAGCTTAAAATTTCTCTACTTTTGATAGGCTCTGTACAAATAGGCGTAATGTATCTTTGTTTCTACCACTCATATCGCTTCTTAACGGTGCCGGAAATCTTGCTTTTTACGATATTTACACCATTTTACGTAACGCTTATTTACGATATTCTTCACAAACAATTTAACGCTTTGTATTTAGTGAGCGCATTTGTCGCCGTTTTAGGAGCCTATATCATAAGATATCAAAATGTAGACGGCGACTTTTTAATCGGATTTATCTTTGTTCAAGTAGCAAATATCTGTTTTGCGATAGGTCAAAGCGCATATAAATATGTTATTGAAAAGCACCAAATATCCAATCAGAAAGAGATTTTCGGTTATTTTCATTTCGGAGCTTTAATGATAACTGCGGTTGCGATTTTGACTTTGGGCAATTTTGAAAAAATGAACCCTACGGCATTTCAATGGATTGTTTTAGTATGGCTTGGAATCGTAGCATCGGGAATAGGATATTTTTTGTGGAACAAAGGCGCTACAATGGTAGACGCAGGAACGCTTGGCATAATGAATAATGCTCTTATTCCGGCAGGTATTTTTATAAACATTCTGTTTTGGGGAAAAGTCGAAAATTACATAAGCCTTAGCATAGGAACAGCTGTAATAATATTTTCTCTTTGGCTGCATGCAAAATTTGTCAAACTCAAAAAATCAAAGCCCATCGCATAACACATTATATCTTGCCTATCAAATCCCTGCATATAGCCTTTTTAAAATATTTAAAACTCATATTTTTTGACAAAATAATTTCAAATGGTTTCGTGCATGTAAGCGTTATAAATATTTTAATGTTTAAAAAGTAATTTTGTAAATTTTGTTATTTGCAAAGCTTGGCGTAACAAAAATACCATGCGGTTAATAACAAAACTTCATGTTGATATTTTACGACATCTATTTTCTATTCAAATAAAAACTACTTGGAATACATACGTAAAGATTTTGTATTTAGAAGATTTATTTTATGGCTGCATATACTTTTATATATACAGCCGCAAAAACAGATTTAATATGCTTTTAACCCGTAGAAAAGTGAGCTTATCTGCTCTTTTGTTTCCGAAGCTAATTTTTTCGTTATTTTATCCAACAAATCAGGTTCTTTCCATGACGGTACAGAAACGTTTGAAAGCTTAACAAGCGCCTCTTGCGCGTCAATTATGCTTCCCACTTCATCGATGAGCCCAACTTTTTGAGCTTTGCTCGCTATAAAAACTCTAGCGTTTGCAAACTCGTTTGTCCTATTTTTATCAAGTCCTCTGGCTTTTATGATATCGTCTATAAAAAGATTGTATGTATCATCTACAAGCTCTTGAAGGCTATCCCTCTCTTGCGAAGTCCATTCTCTCATAAAAGTCCCCGCTTGTTTATAATCCCCCGCGCTTACAACTTGCTCGCTTATGCCGATTTTTTTCGCCAACTCCTCGATATTGAACATTTGCATTATAACGCCTATTGAGCCTATGATTGAACCAGGATTTGCTATGATATAATCAGCATATGCCGAAGCATAGTAACTTCCGCTCGCCATAATACCGGCAGCATACGCCACAACAGGTTTTTTATCTCTCAATCGTTTGATAGCCATCGATATCTCAAGAGACGGACTAACCGCTCCGCCTGGGGAATCCACTATAAATAAAACGCCTTTTATATTTTCATTATTGTATGCAAAATTTATATTTTTGAGCACCTCTTCCGAATCTGCTATCGCGCCTTTTAAGTCTATTTTCATAAGATTTGAATTATCTTGCGTCTGATGCGTAGGGGCAACAAATATGATATATAGCACCAAAAGGAAAATCAACGCTTTGAAATAATTTTGTATAAACCCAAGAATACCTTTAACGATTGAAAAAATACCCATCTTTTCATTTTGTTCATTCATATCGGTCCTTTAAAATTTTAAACATAATATAACAAAATATTGCAAATAAAACTCTTATCCGTAGAAAAATTAAAGATTATATCTGATATTTTATGTAGCGCAATACGGAATATCGATAAGTCATAAAAGAAGGAATCAGCAAAGAGATAGATAAAACTATCATAAAAATCACAAAATATACCAAATCCTCCCATTCAAAAACTATCGGCAAAATAAAGCCTTGCTGCGCTGATATTTCGCGCGAGACAAAAACAGCGCTTAAAAATCCAAATAGAGTTCCGAAAATCATACCTATAAAAGCGATTAGCACCAAACCAAACCACACGAGCATAAATATACGATGAGCTGACGCTCCAAAAGCCCTCAAAGCCGCAATATTTTTTGAACGAAATTTAAGATATATCGCCGAACTTGCCATCAAAACAATCAATGTTAAAATGCTGGATATGACGCTTATATTTAAAAGCAATGCCCTTGCATCTCCCAAAATAGCGTAAATTCTTGCCAACACTTCCGCTGGAAATACAGCTTGGGTTAAATTTTGCTTATATAAAGAGCGAAGTTGATAAGCTCCGCTAACGCTTTTTGGTTTTATTACAATAGCCGATATAGGCATATTCTCTTCATATTCTTCTTGGTCATCCCCATTGTCTTTATGACGATGAATATCCCAAACGGATTTTATCGGCACAAATATAGCCCTATCCCATGCCGTACTGTCGCTTTTTAAAATACCTACCACCTCATATTGCGTATCTTCATGTAAATGAGCGTCAAAACTATCCGCTTGATTATGAAGCGGCGTAAACTTATCGCCTATTTTGAGATTAGTGTGGATTCCGACTACAGCTTCATATGGCTTTTCAAAAATTCTGCCATGCGCCAAGGAACGTTCGCCGCCGTTTGTTACCAAAGTATCAATCGTACCTATTATGGGCGATTTTAGATAAAAATCCCCAAGAGCTATGGGAGCAGCCCATTTGGTCAAAGGGTTTGATGCTATCTCTTGATAATACTTACCGTCCAAAAGAGGCAATGGCGAATGCTGCAAATATACAACCGACAAAACAAGCTGTACCTCGCTACCGGCTGCTCCGACAATCAAATCTATATTTTCAGCAGCTTTAGCACTGCCAAGCCTCAATGCGCGTTCTTCAAGAGTAATAAATGTTCTAAAACAAACGGTTGCGGATATCAATACTATCAATACAAGACTTCCTATCCAAGCTCTTTTAAAATCAACCCATATAAGTTTTAACATTCAAAAATCGCCTCTATCTTTTTGCCTTTTTTAAGCTCAAGTTTAAATTGTAAACTATTTGCCAAAACCAAATTATGCGTAACGCAAATGAAAGTTTTATTTGTTTCATCAGATATTTTTAAAAGCAGTTTGCTTACCTCAGCGCTGTTTTTTGCATCGAGACTTGCCGTAGGTTCGTCCGCAACAATAACTTCGGGATCATTTAAAAGTGCTCTTGCTATCGCAACTCTTTGCTTTTCGCCGCGAGAGAGAGTATCGACCCTTTGCAAATAGTTTTTAATATTTAAAGAAGAGAGTAAAAAAAGCGCTCTTTCTTTAAGTTCGGTAGATATGCCAAAACTAAGTCTTGTGGGTAGCAACACATTATCAAGCGCAGATAAACCCTCGTAAAGATAAAAATCTTGCATAATAAGTCCGATATTTTTACCTCTGAAAGCATCTCTTTGAAACTCATTTAAACTATTTAACGATACGCCGTCATAATATATTTCCCCGCTATCCACTCTCTCTAAAGCGCACAAGCAATTCAAAAGCGTGCTTTTACCGCTTCCGGATTCGCCAATTACGGCAAGTTTTACGCCGCTTCCTATTTTCAGCAAAGGAATATCAAGTACCGCTTGCCTTTCAAAACTCAACTTTACATTTTTTAAAAAAATATCACTCATAAACTTTAAAAACGGCGTCCCTTAAACGCAATAAACTGACAAATCCGCTGTTTGAATCTGTCCATGAACCATACTCAAGCACACCTTGTACATGTATAATGGCATTGTATTGAACAAAAGTTTGGCGTTTTTTCAAATATACCACCAAAATATCGGCAGGCCAATCAGCATCCGAAGAACAAAACGGACATAAGGACATAGGCATTTTTGTAAGTACAAAAAAGTCAGATTCCACTTTTAAAGGCGGGGCCATAAAGCCGTCTACTGCGACTCTTTCCCCCGCCAAATCTTTGACCTTATCTGAAAAAACAAGTCCAAGAACTCCGATACTCGAATAAAATTCGTCAAATTTCAAACTCTTTTCGGCATACATGTAACAATGCAAAAAAGATAAAAGCAGTATGGCTGTGCAAAAACGCTTCATATTACTTTTTATTATGACCGATAGCAAGTGCGTTGACAATAACTTTAAATATCTCCGTATTGTCCATATAACCTTTTATCGCCTCGCCCCCTGGTCCAAATGCTTGCACAACCATATCATCAACCGAATGTACGCCCGTGTCTTGACTTCGCGGAATATTGCCTTCTCTAAATACGGCTCCTTCAACATTTTTATAAGCTGCGTTAGCCACATATTCATCTTTTTCGTTTTTAATAGCAGGCGTAAATTGGGCGTCCAACTTAGGTTTAAAAGTCTCGTAGTGGTCCGGGAAATTATTAATAAACACTGCCAATCTTTTTGAAACATTAGGAGTATCGGGATATCCGTCTTTATTTTCATCTTGATAGTTAGGAAATCCGGCTTCCGCATAAACACCAACCTTTTCGCGCATCTCGTTGGCAGGTTTACTATCGTCAACAGTGCCTATAATAGAAATTCCATGAGTATGGTCTCCTAAAACAATAATCAACGTATCAGGATTTTTCTTCGCAAACTCTTTAGCTATTCCCACAGACTTATCAAGCATTATAGTATCGTAAAACGCCCTTTCCCAATCAAGCGGATGCGTGGCTTTATCTATCAAAGCAGCTTCAACCATCAAAAAAAATCCATCTTTATTTTTTGAAAGCACGTCCAAAGCTGCGGCCGTCATTTGCGTTAAATCCGGTTGATTTGGAAAGTTTTTGGTAACTTCATTTTTCAAGATACGCCTATCAAGAACACCGTCCATATTTCCGCTGTGAAAAAGTCCGAGAAGTTTTTTCGCATTTTTGCTTTTCTCTTTTAATTCATCAGCGTCGGTAGCAAGCGCAAAACCGTCATTTTGAAACTTCTCTATATAGTTTATATCGTCTTTACGTTTTGAACCAGGTGTCGATTTTGGCAAAAAATATGCCGAACCGCCGCCAAGTATAACATCGGGTTTTACATTGTAAAACATTTCTACTATCTCGTTTTTATCGGCTCTTCTTCTTGTATGCGAAACAACGGCGGCAGGCGTGGCGTCTTCTAATTCCGCATCACTTACTACGCCTATAGCTTTATTTGACGTTCTCCTGATGAGCTCTCCTAATGTCTCTTGTTTAGGGTGACTTAACGAATCTTTCGCACGGCTTATATAGACTCCAAGAGCGTTAACTCCGGATTTGTGTCCCGTCATATATGCACTCATTGTGTTTGCGCTGTCCGCTGCTATCGAATCCGTACTTGACGTACCCACAAACGCCATATATGGAAAATCGTCTATAAATAGACGCCCATTAGTCTTTCCTTCGCCAATCCCTTTGGAAAAAATTCTAGCTCCCGTGCGATGAGCAACCGAAAGACCGTCGCCGACAAATAAAATAACATTTTTAGCTTTTGGTTTTGAGGGCGGCGCGTATACGCTCCAAGCAACTTCGCTTAATTTGCCGTTCGCGATAACTTGAACTTTATATTCTCCCTCTTTATCTATAGAGACATTTCTTAAAAGCAGCGATGAAGCTCCTAAACCATCCTCATTGTCAATAAACTCACCCTCTTTATTAAAAACGTCTTTATATTGCTTCCCGTTTATCAAAACCTTAAAATCGCTTTTTGCAAGTTGTTTATCAAACTCAACTTTAAAGTCAAATTTCCCGCCTCTTAACATAACAGCCCTATCTATCGGATATATCGTATCGGCAAAAACTGCGCCATGCGAGATAAACAACAACAAACCTACAGTTTGAACTGCCCGTTTTACACTACAAATTCTCATACTATGCTCCTTTAACTTGTTAATTTGCATTTAAAAAATCTCCTACGTCTAATAATATAAGTTCATTATCATCAGCCAAATTTGGCTCTCTGCTACTTGAAAATGGTAAATTATTATCATTGCCTACTATAATGTGATTTTTATCAACTATATCAACATTCTCTATCGTAAAAAACGGAAATTTAAAAACTCCCTCACTCAAAGGTTTTCGCGATAGTTTATTTGGGTCTTGTATATTCAACAAATCTATATAAGCGATTTTCTCCACATTTCTTCCCATATTTGAATGGTCTAACTTTATAAGATAAATGCGCTTGAATAATGGAAGATTGCCAAAACAACTACTTTTATCCTGTTTTATTTGGCAAGCTTTTTCAACAATACCTTCACCGTTATCACGCTCAATGACTAAACCTCTATCTTTGCTTATCATATTAAAATCGCCTATCGCGTTGCCATTTTTCTCCAACGGATATTTCCAAAAATTACCGCTCCATCTCTCATTTTTGATATCAAACTCCAAAATACGCAAATACTCTTGTTTGTTATCGTTTTCATAACCATTTTGTCCGTAAAGAGCTCCTTCCAACAAGGCGTATAATTTATCGTCCGACATAGCCATGCCCTCAAACCCTTTTGAGCGTTTTACTTCAAAAACATTTTTATCTCCAGGACTATCGGGTGTTTTTATCGCATAATGGTCGGGCGAATGTATAACCTTTCCGTCCACAAGCGTCTCAAAAATAGCCAATATCTTGCCATTCATATCAGCCTTTATAAGATATGGTCCAAATTCGTCTCCTATCCACAAAACGTTGTTTGCTATTTGAAAACTTTCAGTATCAAAATCAGCCCCAGTCAAATATCGCTTAACGCTCCCTTCATTTACGATATGAAAAGGAATTTTTTTATCTTCGTCATGTAGAAAAATTGTCTCCAAAAGCTTAAGTTTTCCATTTTTAAAATCAACGCTATAATGATTCAGATAAAGCATAAAATCGGGCGAATTTGCTTTTGAACCCATGCCGTTATCAGTCAAAAGCCACAAAGTGCCGTCTTCCATATATTTTATGCCCGAATGTCCCTGAAGCGGCTGCCCCTCAAAAGGCGAAAATACGTTTGTCGGTCGACCATCCGACAATCCTTCAACCGAAAATACTTTGTCCGTTCTTTGTAGAGTCGCGTATTTTCCGCTTATTTTTAAACTCTTGGGCGCATCTTCTGGCGCTTTAATGAAAGATTTTGCCTCAAGTACAATATGACTTGCCAAACTTGACGAATACTCTTTAGCGCTTGCGCCAAATAATCCGACGACACAGCTAATTATTGCCGCGCCTAAAAAAAGAACTCTTTCGTTTAACATAAAAAACGCTCCTCTTAACTCTTACGTGTAAATGATTTTTATATCAAAAGGCGCAAAATCATTTTTGAAATTTTGCATAAAAGTTATTACAAAATTACTACGAGAAGAGTATTGGCTCTTTACATGTAAGAATAGATACGGAAGATATTTTGAAAATTTTGCCTATTAGCAAAGATTTGAAAGCTCAAAAAAGCTTGTTATCGGCAAAGTCAAAAATTGCGCCGATTTGGTCTTTATATGTAAAAGCGATAAAAGCTAAATGATATAAATGATAAAACTATTTAAAAAGTTCGCGATGCTTAAATGTTGAGTTGTAATATACTACATGTAAGTTGCTATAGGACAATGCGGATTTACATGGAGAGGTAATATACTAACATGTAGCCTTGTTACTTGTCTTGCATACAGCATTGTCTTTATACTGTGGATTAAAATACGTTACATGTGAGAACAAAATTTTAATAATTGAAATTTACACCTTCAAGTTCAAGCAAAAACCGCTTTTTGTCAACTCCGCCTGCATAACCTATGAGCATGCCGTTTGAGCCTAAAACTCTATGACAAGGAATCAATATTGATATTGGATTGTGTCCCACTGCGCCGCCTACGGCTTGAGCTGACATTTTTGATAATCCGAGTGATAACTCTTTAGCTATTTCGCCATAAGTTACACTCTGTCCATACTCAATTTGTCTTAAAATCTCCCAAACCTTTTTTTGAAAAGGTGTTCCTGCTAAAAATAGCGGCAAATCACAAATCTCTTTCGCTCCGTCAAAGTATTTGTCTATCCAAATATTTAAAGATTTGAACAGATAATGCTCTTTCGTCTCTATCCACTTATCTTTGTTTGGATAGTATTTTTGCCCCTCAAACCAAAGTCCCGTGATTGCATCCTCATTCCTTGCCGCTCTCATTTTTCCAAGCGGAGTGTCAATAAGGCAAGTATAAATATCGCTCATAAAATTCCCCTCTTATCGCTATTTTATATTATTCGTATGACTCTCGTCGTTTTTAAAATTGCAAATCATATATCAATAAAATTCTCTTTTTAAATAATATCAAAATGTAAAACTTAGAAATCATAACCATAAATAATAAATTAAAATCGCTATTATCTATTGCTTAAAAATAGGTGTGCATATCCAACATTTTAATATGTTCTACATGTAAGAAAGCATATCGTATACTTTGCTTGACATAACGGACAGATATGCAAGCAAGCCAAAGTAAAGCAAACCATATTCTACACGTTTAGCAAAAGGTACATCGTAATATTTTTCGTTCATATCTCTTTTACCTCTTAGCGAATTCCAAATATGCGGCGCGGCAAGAATAATCATAAGTATCAAGATAGGACTTGGACGCCACAAAAATACTCCCACAAGTATAGGGGCGCCCACAAACCACATTTTGCGAGATATTGCGGCTGTTATACGACCGCCATCAAACGGCGGAAGAGGAATCAAGTTAAAAAGATTTATAAAAAATCCGGCATACGATATAGCCAAAAACAGATTGCTCCCGCTATTTAAAGCCCAAAGATAACATGCAAAAGCCGCGATAGTGCCAATAAATGGACCTGCTATGCCGATGTAGGCTTCATCCTCTGCTTTTAACGGCAATTCTTTTAGAGCTATCCACGCGCCTACAAACGGTATAAATGTCGGCGCGCCTACATTTAATCCAAGCTTTTTTGCCGCCAAATAATGCCCCATTTCGTGAAAAAATATCAACAGCACAAACCCCAATGCATATCTCCAGCCAAAAATCAACGAATATGCAAAAATGGACACCAACATACTTCCGCTCGTTGTAAGAATTTTGCCGAATTTCAATCCGCTAAAAAGCAAAAGCAGTAATTTCATACGTTCTTGTCGTCTTTAGAATGTTTATCGTCATCGTTTGTATTTTCGGTACTGTTTTTATTCTTAAAAAACTTTTTAAAACCCACACCAAACGCAATCAACGCAATGATTAAAATTTTCCAAAATTTCACCAAAAGCACGCCTGCTGCTGCCAAAATACCCAACTTTTTTGCAGCAACTCCGCCTATCAACGCTGCCAAGCCAAACTCTGCGATATAGTCGGTTTTTGAGTCAAAATCCTCATATCGCTTGCCATCGTTAAAATAAGTTGAAGCTAAAAGTTCCTTTGCAAACGGTTTATTTTGTCCGACACTTTCCATATCCGTTACCAGATTTAACGACAAATATCCTTCGCGCCCCAAAAGATAAGTGTTATAATTTACACCCTGTTCGCTCAAAGGCGCATTCGAACCTTTATCTCGCAATGAAGCAGACCATATAAGACGATGCGCATCACTATCATAAAAAGGCGTCTCAACCCATCCTAAAACTTCAATCGCATTAAAACCTCTTTGCACACGCTCTTTATTTGCAAATTCCGTGCCCTTTTTCAAACCCTCCAAAAGTTCATCCGTATCCCAATTTTTAGCGTCGCTGTCTTTGATATAACCTGTTTTGAAAAAATCAATCGTTATAAATCCAACTATTTTATCGCTCAAAACAAGTCCTAAAAACTCATCTCCTATCGTATTGCCAATCGAATACATCAAACGCGCAGCGAGCTCTTTTGGCACAAAATAAAAACCTTCCGGCAGTCTTAGAACAGCTTGATCCGTAAGTTCCACATTGCCCACTTGCGCAAGTTTTGAAATATCTAACATTATATCTTCAATCTCTTGCGCGTTAATTTCCATAGAAGCTGCAAACAGCAGCGCTATCAAAACTTTTATAAAACTTTTCAACTTATACTCCTAAAAAATGGTTTTCAAAACTTAACATATCTCTTCGCCGTCTATAAAAACTCTATGAGCGGTTTGCGTTTGCAAAATGATTTGTAAAGGAAGCTGCGAAATGTCGGAAGGAGTCTCTTTTAAATTTAAAGCGATCATGTCGGCGTCAAATCCTTTTTCCAATCTGCCTTTATTCAGACCAAGAGCTTTAGCTCCCTCACATGTAGACGCCTTTAACAGCAAAACAGCCAAATTTTCGAGAGGAAAAGATTGGTGTACAAAAAGCGCCGCTCTCATTTCATCCCACAAATTTAAGCTTATATTTGAGCTAAGTCCGTCTGTTCCCAAAAGTAAAGGCACATTTGTTTTTTGAACTTTTCTTATGTCTAAAGCCCCCGTTCCTAAAAACGTATTTGAGCGCGGACAATGAATAACGGAGCTTTTTTGTTTCGATATTATCTCAAGTTCGTCGTCTTTAGTATGAACAGCGTGCACAAAAAGCGTTTTTATATCATAAAAAAGTTCTAAAAACTCTTTTGAAGTTGCCATAGGACATGCATGAGGATTAAAACTTTTCATAAATTCGCCCATCATTCCGCTGCCATTGTCAAGCCATTTTCGCTCATATAACGATTCCATAAAATGAGCCGCTACATGTACGCCCTCATCTCTTGCTATATTTAATGCCTTGCGCGCTAAAACAGGATGTGTTGAATATGGCGAATGAATGGAAATAGCAGGCGTAAAAGAGCTGCTTTTAGCCGCTTTCGCCTCATAATATCTACTCTTAAAATCGCCAAAAAGAGCATCTAACACGGGCGGATTTGAACCTATAGCCTCAACAAAATAGACTACATGTAAAGGAGTTTTCACACAAGAAGCAAAATCGAGTCCGAAACTGCTTATCGCGCCTATAGCCGTAACGCCGCTTTTTAAAACATCTTGCAATACGCTCTTTATCAACTCTTCATCGCATCTAATTTGCAACTCTTCGCGCGAAGTTATGACGCTTTTCAACCACAACATAAAATCGCCCAATTTTAACGTAGCGACATTTGCGGAAAATTCAAGATGCACATGTGAGTTGATGAGTCCGGGCATCAAAATAGAATTTTTGGGAAGTTTTTCAATTTCGGCATTTTTGTATTTTGCCGTCAATTTATCCGCCTCTGCAACCTCTATAATTTTACCGTCAAAACATACGCCGCCATTTTCAATAATCTTAAATTCATCATTACATGTAAATACAAAATCGCTCAAAAGCACTTTCATAAATATCCTTTTAAAAAAGAAATTGTAGCGTAAATTTTTCTTATGCAAAATAGTGATACAATAGCTGTTTTTAAAATCAAAAAAAGGCAAATCGAATGAAGATAGTCGTTATCCAAGGACCGAATTTAAATATGTTGGGGCATAGAGAACAAAGTATCTACGGCGCTATGAAACTTGATGATATTCACGCTCAAATGGAAAATGTAGCCAAACAAAACAACATAACAATTGAATTTTTTCAATCAAATTTTGAAGGCGAGATAATTGACCGTCTGCAAGAGTGTTTAGGAGATGCCAACGGCGTTATTATAAATCCTGCCGCTTACACACACACATCCGTTGCCATACGAGACGCGATAAGCGCCCTTAATATTCCGGTTATTGAAGTTCATATCAGCAATATATACAGACGCGAAGAGTTCCGCCAAAAAAGCTTGATAGCTCCCGTATGTTCAGGTCAAATCAGTGGTTTCGGACCTTTTGGATACCATTTGGCTTTAGTGGCGCTAATGCAAATTTTAGCAGAAATAGAAGCTATAAACAAAAGAAAGATGGAATCTGAGAAGAATTAATTGAAACCTTACATCGTTCAAAACGAAAATGCGCTCTATTACGAATGCGGATTTTCTTGCGACAATGCTATATTTTTGCGCTTTAGCTCAAATGAAGCCTATTTTTTAACAGACGGCAGATACGTCGCCGAAGCAAAAGAAAATATAATAAACGCCGAAGTTGTAAACGCCGAAAGAGATTTGGTAAAAAAAGCGCGCGATATTATCAAAAAAGCGCGCTTAAAATTTATCATTTTTGACCCTTTGGAATTTAGCGTAGCGAAATTTGACGCATTGTCAAAAACCCTCAATGCAACTTTCACACCGCAGAAAAATTTCTCCCAAAAAAAACGCATAATAAAAACGCCAAAAGAGATAGAATTGATAGAGACAGCCGCTAAAATTGGACGGGACAGCTTTTGTCGTTTTGCACAAATTTTGAAAACTTGCGGATTTGATAAAAACGAGCAAGAGTTACATTATGAAGCTGAAATCTCTATGAGATTTGGCGGTCAAAATGAACTTAGTTTTCAACCCATATGCGCAATAAATGAAAACTCCGCCAAACCTCATGCGCTGCCCAATCAAAATAAGATGCTCAAAAACGGCGATTTATTGCTTTTGGATGCGGGCGTAAAATACCGTCGCTACTGTTCGGATAGAACGCGTACGGCGCAGATAGGAAGCGAAGCGGCATTTGATGATAAAAATAAGCAAAAATTTGAAGACTCATTTCGGCAAAAGATTTATGATATAGTCTTAAAGGCTCAAAAAGCAGCTATAGACGCGGTTAAAGTAGGCGTTAGAGCAAGCGATGTAGATAAAGCTGCCCGCGATGTGATAGAAAAAGCCGGATTTGGCAAATACTTTATTCACTCTACGGGGCATGGAGTGGGGCTTGATATACACGAATTGCCCGTTATCTCTCCTTATGGAGACGCCATCATTGAGGAGGGTATGGTATTTACCGTAGAGCCCGGCATATATCTGCCGAATGAATTTGGCGTTCGTATAGAAGATATGGTAGCGATAGTAGATGGTAAAGCCAAAGTTTTACATGGAGATAAATAACGACAAGCAAGTTTTGCGCTGGCACAAAACTAAGTTTTTCCCAATCTCAAAAATCCAAAAAGACGAGTTTAAGCATACGGCTTTTATTGGAATAGGCGGAAATGTAGGGGATACGAAAAAGAGATTTGACCGTCTTTACAGATATTTTTTAAACTCTTCATTAGTACATGTAAGTAAAACTTCGCCTATTTTACAAAATCCGCCTTTTGGATATTCAAAACAAGATGATTTTTTTAATGCTATGATGATAGTTCAAACCTCGTTAAACTCGCAAAAATTGCTCAAATTTTTACTACATGCAGAAAAGATTTTCGGACGCAAAAGAAGTTTTAAAAATGCGCCGAGAACGCTTGATTTGGACATCATTTTTTTTGATACAGCAAAGTTTATGCAAAAAAATATTATTATTCCGCATCCAAAATGGCAAGAAAGACTATCGGTTTTATTGCCTTTACTTATGTTATAAGAGAGAAGATGAAAATTTTAGAGTACAGTGAAGATATAAAAAAATCTGATAAACAGTTTGCAAAAGGTCTTCAAGACGATTGCGATAAAGGTTTCGCGCTTTTGAAAGATATAGGCGCGGCAGTCGCGATATTTGGCAGCGCGCGATTTACGGAGGAAAATATATATTATCAAAAAACCGTTCAAATGGCTCAAATGTTATCTGAGGATGGTTTTCATATAACTTCGGGCGGCTCATACGGTATTATGGAAGCGGCAAATAAAGGCGCGTTTCAAGGTAAATTCGGCGAGAGTCTGGGATTCAATCTCTTTTTGCCTTTTGAGCAAGATACAAATCCGTTTACGACAAAATCCGCGACACTTGAAAGCTTCTCTGTGCGCAAAAATATGCTTGTTAAAAATGCGATTGCATGTATAGCATTTCCGGGTGGATTTGGCACGCTGGACGAACTTTTTGACGTAACTGCGCAAATTGTTACAAAAAAAATACTTCCTTTAAAGATATATCTTTACGGCAGCGAATTTTGGACTCCATTAGTTGATTTTGTAAAAACTACTTTATTAGACCATAAAACTATCGAGCCTCAAGATGCGGATATTTGGCAAATAAGCGATGATTTGGAGTGGATAAGCAACGATATTAAAAAATATGTCGGAACATATCTTGAACTAATGCGTAAACTCGGACTTTGTGAGAGTGCAAGGTATAAACTTATAAAAAAACAGGCTGAAAATTTTACAAAATAGGGAGATAAAAAAATGGCAAATATTTTAGTAGCAATGAGCGGCGGCGTTGATTCTACTACGACAGCATATCTTTTAAAGCAAGCCGGAAATTATGTGGAGGGCTGTTATCTGCGTTTGCATGAAGATGATAAAAAACATCAAAAAAGTATAGGCATGGTAAAAAGAGCAGCTGAATTTTTAGGAATAAAATATCACGTTTTGGATTTAACTAAAGAGTTTGAGGATATAGTTTATAACCCATTTATAAAAGCTTACGAAGAGGGCGTTACGCCAAATCCATGCGTTCTTTGCAATAAAAATATAAAATTCGGCGCATTGCTTGATTTTGCTAAAAGTATCGGTATGGATAAATTAGCCACCGGTCATTATGTGCGTATAAAAGACGGACTTATACATGAAGCTGTTGATAAGAGTAAAGACCAAAGTTATTTTTTAGCGCAAGTTTCGCCCGATGCGTTGCCATTTATGACTTTTCCTTTGGGTGAAAAGTATAAAAAAGATATAAAAGCTTTTGCGCTTAGTATTCCGGAACTTGAAGATTTTTCCACGCAAAAAGAGAGTAGCGAAATATGTTTTGTACAAAACACATATATTGAAATTTTGCAAGAGCACATGAATGTACTAAGACAAGGCGAAGTGCTCAATACAAAAGGCGAAGTCATAGGCACTCATCAAGGTTACATGCACTACACGATAGGTAAAAGAAGAGGTTTTGATATAAAAGGAGCTCACGACCCGCATTACGTCATCTCCATCATTCCGGAAAAAAATCAAATCATAGTCGGCAGTAAAGACGAACTTGAAACAAAAGAATTTAAAGTAAAATCTCTAAATATGTTCGTTGACAAAAGCGAACTTGAAGCTTCCGTGAAGATACGATACAGAAGTCCAAAATTAAAATGCAAAATATTTATAGACAATGAGGGCAAAAGCGCGCGTATTGTTATGGATGAGAGCGCAAGCGCGATAGCTGCCGGACAATTAGCGACATTCTATCAAGATGAATATGTCGTAGGAAGCGGGATAATAGCCTGACTTGCGGATTTACTTTGCCCAAAATTTATACAAAAATTATTTTTTTCAAATTAGTTTGGTGATTGATTAAATCTTGGATGAAACTTAGGCTTTAAAAAAGCTTAGCGCTCAGTCGGTCTTATTTTTAGCTTTGAGTTTCATCGCCAAATAACTCATCTCTATTTTGACATTGCAAGTTTGCATTACTTATCTTTAACGTCTATTTCACCCTACTCTACTAAATTAATTCATATTTTCTAAAGATATATTTATCTAACTTTTTTAAATGTTTTAGTCATTTTTTGATAAATTCGCCCAATAGGATAAAATAAACCATAAAATAAAGCGCGTTTTTTTTGTATCTAAAGATTAATCCGATAAAATTTTAAAAATATTTCTTTATATTTTTATCTTTACACGTGGGATATTTTGCTGTAAAAAACAGTGCCTAAATTTTATTAAAAATACCCATTTATTTTTCCAAATTTATCTTTATTATACAATCTCAAAATAGCAGAAATTTTTGCAATT
Source organism: Campylobacteraceae bacterium (assembly GCA_031268335.1). Lineage (GTDB taxonomy): Bacteria > Campylobacterota > Campylobacteria > Campylobacterales > Campylobacteraceae > JAIRKW01. The sequence continues at coordinate 38,730 of JAIRXG010000022.1, forward strand.
ATGTTATTATTTTTGCAAATGTCGTTAACTTAAACTTTTATAATGTGACTAAACTTTAAAAATAAAAAATATTGAATTTTGGCAACTACATGTGAATTTATTTAAAAGATTTCGTTCTAATTTTAATATAAATTTCAAAACCAAATAACACACTTTGGCATTGTTTTTATAAATTATATAAATTTTTATCGTCTCTGTTTTTAATAATATAAATTTACGAACATTATCTTAAAAACTTGCGATAAATACAAAAATTCAATTATATGTTTTTTTGCGTTCTTTTGAGGAAACTATGCCTAAAAATTTTCTGTATTTTGTGATGGTTCGCCTAACTATATTTATGCCAAATCTTTGCTCTATGAGTTTTAAAATATCATCGTCCGTGAGTGGATTTTCTTTATTTTCGTGAGATATCTGCTCTTTTAAAAAATTTTTGATTTGCGAGGAAGAGAGTTCTTTTGATGCAACAGCATTTGTGAAGAAAAATTTTAAAGGATAGACTCCTCTTTTTGATTTTATATATTTATTGGACACAGCTCTTGATATAGTGGATTTGGCAAAAGATAGTTCGTTTGCCAAAACACTCATACTAAGAGGCTTTAACTCTCCGCCCATAAAAAAACTCATCTGCTTTTCTGTTATCAAAAAGATTATTTTGTGAAGTACGCTTTTTCTAAACTCTATCAAATTTGCAATTTCATGCGCCTCTTTGAGTTTCCATTTGGCATTGTCATGTTCGCTTAAAAAATTTTCTTGTATTGTAACGTCGGGATAATAGTCTTTATTTATATTCACAACTATATCATCTTCCACATCCACAAAAAAGTCAGGAATAATTTGTTTTGAGTTGTTTTTGTATTTTGCAGTAGAAACTTTTAAAAAATTTTTGGCAATAGATATACTCTCGTTAAAATTTTTACGCTTCAAAAAAATATCTAATTTTCTTGTATCTTCTACCGTTTTCAAAATCAAACCGCATAATTCATCGTCAATATCCCCCAAACCGTCAAGTTGAAATACTAAAGCTTCTTTTTGCTCTATTGCGTTTGTACTATTTACTTTTAAAAAACATTTCTTCAAAGAAGCCGCATGCGCGCTATCAAGTTGGAACAATTTGGCTAAAAACAATGACAAGATGGGCTGTTTGGAAACTTTTTTGTGGAAAAATCCCAAATCAAATATCAAATCTTTTAAAAATTCGCAACTTGGAGAATTATCTGTTTTGCGAGAATGCTTTACTTCCAAAAAAGGATTTTCATGCGAAATAAAATCTAAGTGCAAATTTAACTCTTCCAACGGCAATTGCAACAAAAACGGCCACAAATTAAACGATGCATTAGAAGAATGCTTTGTTTTTAATTCTAAATTTGTCCTTTTCATAACATAATTTTGCCTAAAATAAAATTACTTCAGACAAATTTATTGATTAAATTTTAATACTTTACAAAAATTACACTGTTTTATTTTGTGATTTTTGTCCTATAAGAGTTTTAAATACTTAGTATTCATACCAAAAATGCTCCGGTATCTTATCCGAATCTTTTAATTAATTTTATCGAAAGGGTGTTTGCGGCACGGGCTTATCTAAAACTGAAACCAGTATCGCTCTATGGCAATTTGAGGGTCGTTGTATAATTCGTCCGAATACTTTGTCATGTACTCCAAAAAATCTCTGATTGACTTGCATTGTTCTTTGTTAAAATCAATCATACAGTCAATGAAAGTATGTATTTGTTTATTTTTTTCTTTGAGAGAGTTCCGAAAGAAATCATTAAGTCTTTCCGGATTTTGCCGGTTGATACTGTCAAGTTTAATCTGATTTGCCAATATTATGTCATCAATTTCTGTCGGTAAGGTGAATTTACCGATAACAATGTCCGGCAAATTATCCGTTTCATCAAACGCTTCAATTGACGCAATCATAAAAGCCGGAATAAAATATTTAAATCCTTTTTTACCGAAAAAGAAAAGACTGTCTTTTTCGTTAAAAATAAATTCATTCTCCAATTCATACCATTGCTTACCTTTGAATTTATTTTTAAGATTTTCATATTCGGGGTAAACACTTGCGTTGTCGTATGCAAGGTTTGAATCTCCCGGATATTTTTC
>JAIRXG010000001.1 GCA_031268335.1 Campylobacteraceae bacterium
CTTCAATAGAAGAATGCTCGTTTAGCGAACTAACCGTTATACAAATTAGCCCGTATGTAAAAGTTATACGACTTGGATTAACCCAAATCGAATCAATGATCGATAACAAATATTTCTTAAAAAATATCATCGATAATAAAAAGCGGCGGTGATAGTAATTTGTATGGGTATGTGTTGGGGAATCCGGTGAATTATGTTGATGTGGAGGGATTGAAACCATTAAGAAATCCTTGGGAAGAAAGAATAAGTAACGCATTGAGTTTATGTGATAAAAATGGCAATTTTGATTGTAGTATTATCAATGATAAAGGTGGTGAATTTTGTACAAGATATGCTGGTGCTGCTATGTATCCTTGCAGACAAGCGATGACAAATATGTACGGGGAATGTGAAATGAAAGGTATTAAATGTTGGGGTAAAAAAGAGGATAAAGATGAAAATAAAAAATGTGATAAATAAAGTAATTTTTTCAATTTTGTTTTTATCTTTTTATACATATTTAATAATACACTTTACAACAATGCGTATGATAAAAACTGAAGCTGCTAATAATATGATTAGTTACGGACTTATACAAAAACTTTTAGAAGAAAACAAAAGTATTGAGAGTTTTTTAAACTCAAATATCAAAATAGATATTGCCTTATATAATCAAAGTAGTTTGAAATTTTCAAATCCTATGGAACTTCACTATACTTTATCAGCATTTGGCGATATAGAAAGAATTTGTAGCGACATACTTAAAAACAGCAATAATACCGATATAAAAGAGTTTGTAAAAAATAGTTGTGAAATGGAGAAAAAGTAATTCAAAGGATTATGTTTTATAAAGATGAATATTTTACTATGTTTCCATATATTGACAAATTCAAATCCCAATACGACAAATTCTTTGAAGGTGTAAGGTTGAAAGAGTAATTAATGGATTTTGCAAGCACTTTTAACGGATATGATTTCAACAACGGCTTTTACTGGAAATAAAATCTATGAATATGAAAAAGCTATGTAAAATCATAAGAATTGGATTTGTGACGTTTTTTGTTGCACTATTTAAACATTCTTTTGCCTTGTTTGACACTCAATATACTCAATACTGGGAAAAAATCAAGAATTTAGTGAAAGCTTGCGCTACAGTATTAATTTGTGGATTTGTACTAATATCTTTAAGTGGCGATAGAATGTCAGCATATATAACTAAAGTTGTTTTTGTTGGTTTCATGATATTGTTTATTGCAATGCTGTCATATAATATATATTTTTTTACAAAAATCTGGCGCAAAATCTTTAAAGAGCGTTGGGATAAAGAGTTTAAACGAGTCTCTCACAACCTTACATGTATAATTGTAAAACAAACAACAACACTTATATGTATTGCGATAAGCAATTCAAATATCTCTACATATATAAATAATCACGCATATAGTTCTGATATTCACATGTATGCTTCAAATCTTGAATATTCTGCATGTATAATAGTTTTAATCCTTACATGTACATACGTAAATAAAAATCGCCAAAGCGATATCGCGAAAATTAAAAGCTTCACAGTTTTCCTCGCATAAGTTGCTGTATGGTAAAATCACGATGCCTTGTATTTTATAACAATATATAAAATCCAATGATAGCAATTTTACAAACAAATCGGGTTCATACTATTTGTTGAAAAATCAATTTTATAGAAAGCGCCTTAAACGCATTATCGTCGTTTTAAAAGCAAACAAGCAGAAGTTTAAAATTTTCTGTGAAAATAGTGTATGTAAATATACCTAAGAGTTGTTTTTAAGAGATTTTTAGATAAAATCCTTCCCATGTTAATTTACGGAAAACAGCTTTTTTTATATCTGTTAACGCGCTATCCAAAGAGAATACAAAGTGTTTATTTGGTCAAAGAGTGTGATAAAAAACTTTTCTCTTCCATAGTAAAACTTGGCGTTAGAATTGAAAGAGTGGACGAGAAAAAGGCTCAAGCTATGGCAAAAGGTGGAAACCATCAAGGTTTTTTAGCTGAAATTTTGCCTTTTGAGTTGACGCCGCTTTCATTATTAAAAGAAGCAAACTTTTTGGTGATGCTTTTTGGCGTTACAGATATGGGGAATATAGGCGCGATTATCAGAAGCGCATACGCTTTTGGCGTTGATGGGGTGATAGTTGCAAATTTGAAAGATTTAAAATTAGAGCAAATTTTGCGTGCGTCCAGTGCGGCTGCGCTCGAAATGCCTATAGTTCTTGCCCCGAATGCGCATGATGCTTTAAATGAACTGAGATTGGAAAACTTTAGCATATATGCTGCCGATATGAACGGACAGAGTGTGCTTGATGTTAAATTGGACAAGAAAAAACTTTTGATTTTGGGCAGCGAGGGAGAAGGAATTCCCAATCGTGTGCTTGAAAAGTGCGATAAAAAAATTAGTATAAAAACGGTAAGAGAATTTGACTCTTTAAACGTTAGTGCCGCAGCGGCAGTTTTGTTTGATAGGATATGTAATGACAAAGGGAAAGAATAGCGATAAAAGCAGCATAGAAAAACTTGAAGAAATAGGTCTTAGAGAGGTTTCGCGTAAAACATACATAGAGTTTAGCTACCTTAAGCTTATGGCTGATAGAGAGTTTTCAAAGCTACAGCGTATAAAAACGTTGGGATTTATCAAGATTATCCAACGAGAATATAATATCAGTATGGATGATTGGGTTAAAGAGTTTGAAGAGTATTTTCAAGAAAACAGTCAAAACAGACCAAAAGAAAAAAAGATAAATGATACTTTGAAAGCGCATAAAAGTTTGAATTTTGGTAAAAAACTTTATATACTTTCGGCAGTATTGTTTTTGATACTTTTTGTGATATTTGCCTACAGTTTTACAAAAGAGCGAATAGGACATATCGAAAGTACTTTGGCAAATTCAGATATTATATATTACGACGATAATGAAAGCGAAACAGACGGTGATGTGTTGCAAATGAGTGATGTTTCGGATGAGACGGTCAACATATTGGCTGAAGATAATGCTACACATTTGGCTACTATAATAACTAACGCCTCCAATGATGCGCCAAAACAAAATATCGCGGAAGATTTTAAGGCGGTTATATCCCCAAATACTAATATTTGGGTTGGCATAATTGATTTGGCTACTCTAAGAAAGCGCACTTACATGCAAGAACAAGATATAGATTTGAAGCTTGACAAAGAGCAGTTAGTTATAACGGGTCATGGCGATTTTATGCTAAAGATAGAAAACAAACCCGATAAAAAATTTAATTTGCAAAACAGAGTCTATTTATATATCAATAAAGGCGTGATAGAAGAGATAGGCGAAAATGATTTCGTATTATTAAACGGTGGCAAAAATTGGTAAAAACGGTCATTTTATCACTAATTATCTGCGCCAGTATCTGCGCGCAAAGCGTTAGTGAAAAAGCAAACGAATTTATAAGTAAAAGTAAGCTTAATGCATCGAAAAATCTAATCTCCTTTTTATTTGCGAACACGAGCAAATATTATGGCGAAAATGGTGAAATAGACGCTATTTTAATTTTGAAAACATTAAAAGATAATGGGATTTTAGAGCTTTCCTTTAAAGAACCGCAAGAGCTGGAATTGGTATTTATTACAAAACAAAATCCGCTCGTTTTTATGAGAGTCATAAGCGAATCTTTAAATTCTATGGGATATAACCTTTTTTTAACCAAAAAAATTTCAAAGTCTATTGACGAGTTTGTTTGGCATATCTCTTTATCAACGCAAAATGTGCCTAATCCGCTTTTATTAAACAGCAATCTAAAAGCGCGCGGATGTGAAATTTTGGACATTAAAAAAGATGACAATACTTGGAGCTATACAATCGATTCTCAAAAAGCGAAAATCGATACTATAAAAGTTGAACTTAATAAAAAAGTAGCCTTAAGAAAACCTTTTGCTCCATATATTTTAGAGCTGAACGACAATACAAAAACTATCGTTTTAGAGGCAAGTCCGTCTGATTATTGGCATCCTAGGATTAATTTTTATGATGAAAATCTATATTTGATTCGCACGGTCGAATTAGATAAAAGAGAGACGGCGATAAAGCTAAAAGTTCCTCAAAATTCGGTTTATGTAAAAATTGACGACAAGTTTACTTTGGAAAATATCAAAAGAGGACTCACCGTTACATTTGGTGATAAGTAAAAAACAAGGGAGAAAAACAGATGTTTGACGAAATAAGATTTAATACCATAGAAAGACTTCCTAATTACGTATTTGCAGTGGTCAACGAGTTAAAATTAAAAGCCAGACGCGCAGGCGAAGACGTTATAGATTTATCTATGGGGAATCCGGACGGCAGAACGCCGCAGCATATTATCGATAAACTTATGGAATCAGCAAATAAATCAAAAGTACATGGCTATTCGGCAAGTATGGGCATATATAAGTTAAGATTGGCGATTTGCAATTGGTATAAAAGAAGATACGGCGCAGATTTGGATCCGGATAGCGAAGCTATAGTGGGACTTGGCAGCAAAGAGGGATTTGCTCATCTTGTGCAAGCTATCACAAATCATGGAGATGTGGCAGTAGTGCCGGACCCTGCATATCCGATACACTCTTATGCTTTTATATTGGCCGGAGGAAACGTACATAAAATAAATTTGGATTTTGATGATGAGTTTGAATTAGATAAAGAGAGTTTTTTTGCGCAACTAAAAGAGACGTTTGACAAATCTGTCCCGCGTCCGAAATATGTAGTGGTAAACTTTCCTCATAACCCGACAACCGTAACGGTAGACAAATCTTTTTATGAAGAGTTGGTTGAGTTAGCTAAAAAAGAGCGATTTTATATCATTAGCGATATCGCTTACGCCGATTTAACATATGACGGTTATGAAACCCCGTCAATATTTGAAGTTAAAGATGCAAAAGATGTAGCGGTAGAGAGTTTTACTCTTTCAAAAAGCTACAATATGGCAGGTTGGAGAGTGGGTTTTATAGTGGGCAATAAAAAGCTTATCGCGGCTGTAAAAAAGATAAAATCATGGCTTGATTACGGTATTTTTACGCCTATTCAAGTGGCTTCCACAATAGCTTTAGACGGTCCGCAAGAGTGTGTCGAAGAGATAAAAGAAGTTTATAGAAAAAGACGCGATGTGCTTTGCGAAGTATTTGATGCGGCGGGTTGGCATATTAAAAGACCAAAATCAACAATGTTTGTTTGGGCAAAAATTCCTAAAATCGCCGAACACTTGGGAAGTTTGGAGTTTTCAAAGCAACTTTTGACTGAGGCTAAAGTAGCTGTAAGTCCCGGTGTGGGATTTGGAGAACATGGGGAAGGGTATGTGCGAATAGCCCTTATAGAAAATGAAAATCGCATAAGACAAGCGGCTAGAAATATCAAGAAGTATTTAAACACATTAGAGAAAAAAGTATGATAAAAATCGCTGTTTTAGGCGTAGGTACGGTAGGTTCCGGCGTTGTAGATATTTTGGAAAAAAATGCTGATATCATACAGGCAAGATGCGGTAAAAAAATAGTTCCGATAGTTGGCGTCGTTAGAGATTTGTCTAAAAAAAGAGACGTCAATATTTCTCTCACAGACGATGTAAAATCAGTAATCGATAGAGACGATATAGATATCTATGTAGAACTTATGGGCGGCGTCGAACAAACGTATTCAATAGTAAAAGAGATTTTAAATAAGGGCAAAAGCGTAGTAACCGCAAATAAAGCGCTTTTGGCATATCATAGATATGATTTGCAGAAAGTTGCGAAAAAATCCACTATAGGTTTTGAAGCCAGCGTTGCGGGAGGCATCCCTATCATAAAGGCTTTGCGCGAGGGTTTGAGCGCAAATCATATCATGGCTATAAAAGGTATATTAAACGGTACATGTAACTATATCTTGACAAAGATGATGAATGAGAAAGCCTCTTTCAAAGATATTTTAAAAGAAGCGCAAGAGCTAGGTTACGCGGAAGCCGACCCGACATTCGATATAGGCGGACTTGATGCCGCTCACAAACTTTTAATACTTGCGTCCATCGCTTACGGCATTGATGCAAAACCTGAAGATATTTTGGTAGAAGGTATTGAAAATATAGGCTATGAGGATATATATTTTGCTAAAGAGTTTGAATATTCGATAAAACTTTTAGGCATAGCTAAAAAGCAAGGCAAAAAAGTAGAATTAAGAGTACATCCGTCGCTTATTCCGCAAAATAAAATGATAGCGAAAGTAGACGGTGTGATGAACGGCATCAGCTTGATAGGCGACTTTGTCGGCGAGACTATGTATTATGGCGCAGGAGCTGGTAAAAACGCGACTGCCAGCGCTGTCGTAGCGGATCTTGTAGATATAGCAAGAGAGGGACAATCGCCTATGCTCGGCTTCAAATCACCGCTTGAAAATAGCAAATTGACCGTTATGCCTAAAGATGAGGTCAAAACAAAATACTATTTTAGGGTAAAAGTAAAAGATAAGATAGGCGTTTTGGCTAAAATTGCCAATATTATGGAGCGTTCGCAAATCTCCATAGAGAGTTTTTTGCAAAAAACTGAAGCAAAACAGTCTGATACTACGACGCTGTTTTTTGCCACACATCACTGCAAAGAAGCCAATGTGCAAGAAGCGCTCAGAGAGATAGAAAAGCTGGAGTTTGTATCGGCAAAACCCGTAATGATAAGAATAGAAGATTAAGCAACGATAAAAATAATTTGCTATATGTAAGGATTTTGAGAGTAAAGATATCAGATTTTCCCTACATACAAGCATTGGATTTTATTTCAAATAAAGCGCAAAAGAGCGAAAATCATATCTCTCGCAACACAAAACTATAATTTAAATTTGAAGTATATTTTTACTTTTGGGTCGGCAATTTTATACTGATTTTAAGATATAAATTTTAACGATATCGCAAAAGTTTTTATGGAAGTTTTACAGTTAAAAATATTTATTGTCTCCATAAAAAAACTTTGATATACTTGTGTTTTTCAAAATCAGAGGCAATAAATGGAATTTACAAGTTTGATAAGCGATCCTAATGCTTGGATTGCGTTAGCGACCCTAACGGGACTTGAGATAGTTTTAGGGGTCGACAATATTATTTTTATTGCTATTTTAGTCGGCAGACTACCCAAAGAAAAGAGACAAAAAGCTAGAATTCTTGGACTTTCTCTAGCTATGGGTACCAGAATCTTATTGTTACTTTCATTGTTTTGGATCATGAAGCTTACAAGTCCTTTGTTTGAGTTATTTGAACACGGATTTTCAGGGAGAGATTTGATATTGCTCTTTGGCGGATTGTTTTTGATGGCAAAATCCACATTGGAAATTCATCACAATATTGATTTGAAAGAGGACAAAGATAAAAAAAGCAAAATAAATGTGGCTAAAGGTTTTGTAGGCATTTTAATCCAGATAGCCTTGCTTGACATAATATTTTCTCTCGATTCTGTTATTACTGCTGTTGGGATGGTAAACCAAATAGAGATTATGGTTTTAGCTGTTGTGATAGCCGTATTTATTATGATGGCAGCCTCAAAAAGCATAAGCGATTTTATAGACAAACATCCGACCTTAAAGATGATGGCTTTGGCATTTTTGATACTTGTCGGAGTAGCTTTAATGGGGGAGGGGCTTGGATTTCACATACCAAAAGGTTATATATATTTTTCTATGGCTTTTGCATTAGCGGTAGAATCTCTCAACATTTACGCAAAATCAAAAAACAAGGAATAACAGCAAAATGAAAGACATACTAAAAGTCGGCAAATACGAATTTAACAGTCGCCTCATAGTAGGAAGCGGCAAATATAAAGATTTTCAGACAACTAAAGAGGCGACGCTTGCAAGTGGTTCAAATCTCATAACAGTCGCGGTAAGACGCGTAAATATCACAAACAAAAACGAAGAAAATTTGACGGATTATTTTAGCGGTACAAATGTAATGCTTCTGCCTAACTCTGCAGGCTGCACTAAAGCTAAGGAAGCTATAGCGTTATTTCGTATGGTACGTGAAGCTGTGGGGCTTGATTTGATAAAACTTGAAGTTATAGGCGATACTGCTAAGACGCTTTACCCTGATGTCATAGAAACTCTTGAGGCTTGCGAGATATTGGCAAAAGAGGGTTTTACGATCATGTCTTACACAAATGACGACCCTATAATAGCAAAGAGATTAGAAGATGCCGGAAGCGCTGCGGTTATGCCGTTGGCTTCTCCTATAGGAAGCGGTCTTGGCATACAAAACAGATATAATATTTTGTTTATCAAAGAGGCTGTGAAAATCCCCGTTATAGTGGATGCCGGCATAGGTTGCGCCAGCGATGCGGCTATAGCTATGGAAATAGGAGCTGATGCTGTGTTGACTAACAGCGCTTTAGCGTATGCCAAAGAACCTATTTTGATGGCAGAAGCTATGAAATATGCTGTGATGGCGGGAAGAAAAGGTTTCCTTAGCGGCAGAATGGCAAAAAAACTGTTTGCAACAGCAAGTAGTTCAAATGAGGGAATCATAGAGTTTAAGGGAAATTGATATTTTTATACATGTTTGGAGATTTGGTTGTTTTGACCGATAATTATATTTCAACTTTGAAAGTTAAAGTTTAGGGATTTTTTTCAAGACATATTCAAGGGTTTGTATAGAGTGGCGACAAATATTGCACACAGCTTTAAAAGCTAAAGTTTTGGAACGAATAGAAAATTTATTTATCATATTTTATGGACAAAAAAGAAAACAAAATAGACCATAATTATAATGATACATTGATTTATTTTATATAAAAATATTTTCTGGAAAATCAACCCCCAACAATCTCTATTTTGACGATGTCCTTTAAATAAATAAAATGCTTTTATCCCATTTTCGTACATCTATTTGTGTGTTATACAAAATCCGCTGCGCAGATTTTGTATAACGGCGCGCGGGCTTTGCCCGAGTCATGCTGTGCCCGCTCCGCGACTTCGCATATAACTCGGGATAGACGCCATACGAGCGCACGCTTACGCGCCACGGCGTCTATCCCGCGCACCGCAATAAGAGTTACCATCTCTACATTTTTAATTTTTACAAAGTTGGTTAGATAGAGTTATATTATATGTCTCTCAAGCCTTTTCAGCCAACACGACTACAAAACAAATGAAACTATATTTTGACTATTTTTGCAGAAAATACAACGCGTTTTTGCAAGTTAATGATAAAAAATTTTACATCGCAACAAACAATACATACATGTAGCATTTCAAATGATATATTTTAGAAAACATCAAAATACTAAATTTGATGTCCAAAAAATAGGCGTATCACAAAAATACATGTATAAGTCTTGACAAAAGCAGGCGTTTTTGTGTAAACTTTCAACCTTGTTTTTAATTTGCTGGTGTATAAATTTAAAAGGTTTTGGCAATTTTTTAGATTTTTTTACAAATAGCATTGCAAGTTTGATGATTTAGGCGGGGTGTAGCGCAGCCTGGTAGCGCATCTGGTTTGGGACCAGAGGGTCGCAGGTTCAAATCCTGTCACCCCGACCATTTTTAGTACGGTGAGTTTAGCTCAGTTGGTTAGAGCATCAGATTGTGGTCCTGAGGGTCGTGGGTTCAATTCCCATAACTCACCCCATTCCAAGTCGCGCTCGTAGCTCAATTGGATAGAGCAACAGACTTCGGATCTGTGGGTTGTAGGTTCGACTCCTATCGAGCGTACCATTCGGTAGCAAAAAGCTTTGTTGAGCTAACTTGAAACGGATTGTCGGCTCATCAAAATGTTTAGAGTATGCGCTCATAGCTCAGCTGGATAGAGCAACGGCCTTCTAAGCCGTAGGTCAGAGGTTCAAATCCTCTTGGGCGTACCATTATTTTGCGTGATGGCAAATGCAGTTTAAAAAACCTTAAAGTTACTCGTTTTTGCGAGAAAATCATTAGGGAAAGCAAATTTTGGATTTGGAGTTTTATAACTTTACGCCAAATAAAGTTTACATTTGCAAGACAGAGGAAATCTTTTGATATCCTGTGTGCGTTTATTTATTATTGTGCGGATGTGGTGAAATTGGTAGACACACCAGACTTAGGATCTGGCGCCGCAAGGCATGGGAGTTCGAGTCTCTTCATCCGCACCATCTAAAAATCACTTAACCTTAAATGACCTTAATCTGTATTAATTTTTAATACTGTCTATAGTGATTTTTATAATATTTCTATAAAATATAATATGCTATTTTTAAACTCATTGTGCTTTTTGTAGATAATCTATTGAGAGATGAAAAAATGCTGTATTCGTAAAAACTTGTTTTGCAAACTTCAATACGTATATTATAAATGGTGAAACTAATAAATATGCTACTAATGAGTTGATAAAGAAGGCGATTGAAAATAATAAAATTCCAAATGGTTATTTTTCACAAATAATTATATTTGATACGAATCTGTTTTGGATGAGAAAATAAAAATCAAAAAGCGATATTTGCAAAAAAAAATCAAAGTGACGCCCAAATAAGTAAAATTATTTATTAGTTTAAATATTATATTAATTATATTTTCTGATAAATTTTGAGTATTTTTTTAAGCTTTCAACCCTAGTAAATTTTTTAACATTTGCCCAATTTCCAAAATTATTTAATTATTGTGCCAATCATCAAATGATACATGTACTAAAAAATCAAGATAGAAATATTTTGAAAGAATTATATCGGCGGTTTTGCTCTATAAAAAAGATAGTTTATATAGTTTTTTTAGCGACGAATACTTCAAAATAATTTTTATCAAATTGATTTTATTAGTGTTTGAAGTAATATTTTGCAAGTAAAGCGCTTCGCAAACAAAAGTTTATATATGTTGGAAAACAGACCAAATACGCCGTATATTCTTGGTTATTTTATCGCGCTAAAGGTTTCATAATATTTTTTGTGCGAAATTTTAATATTTAAGCGCGGACAATATTGCTTTTTCCATTTCATTGAGAGGTTTTTTGATAATTGGCTGAATAAATTGAGTTTTGTTAAAAGTTCTTTGTCTTTTTGCAAGTCTAGAGGTATTTGTCACAATTTTTTCTTCCATTTGTTCAAGAGAGTAAAGCCCGTCAAAATAGTCTATAACCTCTTTTATTCCTATAGCTTTCATACAGTTTGGCTCTCTTGTATATTTTTTTTCAAGTCTCGCGACTTCATCAACCAAACCCTCTTTTATCATTTTTTTTGTACGCAATGCTATTCTTTGTTGCAAAGTGTCTTTATCCGTATCTATCTCAAAAATCGGCAAATTTTTTATTAGAGGTTCTTTTTTTGTCTGTTGTAAAAAATCACTTGGAATTTTGCCCGTTTCAAAATAGACTTCGTACCATTTTTCAATGCGGTATCTATCGTTTGCTTCTATTTTTTTGCTCATTGCAGGATCTGTTTGTATTAAATATTTGTACGCATTTTTTATATCTCTTAGCACTCTGGTTATCTTTTTTTGATTTTCTTCGCTCACAAGAGGTTTATCGCTGAGTCCCGAAAGCATAGCTTTTAGATAAAAACTAGTTCCGCCCACAATAATAAGAGGTACATTTTTTGACTGAGCCTCTTGTTTGGCTATTTTGTACAAATCAAAGAAGATAGTTACGTTAAAACTCTCATCAGGATTTATCACATCTATACCGAAATGCTTTATATTGCCCATTTGTTCGCATGTAGGTTTTGCCGAGGCAATATCTATCTCTTTATAAACGCAAAGCGAATCAAGCGAAAGTATTATAGAGTTTGTCCGTTCTGCTATGCCCAATGCCAAATCGCTTTTGCCCGAAGCGGTTGTTCCGATAATGGCGATTTGCATAATATCTCCTTCGCTGGTTTTTGGAAAACTAATTATAACAGTATTATCTGTTTGTGAGAAATTTTACCCTACATGTAGAGATTAAAAATGAAATTTATAGTAAAACAATAATGAGCGGGAGTTTAAAATGGTGACCCATACGAGATTCGAACTCGTGTTACCGCCGTGAAAGGGCGATGTCCTAACCGTTAGACGAATGGGCCAAGAGATTTAAGCTTTATAAAAAGCTTCGGTTTTAACAAAATTAAAGGGTGAAATTATAACACGCATACCTTAAATATTTGTAAAAAATTTTTATGGTAAAATGTTCTTTTTTATTAAAGGTTCGGAAGGCAATATGAATAAGTACATCTTTTTGATACCAATCGCGCTGTTTTTTTGTGCATGTGGCATTAAACAGCAGCAGACTGAAATATCCTCTCCCGTTAAAGTTACCGTCAAATCCCCAAATATCAAATTAAGCGGTTTGGGTTTTTACAAAAAAGGCGGTAATTATGTAAATTTGCAAGTTTTTGCAGGAGCAACAGCCACTTTAAATTATGAGTCTTCAACCACAATTTGCATAAACGACAATTGTATGACGCGCGGCATTTTTAACGATAGATTTTTTATGCGCGCGCATTACGCGAGACTGATAGATGATATTTTGGCAGGAAAACCTATATATAATTCTCAAAATCTAACCAAAACGCAAAATGGATTTTTTCAAAATATAGTTAAAAGCGGAGAATATGATATTTTTTATGAAGTAAAAAATGGCAATGTGGAGTTTGAAGACTTTAAAAATAGAGTCTACGTCGGATTAAAAAAATTAGAAAAAATGCAATGAAATATATAGGAGCACATGTAAGCGCAAGCGGAGGAGTGGAAAACGCTCCGTTAAACGCCAAAGCCATCGGCGCAAAAGCATTTGCCTTGTTTACTAAAAATCAGCGTCAATGGAATGCAAAACCTCTTGAAAAAGCTCAAGCGGAAGCTTTCAAAAAAGCGCTTGACGAGGTTGGTATTTTGCCAAAACATGTTTTGCCTCACGACAGTTATCTTATAAATCTGGGACATCCGAACAAAGAACAAAGACAAAAATCGCTCAAAGCATTTTTGGATGAGGTGAAAAGATGCGAAGAGCTTGGGCTTGATAGGTTAAATTTTCATCCCGGAAGTCATTTGAAAGAGATAAGCGAAGAGGAGTGTTTGCAAAATATATCCGAATGCATGAACGAAGTCTTAAAACAGAGCGAAGGCATTACGCTTGTAGTGGAAAATACTGCTGGGCAGGGAAGTAACCTCGGATATAAATTTGAGCATTTGGCTTATCTTTTGCAAAACTCTATAGATAAATCGCGTGTTGGGGTTTGTATAGACACTTGTCACCTTTTTACATCGGGATATGATATAAGAACAAAAAAAGATTATGAAAAAACTATGACGCAGTTTGATGAGATTGTAGGATTTGAATTTTTAAAGGGTATGCATCTGAACGATTCGAAAGCAAAGTTTCAAAGTCGCATAGACAGGCATGATAGTATCGGCAGAGGCGAGATAGGACTTGATGCATTTTCTTATATCATGAATGACGATAGAATAAACGATATTCCTATGATATTAGAGACTATAGATGAGAATATATGGACACAAGAGATACTTTTACTTTATAGTTTACAAACGACGAAAGCTTAATTTCAACAGAACAGTTTTAAAATTTTAAAAAATTTAAAGGACACAGATGAGAGTTGTTGACAAACACGGAAGTTTTAATCTGCAAAAAGCAGTTTTAAGAACATCGGCTGCTTTAATTATAAGCGCGGCTTACATGCAAGCTTCAGGCTACAAGATACCGGAACAATCTTTGTCCGGTTTGGCGTTGGGAGCTGCGAATGTTGCTGCAGTAAATGGAGCAGATGCCAGCTATTACAACCCTGCTAATATGGTTTTTTTAACCAATCCGGAAAGCGAGTTAGAGTTTTTGCTCACATATGTAAATTTGCCCCATATGACATATACGGACAATAGTACTTCACGCAACGGTCACTCTAAAGTTGAAAGATTTGCCGCTCCGCTTTTCCATTTTGTTACTCCAAAGTATTATGAAAATTGGAGACTTGGTTTTTCAATGATAGTTCCCGGAGGTCTTGCAAAAAGATGGGATACGCCATATCAAGCTGCAAGCGCAAAAAAATTCTCACTAAAGATTATAGAAGCAAATCCTACGGCTGCTTATAAGATAAATGATTGGGCGTCTATTGGTTTTGGCGTAAGAGCCGTTTATTCGACGGGCGAAGTGGCAAGCGACGCTAATGGTTTAGGACAACCTGTTAAGATGGATATGGAGGGTGATTCGTTTGATTTTGGTTACAACCTCGCTCTTTCCTTTAGACCTGTTGAAGCGCTAAGTCTTGCTGCGACGTATCGTTCGAAAGTAAATTTGACACTCGAGGGCGATGCGGATTTGGCATACGCGATATATTCGTATAGTGGAGACGCAAGCGTCAGCGTGCCGCTGCCGGCAGTACTTGATTTAGCTGTAGCTTATACGTTTGCTAAAAAAACAACAGTTGAATTTGTATATGAAAGAGTATATTGGTCTGCTTATGAGGGTATAAATTTTGATTTTCCAAATGAGAGCGGTAATACTGCTACAAACTATTTTGGTCAGCCAAAAGACAAACATTGGAGAGATTCCAACACTTTTCGTTTAGGCATTACGCATTTAGCAACTGAAAATTTGAAACTCATGGCAGGTTTTGCTATAGATAAAACCCCGGCACCGGAAGATACTTTGGCATTTGAACTTCCGGATTCAAATTCAAAAAACTATTCTGCAGGTTTTGAGTATAAGATAAATCAAGATATGAGTATCGGTATGGCGTACCTATTTTCAGATAAAGAGAAACGTGATGTAAAAAATAGTGTACCGCCCGCAGGTCTTAATGGAAAATTCACTGATGGCGGCGCACATCTTGTAAATATGTCGTTTAAATATAGGTTTTAGACTATGCTTAATTATAGTCACAACAACTTTTATGAGATGATATCTCATAACGCTAAAGAGTACCCAAAACAAGTAGTAATTTTTAGCGACAATCAAAAAACGAGCAATTTAGCTTTAAAACAAAAAGTAGACAAGCTCGCCTCTTTTTTACATAAATTTGGTATCAAAAAAGGCGATACTGTAGGACTTATTATAGCAAACGGAGAAGAGTTTATAGTCTCTTTTTTGGCTGTTACAAAGATAGGAGCCATAAGCGTTCCTATCAATACTTTTTTAAAACATGAAGAGTTTGAACATATATTAAACGATTGCGGTGCGCGGCTCCTTTTTAGTTCGCCTTCTTATGAAAAAGAGACGAAAAAGCTTCTATATTCTACTAAAATAGAAGCGATAATGTGGACGGACGCTTACGCACATGTTGATGGTAAAAATATTGATTATCATAGCATTATAAATAGTAAAGAAGAGTTTTGCAAAGAGGGTCAAGAAGAAGTTAACGCTAAAATAGACGATTTGGCATGCATCATATATACTTCGGGCACTACGGGAAAACCAAAAGGTGCGATGTTGAGTTATCGCAATATGCTATCAAATATGGTTGCTGCCAAAATAGCTTTTGAGTTTACTAAAAAAGATAGATTTATAGTATATCTGCCTATGTTTCACTCTTTTACGCTTACGATTATGGTACTTTTACCGATATATTTCGGCTGTTCTATCGTTTTGATACGTTCTGTTTTTCCTTTTTCAAATATATTAAAACAGACGCTTTTAAAAAGAGTAACTGTATTTTTGGGCGTTCCTACGATATATAATGCGCTTTTGAAAGCAAAAATTCCATGGTATTTTATGTGGTTTCATAAGATCAGACTTTTCATATCAGGAAGCGCGCCTTTGAGCGAAAAGTCTCTTATAGATTTTAGCAAAAAATTTAAAAGAGGAAAATTGTTGGAGGGATATGGACTTAGCGAATGTTCTCCCGCCGTTGCCGTGAATAGAGTTGAAAAGCAAAAACCCCTATCCGTCGGTATTGCGCTTCCAAGCTATGAGATAAAAATAGTAGACGATGAGATGGTCGAGTTGCCTTTAGGCGAAGTGGGCGAGATAATAGTAAAAGGCGATTGCGCTATGCAAGGTTATTTAAATAGACCTGAAGCTACTGCCGAGACATTGATGAACGGTTGGGTTAGGACGGGAGATTTGGGAAGACTTGACGAGGATAGCTTTTTATTTATAGTGGATAGAAAAAAAGATTTGATAATTTCAAAGGGAATAAATATCTATCCTCGCGAAATCGAAGAGGTTTTGTACATGTTGGACGATATCGGTACGACCGCGGTTATTGGTATCAAAAATGATATTGGCGATGAAGATGTCATAGCGTTTATAGAATACAAAGACGATGCTAAAAATCCTCTGGACGAAATAGGTGTGAAAAGATATCTTAAAAAACATCTTGCAAATTTTAAAATTCCAAAGCATATCTATTTTTCAAAAGAGTTGCCTAAAAATGCTACAGGCAAAGTGCTGAAAAGGATTTTAAAAGAGCAAGTTGCAAAAATGGATATAAAACACTCTCAGGAAAATGAGATATTTTAAAAAATCAAAAATCTATCAAAAGGGCTTTAAAAAGCCCTCAAATTATTTTACATGTAGTATAAATTATAATGTCTATAGCCTACATGTAGAGCGGTGTATGAACGAAAAAACGGTCATATCCATAGAAATGCGGTTTAAATCCTAATTTTACTCCCTCGCGCTTACTTTACTATCTGCTCGCACATCATTGAAGTTTGTTTAAAAGCGTTAAAATGCCGTACTTGACGCAATCGCCTCAAGTAATGGCTAATGAAAAAGCTTAGGGTTTTTTGGGAAAACTTACGAGATAGATTGTATTTTAGAGCAAACGGCTTTACAAGAAAGACATTGAATATTATAAGCGCATAAAAAATTATATGCACAAGAGGCAAAAAATATATTTATAAAATAGATAATCGTTCAAACAAGGATATATGTAGTAAAATAACCTTTTGCATGTAAAGAAAAAGATATGTAAAAGGCGGAGGCTTTTTTGAAAAGTTACGCAATTTTGGCTTGGTTGCATAACGGCTAAAAAAATAGATAAAAGGAAAAAATTGGAATACTTAGTAGATTTTTTAGAGAGCGAAGATATAAAAAAAAGCAAAATCTTTTTGCATTTAAAATGCAGTGAAGATGAGGCGAGGATACTTCAAGCGTTAGTGCGCCATTATATCGAAGGCGAAGTTGATATCGTAGCCAGCGATATACTAAGCGAGATTTTCGGCAGAAAGGAATATGCTCAACTTCAAAAAGTCTCGCTTTTGAAAAATATAATAGATCTTGGTTGGGCGCTACAAAGCAATTTTACACAGTTAAAATTAAATGATTTTTCCAATCTTGAACTTTACAATGGCATGATAACCCCAAGCCCCACATTTTTAAAGCTTTTGGAAGATGGAAATTTAGAGATGATACTGCCCGACATTACGCCTTATAGCGACCATTTGGAGTATATAAAAGACCAATTTTTCAGGATAGAGTTATATCAAAAGATAAGTTCTACAAAACAAAATACCACTCAAAATGCTATTGGCGCCAACAGACTTCAAACAAAGCTTCAGCTTTTGGAAGCGCGTATAAGCGAACGTCTTAAAGTTACAAAAAATGAAGTTGTGATAGAGAGTCTTTTTAAAGAACATTTTTTAGATATAAAAGAGCAGATTATTTTTTTGGCGCTTTTAAAAGAGGAGTATTCCGGCGAATTTGAGAGTTTAAGAGAGATGAATACTCTAATAGGGCTTGTTAGTTTTGACGAGTATGAACGTATAAAAAATCGCGCGATTTTAGAGGACGGTTCAAAACTCATAGAGAGTGGAATCATCGATTATGACGAGATGTTTACCGCTTTTGGAGGAGTGAGCCGCAGTTTTTATATCAACGAAGATATTTTACAAAAGATTATGCACCCTGATAAAGAGAAAAAAAGCAAAAAAATAAAACTCGATATGTTGATAGCAGAACAAGATATCTTTGAACTTATAGAACCAAAAACAAATTTGAACGACGTTATCATAACTCCAAAAATACGAGATGCGTTAGAAGGTATTTTAAAGCAGTTAGATAAAGTTGTGATATCGCGCCTTAAAGAGTGGGGTATAAAAGATAAGAAAAAAGGGGTTGATGCTAAGATTATTCTTTACGGACCGCCTGGAACCGGTAAGACAATGACTGCTCTTTCGTTGGCAAAATCTCTTAAAAAACAGGTTTTAAATTTTGACTGCTCAAAGATTTTGTCCAAATATGTAGGTGAAAGCGAAAAAAATGTGCGAAAAATTTTTGACACTTATAAAGAGCTTTGCCACAAGACAAAAACCGAACCTCTTTTGTTACTCAACGAAGCCGACCAATTTTTAAGTTCCAGGTCAAGCGAAAGCGCAGCGAGCGCCGATAAGATGCACAATCAAATGCAAAATATTTTTTTGGAGCAGATAGAACGATTTGACGGGCTTTTGGTCGCGACTACAAATATGCTTGAAAATATCGATCCTGCATTTTCAAGGAGATTTGACTACAAAATAGAGTTTGAAAAACCAAATCTAAAACAGCGGATAAAGCTTTGGCAGCAAGCTTTGCCCGAAAGCGCTTTATATGAAGAGGATTTTGATATAAAAAATTTGGCAAGTTATTCTTTGACGGGAGGTCAAATACGAATAGTTTTGAAAAATACCGCTTTGAAAGTCGCCTTGAAAAAAGAGCCTATTTTTACATTGGAGGATTTTAGAGAGGCTATAGAAAGAGAGATTAAAGGAGCGTTTGGAGAGGGTAGTACGGTAGGATTTTTGAAGTAGCAACGGCAGTTTTTGCAAATTTAGCAATAGATAAACGCCTTACATGTAAGATATTGTTGTTTTGTCAAATAAAAAGCGGTGCAAAACTTTCAAAATGAAATCCTTTACATGTATCTACTTTTATCCGAACGCAATATGCCAAAATATATTTTTTTAAAGCGATAAAATTTTATACATGTAAGTTATAAGTCCAAAAAATATAATTTTGTTGATTGCAAATATCTTAGTTTGAAGTTCTTATATGCACAACATGAAAACCAATTTTTAGGTGTTAGCGCGAATAAAAACAGCAGTTTGGCTTTTGGTGTACAATAAATTGGTTTATGCTATCATTAGCATATGAATTTTCAGTTTATTTTATCTGTTTTTATAATGTGCGAAGTGTTTGAGCTGTTTTATGTTCAAAAAGGGGAAACTATAAGTTACTATATCGCAAATCTGCTGCTTTTATACAAGCGCGGTATTTTGCGGTTTTTATGTTCGCATCCGTCTTTTTATATATCAATTTTTGCCGCGATATATCTTAGCGCATACAATGCTTTAGCAGTGACATTAATTATATTCAAAGCCTTGGATATAGTTATGAAGTTAGTATTGTTGCAAAAGATAGAAAACAATGAACCCTTAGGAGCATTTGCTTACATGATTGAGCGCGATATGGATATTTCTTTTTTTATGAAAATGGGCGTAAGTCTGTTTTATGCGGCTCTTTTTTACGCAGCTTTTAACTTTTATGCTTGACAATTTGTATCATATTGTATAAAATGATGTTTTTGATTTATTTTCAAATTTAACTACATATTGTTTGCTTAGACGAGCTCTCGCAATAATTATCATACTCTCATAAAAGAAGGACTTATGGACGAAAACCAAAATTTAATTTCGCATCAGAATAACAGTAAATATAACGGCAATGGAAAAAGCCGCACCCATATTCCCGTAGATGGTTACAAGATAGAAGATTTGAGGGTTTTGCCTTTGAATAAGTTACTTGATATTGCTTTGAGCATAGAAGTAGAAAATCCAAATGAGCTAAAACGTCAAGATTTAATGTTTGAGATATTGAAGTCGCAAACAAGCAAAGGCGGATTTATTCTCTTGACAGGTATTTTAGAGATTTCAAATGAAGGTTATGGTTTTTTAAGAGCGACGGATTCGAATTTGACCGATAGTGCAAATGACGCTTATGTGAGCAGTACGCAGATTAGAAAATTTGCTCTAAGAACAGGCGATATAGTAACAGGGCAAGTGCGTCCTCCAAAAGACCAAGAGAGATATTACGCGCTTTTAAAGATTGAGGCTATCAATTACCTACCCATGCAAGACTCAAAAAGCCGTCCGCTTTTTGACAATTTAACACCGCTTTTCCCAACACAAAAAATAAAACTTGAATATGATCCTATAAAATTAACAGGTCGCGTACTTGATCTATTCACGCCTATCGGCAAAGGACAAAGAGGACTTATCGTAGCGCCTCCTAGAAGCGGCAAAACGGAACTCATGAAAGAGCTTGCTCACGGTATTGCTCAAAATCATCCGGAATCAGAATTGATAGTTCTTTTAGTAGATGAAAGACCCGAAGAGGTTACCGACATGCAGCGCTGTGTGAAGGGAGAAGTTTTTAGCTCCACTTTTGATTTGCCTGCGTCAAATCATGTGCGTGTAGCTGAACTTGTCATCGAAAAGGCAAAACGAAGCGTTGAGATGGGAAGAGATGTAATTATTTTATTAGACTCCATTACGCGTTTGGCTCGTGCGTATAATACCGTAACTCCTTCAAGCGGAAAAGTATTAAGCGGCGGCGTGGATGCAAACGCTTTGCATAAACCGAAAAGATTTTTCGGCGCGGCAAGAAATATAGAAAACGGCGGAAGCCTTACCATCATAGCAACCGCTTTGATTGATACCGGAAGCCGTATGGATGAGGTTATTTTCGAAGAGTTTAAAGGTACGGGTAACAGTGAGATAGTACTTGATAGAAATATCTCGGATAGAAGAATATACCCTGCTATAAATATTATAAAATCCGGTACAAGAAAAGAAGAGCTTTTGGTAAATGCCGACGTGTTACAAAAAGTTTGGGCTATACGAGGCGCGATAAGCCAGATGGAAGATATAGAGGCTTTAAAGTTTTTATATTCCAAAATGCTTAAAACAAAAAATAATGACGAGCTTTTAGCCATAATGAATGAAGCTTGATATGACAAAATCACCAAGCTTTATAGCTTGCTTAAGCACAATAATAGTTTTTTTGAATTTGTGTAAGCGGTTAAACAGCGCTATATTTTTATGTATAAAAAATCTTTTAATCCATTTTGGCAAATTTCATAATTATTTAAAGCTTTTACATGTAAAGGCATTTGTATGAGAGTGGGCGTTTTTGATAGCGGCGTAGGCGGACTTACGGTTACAAAAAGCTTGATTGAACATAGATTGTTTGACGAAATAATATATTTTGGCGATACGGCGCGCGTTCCTTACGGCACAAAAGATTCGAAAACTATTATAAAATATTCGCTGGAAGCACTTGATTTTTTAAAAAGCTTTGACATAGATATGTTGATAGTAGCATGTAACACGGCAAGCGCATATGCCCTTGAAGAACTTCGTAAAAATGCGTCTTTTGAGGTATTTGGCGTAATAGAACCGGGCGTTTTGGCGACTATAAATGCTTTGAGCGCTAAAAACTCCTCCATTCTTATTTTAGGAACCAAAGCTACAATATCAAGCGGGCAATACCAAAAACTTTTATTACAAAAAGGGTATGAAAACATCATCTCTTTGGCTCCTTCGCTGTTTGTGCCTATTGTCGAAGAAGGGCTTTTTGACGGAGATGTGTTAAAAAGCGCAATCAAACATTATTTTAAGGATATCAAACAAAATCCTGACGCCATAATATTAGGATGCACGCATTTTCCACTTATCGCTAAAGCTATTGGGGAGTATTTTCCAAATAGTATTCTTGTACATTCGGGTGATGCTATAGTTGAATATTTACGAACAAAACATCGTTTGTGTTCAAAAACAGATACCACAACACTAAAACTACTTGCCTCGGATAACTTGGAAGGGGTTAAAAAAACCGCTAAAACTTGGTTATGCGGATTGATATAAAATTTGCACCATTCCTTATTTGTATCAATTTGCAATATTGGAAAGTTTTTTTAAAATAATCTCTTAAGTTTGTATTTTAAGATTATATTATTATAAAGGTATATATCTTTAAATTTTAATAAATTAATTATAAATTCTTGTAATATAATATTTTTAAATCATAGCGCAAAGCGCCTTTATTACGCGAAAGTTTTTACTTTCTAATTAAAAATTAAATCTGATAACTTCATTTCAAAATAGTGTAAAAATTTTTATTTACGTTGATATTTTTTTCAAATTTTTTTGCTATAGTTAGAATTAAAATTTCATTTAAAGGGAGATAATGAAAAAATACATTAAGCTTTTAATGCCGCTTGTTTTTGGAATTGCAATTTTTATAATTCCAACTCCTGAGGGCGTTAGTTTAAATACTTGGATCTATTTTAGCATCTTTATAGGAGTGATTGTCGGTTTGATTTTAGAGCCTATTCCGGCTGCTTTAATCGGTTTTATAGGCATTACTTTGGCTGTGCTTTTCAGAGTAGGACCAGTTGGTTCGGGAGATAAGAGCGCTAGTGCTTCTGACGCTATAAATTGGGCATTGACGGGTTTTGCTAATTCAACTGTTTGGTTGATTTTTGCCGCATTCATGATAGGCATAGGATATCAAAATTCAGGGCTTGGCAAACGTATTGCTCTTAATTTGGTCAAAAAGCTTGGCAAATCGACGCTTGGTCTTGGATACGCAATATCCATAACAGACGGCATATTAGCGCCGTTTATACCAAGCAATGCTGCAAGAAGCGGCGGAACGCTATATCCTATTATTATGTCTATTCCGCCTATGTTTGGAAGCTATCCTGAAAAAGATGCAAAAAAAATCGGCTCTTACCTTGCATGGTGCGCTTTAGCGGCTACATGCGTATCGAGCTCAATCTTTTTAACAGGACAAGCGCCAAATCCGCTTGCATTGGAAGTTGCGGCAAAATCCGGCGTAGCGGTAGTGGATTGGAGCGGATGGCTTATAGCTTTTTTGCCTGTTAGCATTATACTTTTCATAGCGACTCCTCTTTTGGCATATTTTGTGTATCCGCCTGAAATCAAAGGCTCTACTCAAGTAGTAAAATGGGCTGCTGAAGAGGCTGAGAAACTTGGCAAAATATCTTTAAAAGAGATATTTATGGTATCCATATCAATTTGCGCATTGATTTTGTGGATAGGAAGCGGATTTTTTGGCGTAAATGCGACAACTACAGCTGTAATGGTAATAATAGCGATGATTGCATGCAAGATAATATCTTGGAATGATTTTTTAGGTAATAAACCTGCTTGGAATGTTTTGGTATGGTTCGGTACACTTGTAACTATGGCAGCAGGTCTTAAAAATGTTGGATTTTTGGATTGGGTCGCACAAATCGCAGGCGGATATCTTACTGATTTTTCACCTATGAGTGCAATGATAGGACTCGTGTTACTTTTCTATTTTATCCACTACTTTTTTGCTTCCGGAACAGCACATGTAACCGCACTTTTGGGTATGTTTATTGTGATGGCTTCGTCAATTCCCGGTGTTGATGTACAGCTCGCAACTCTGCTTATGATACTCCCTATGGGTATTATGGGTGTTTTAACTCCGTACGGTACTGGGCACAGTCCTGTTTGGTTTGCAAGCGGCTATATCAAGACAGTAGATTTTTGGCGTCTTGGCTTTATCTTCGGCATATTTTATATACTTGTATATCTGCTTGTAGGAGTGCCTTGGATTATGAATTTTGCTCGCGATTGGATATTTTAAATCGTATTTACCAAAAGGGTTTTAAAACCCTTTTGGGTTCACAAACAACCCTCAAACCGCTTATATGTATGCCCTCCAAATAAAATATTGCTTTCACAACTGTTTTTATGTAAAGTTCAACATGAAAAAACAAACTTCAAAATTAACTAAATTCTTACATATACAGTCGCACAAGTCATTTTTTCAAATACAAACAGACTAAAAATCACAACGATATAAGACAAAAACATTAAGCGATTTTGTTTTTATCTTCTAAAAATTCAAATATCCTTTGTTGCAAAAGCCGTTCATTTTCGCTGATATTTGTCTTCAAAAATCTGCTCAAAAACGCATGCATGAATTTGTAACTAAAAAATTTGAAAAAAGTTACAAAAAATAATCGAAAGACCAATATCTCAATTATTAAAACAGAACCCTATAAATAAGTGTGAAAGCATTATTGTCTTGAAATTTTAGGTATTTTTGAGTCATTGATAGATGTGGAAGATATTTTTTGAGTTACACAATTTATACTTTTTTGTAATTTTACGCCTCTCTTTTGTTTGCAAAGTAGTCTGCTGCAATTTTTTTGATGTTAAATTTTACTGGTTATTTCGCATTTTTGTAAGTAATATTTTGATTATCTATCTGTGAAAAATTTGAATTTATAAACTATGATATTTCAAAAGGCTCGATATCCAAATCACTTTTTAAAACAATGAACATTTGCGGGTAAATTTTAAAACACCGGTGCTTTTCAATTTTTTTCATAAATTATGTTATATTGAAGATATATCCGTTTTTTTGCTTGATACTACATGTAGTTAAGTTTTGCCGAAATAGGACTCGAACCTATATAGCGAGATCCAGAGTCTCGCGTCCTACCGTTAGACGATTCGGCAATAAAAATAAAATTTTGAGAAATATATTATAAAAAAATTCCTTAAAAATTAGATGCAAGCACAAAAAAGCGGAGATTTTATCTCTCCGCTAATATTATTTCATAGATATATAGCTATTAAGCGCGCCTATGTAAGCTTGAGCCGTAGCGTACATGGTATCTACATTAAGCCCGTGTCCTATGATCGGCTTATTGTCGTCAAAAGCTACTTTTACTATCACTTTGGCAAGCGCGTCTTTTCCTTGGCTAACAGCATCCACTTTATAATCTTTCAACTCTCCGTTTACGCCGCAAACTCTATCTATGACTTTAAATACAGCATCCATAGTGCCGTTGCCGATAGCGGCATCTGTGATGAGTTTATCTTTATGCTTTATAGTAATTGCTGCGTTTGGCACACCTCCCGGGTTGCAATCGCTTAATTGTAATGTAACAAGTTCAAACACTTGAGGTATTTTTGTAATCTCTTCGGCGACCAAAGCTCTTATATCGTCATCGAAAATCTCTTTCTTCTGGTCAGCTAAAATCTTGAATTTTTCAAATGCTTCGTTTATATCCTCGTCTTTTAGCGTGTATCCTAATGTTTGCAATCTATCTTTAAAGGCGTGTCGTCCGGAGTGTTTACCCAACACTATATGATTTTTATCAAGTCCTATGTCGCCTGGTCTAATAATCTCATAAGTCTCTTTGTTTTTCAAAACGCCGTCTTGATGTATACCGCTTTCATGTGCAAACGCATTTTTACCTACTATCGCTTTATTTGGTTGCGGCTCAATACCGGTAATTAACGATACGAGTTTGCTTGTAGGATAAATCTCTTTGGTATTGATATTTGTACAAAGCGGAGCAAATACGTCTTGTCTTGTTCTTATAGCCATGACTATCTCTTCTAACGCCGCATTTCCCGCGCGTTCGCCAAGTCCGTTTATAGTGCATTCAACCTGTCTGGCGCCGTTTTCAATAGCCGCCAATGAATTAGCTACAGCCAATCCTAAATCATTATGATTATGTACTGAAATTATAGCTCTGTCGTTTACAAAGTCGCTAAGTTCTTTTATACGCGCGCCTATCTCATTTGGAAGACGATATCCTACAGTGTCCGGAATATTTAAAGTAAGCGCTCCGGCTTTTATCACAGCGTCTAACACCTCTTTCAAAAAACTAATATCGCTTCTTCCGGCATCTTCGCAACTAAACTCTACATCGTCAGTAAAAGTTTTGGCGTATTGTACGGCTTGCACTGCCTTCTTTATCACTTCGTCGGGCTTCATTTTTAACTTATATTCCATATGAATGGGGCTTGTGGCTAAAAATATATGTATTCTTCTGTGGTTTGCCAAAGCAATAGAATCAGCTGCCGCTTTTATATCTTTTTCAACACATCTTGCAAGTGAACATACGGCGCTTTTGTCTATTTGTTCGCTTATCCTTTTTATAGCGTCAAAATCGCCGGGACTTGCCGCTGCAAATCCGGCTTCTATTATATCAACGCCAAGTTTTTGCAACTGTAAGGCTATTTGTATCTTCTCTTCAGTGTTCATAGAAGCGCCCGGGCTTTGTTCGCCGTCTCTTAAAGTCGTATCGAAAATTTTAATTATATTGTTACTCATTTTTATATCCTTAAATCTACTAATGAAAGATGTTCAAAGAACACCATAAAAAGCTTAAAACTAAAACAAAATTACAGGGAAAAAAATATGGGTAAATGAAGCAGGAGCGCGTTTTTAATCTCAATTTTAGGTAAGATTTTGATGTATTTGGCAATGCCGGTGCTTACACCATTCATACGAAACTCCTTTGTTTAAAAATTTAGAATTAGCCATTATACTTATTTTTTTTATTTTTTGCAACAATGAAATTATATATAACTCTTATAATACCGTATGAAACATAGACGCTAGTTAAGATAGTGACGGCGATTATCGTATACATGTAAATCATTGAAAAAATAACTACTAAAATTGTCAATATTTTAATTTTTTGAGATTTTTTCAAATCTATTTTTTTAAAGCTAGGATATCTTATGTTGCTTACCATCAAAAATGATGCTAGAGCTTGCAGAGCAAAAAGTATGTATTCAAAACCTTTAAATATTTCGTAATGTTGAAACATAAGCCCCCACATTACAACCAAAACGGCAGCTGTAGGTATAGGTAAACCTATGAAAACAGACGGTTCGTTTGAAGGACTCATAACGTTAAATCTAGCGAGTCTTATCGCTCCGAAAACTACATAAATAGCGGCAAATAGTACTCCAATTCTTCCATAATTGTACCCAACGCTAAAATAAAAAAACATAGCCGGAGCAGCGCCAAATGCTATCACATCGGCAAGCGAATCAAACTCTACCCCGAATTTGCTCGTGGTTTTGGTAAGTCTTGCTACTCTGCCGTCAAGTCCGTCAAAAACGAGAGAGAGTATAATATAAATGGCAGCTTTGCTAAAAAGCCCTTGTGATGCCGCTATTATGGAGGCAATTCCTAAAAATGCACTTGCGGCTGTAAAAAGGTTTGGCAGCAAATAGCTAAAATAGAGCTTTCCGTTTTTTATTTCATTATCCATATTAATCCTTATAAGCAAAATATCCTATAACGCTTTCAGCGCCTTTTACGTAGTCTCCAATGGAGAGTTTTATCCTTGAATCAAAGGGCAAAAATAGCTCCACTATACCATCTGTGACAAAAGCTATTCTTTCCCCAGCTTTTAGACTCCCTTTATTTTTAGCAAGATTGATTTTTTTAGCAAATACTCCTGCTACGATACGAATAACAAAAGATAAATTTTTATAGGAGCAATTTATCTCAAGTCGTTCGTTTAGTTTTTCAGCCTCTTTTTTGTGCGGTGGTAAAAATAATCCGTGAATGGCTTTAACATTTGTGAGATTAGTTGATGCAGGCGAACGTATCATGCTAACGTCGAAAGGTAAAGAACGAATCTTTACATGTAAGCATTTTGTATCGCCTAAAAGATTGCTCTCAATTCTTTCTATTGCGATAATTTTTCCGTCAATAGGTGCTAAAATAGCCAAAGGGTCATCCTCTGCTGCAATTCTTTCCGGATTTCTGTAAATAGTTATAAAGAGCAATAAAACAATGAACATCACATGTGAGCCAAAATCTACCCAACACGATAATAAAAATATTACAAAAACTATAGCTATATTGCGCCACCCCTCTTTAGCAATAATTTGTGTCGTGGTAAATCGCTCGCACATAGTCTTAAATTCCATTATCTTGTTTTATATCTATAACAGAGTTATCAGCACTCTCCGTTGTTATTTCCAAATCAATTTGTATTTTTGTAGGCATATTGTTGGCTTTTTCAAAATTTCTTATTATCTCTCGTACTTCTTCGCCCTCAATAGTCTCTTTTTCGTAAAGCGCTTTTACCATATCTTCTATCGCGCCTCTGTACTCTTCGAGAGTACTCAAAACAACCTTAAATCTTTCGTCCAACTTTGTTTTTACAAATTTGTCTATCTCTTCTGCCGTTTTATCGCTGTAATCCTTTACGGTTTGTCCGCCGTTTAAAAACATATTTTGTCTACGCTCAAGTACCATAAGTCCAGCTACTTCGCTCATGCCGTACATGTTGACCATAGATTTTATAATGTTTGTGGCTCTGTCAAGGTCATTTGATGCGCCGTCGGATATCTCTTTTAAAAATACTTTCTCTGATGCGCGTCCTGCAAGCAATACGTCAACTTCAGCTATAAGTTCGTGATATTGTCTTAAAAATCTATTTTCTTCCGGAGTATTCATGGAGTAACCCAATATACCGAGCCCGCGCGGCACAATAGTAACTTTTGACGTTTTTGTAGAACCCTTTGTAAGTTCTCCTATAAGCGCATGTCCGCTCTCGTGATAGGCGACTATCTTTTTCTCTTTTGGGTTGATAGACCTTCCTTTTTTCTTCAAGCCTATAGCCGCTCTTTCAAAAGCTTCCAAAAAGTCTTTTTGTTCCACATACTCTTTGGATTCGCGTCCTGCAAGGAGCGCCGCTTCGTTTATCACGTTAGCCAAATCCGCACCTGCGAATCCCACTGTCATTTGCGCTATTTCTTCAAGATTAACGTCTTTTGATAATTTTATATCTTTTATGTGTACTTGCAGTATAGCCAACCTTCCTTTGAGGTCTGGTCTGTCAACAAGTACTTGTCTGTCAAATCTACCCGGTCTTAAAAGTGCGGCGTCAAGTACTTCAGGTCTATTTGTGGCGGCAAGTATAATAACAGGCGAAGAGTCCGAGCTAAAACCGTCCATTTCGGCTAATAATTGATTTAAGGTTTGTTCTCTCTCGTCATTTCCGCCAAGTTGTCCGCCTGCTGCTCTGCTTTTGCCTATAGTGTCTATCTCATCTATAAATACGATAGCAGGAGCAGCTTTTTTTGCATTTTCAAAAAGGTCTCTTACTCTGCTAGCACCTACGCCCACAAACATCTCTATGAAACTTGAACCGGAAACCGAAAAAAACGGAACGTCGGCTTCTCCCGCGACCGCTTTAGCGAGTAATGTTTTGCCTGTACCCGGAGGTCCTACAAGCAACACTCCTTTTGGAATTTTCGCGCCAAGTTTTATATATCTGTCCGGATGTCTTAAAAAATCTACTATCTCAACAACCTCTTCTTTTGCTTCTTCTACGCCTGCTACATCGGTAAATTTGACTTTAGGTTTTTCGGAATTTACAAGTTTTTTGCTGCTGCCGATACCCAAAATGCCGTTACCCATATTTTTTTGCATACGATTAGCTAAAAATACCCAAATGGCTAAAAATACAAATATCGGAAGTAACCAAGAAGCGACGTCGCCAAGTAAGCTTGATTCGCTGTAGCCGCTATAGGGTACTTTCTTTTCTTCAAGCAAAGGCAACAAAGAGCTATCCTCGCCCACTTTTTTTATTACATAAGACAATCTTTGATTTCCTATATCGCCTTTTGAAACGGCTCTGATTATTGTTTGACCTATCTCTGCTTTTTCTATAGAGTTATTTTTTACAAGCTCTTTAAACTCATAATAGCCGATAGTTTTTGTAGGTAAATTTGCGCTTGAAGTATCCATTCCGTCATTTTGCGGAGTAACAAATGTTTTGAAAATCACAATTATTGCGATAGAAAAAATTGCAAACATGAGCAATGGATTTTTATTGAAAAAATTATTATTTTGCGGCTGCTGATTGTTATTGTTGTTTTTTTGTTCCATATATCACCTTTTATAAACTAATGTGCGCCACTCGCCTGCAATGACTTCATCAATAAGCGTCAAAGAGTCGTATGCAGATTTGATGCGCTGCGAGTATTTATCCAAAATACCAGAAAGTATTAAAATACCTTCGTCAAAGAGTCTATTTATCAAATCTTTTTCTATCATCAAAAGTACATCAGTTACTATATTTGCAACGACTATGCCGTATTTTATTCCATCATTGTTTTTAGGCGCGTCTGTTACCGAACCTACCCATGCGTTTTTATATTTTACGCCATTTTTTACGAAATTCTCTTTTGCCGCCTCCAAAGCTTGTTCGTCCGTATCGCAAATATCCGCAATTGCGCCAAGTTTAGACGCCGTTATGGCTAAAATTCCGCTCCCTGTACCTACATCAAGCATTCTGCTGCCGATACTCGCATATCTTTGCAGCATCAATAAACAACCATATGTGCTTTCATGATGCCCGGAACCAAACGCCAAAGCGGGATCTATCACAATATCTGTAAGGGAATTTTTAGGTTTTTCCCAACTCGGACGTATGTAGATAGAGCCAACTTGTATCGGCTTAACCGAATCTTGATATTTTTTTATCCAATCTTCATTTTGCTTTTCTTGCAAAGATGTTCGGACTGTTATTTTGAAAGATAGTTTTTCCGATAATTTTTTTGCGAACTCATCGATGCCTAAAACTACTTCGTCCAAAGGGTTTTCGCTTCTTAATATAAGTTTCTCGCCGTTTTCTTCGATAGCGTCCGCAAATGACAATAAAAAATCGCTGAAAAGCTCTACATGTGAAGACGGATGTACAGTCAATTCAAAGTAATTTTTATCCATTAAAAGCCTCAATTTTTTAAATTCATAATATCATGAAAGAATTTATTTTAGCTAAAAATACTTTGAATACGCCTTACAAAATGCGTGAATATGCCTCTTTTAAATTTATCGTACCCTCGTAATACGCTTTTCCTATGATAACTCCGTCTATTTTTTTGGTTTTTAAAAGAGCGTCTATGTCGTTCATGTCTTTTACGCCCCCGCTTGCTATTACGGGAAGATTGGAAGCGGTTGCTATTTCAAGCGTAAATTCAACATTTACACCACAGAGCATACCGTCTTTGCTTACATCCGTGCAAATGATAGCGCTAACACCCGCATTTGCAAATTTTTGCGCTAAAACGGACGCTTTGATATTTGAAGTTTGCGCCCATCCTTCTACGGCTACAAAACCGTTAATCGCGTCAATTCCAACGACAATAGGATATTTTTTACTCATATTTTCTACAAATTTGGGGTTTTTCAGAGCTATTGAGCCTAAAATCACTCTATTAATACCCATATCGATGTATTTTTTTATCGTCTCTTCATCTCTTATGCCGCCGCCAAGCTCTACTTTTAAGTCTGTTTTGTTTCTAATTTTTTTAATTGTTTCCAAATTTTTAGGCTCTCCCGCAAATGCTCCGTTTAAGTCTACAAGATGCAGCCACTGGGCGCCCGCATTTTCAAACTCCGCGGCTAATTCCCAAGGAGCGCTTGAATAGATTTTGGCGCTTTGCATCAAACCTTTGCTAAGCCTCACGGCTAATCCGTCTTTTAAATCAATGGCCGGTATTATTTTCATTTTACAATTCCATAAAATTTTTATATATTTTGAGCCCGTTTTCATGCGACTTTTCGGGGTGCGGCTGAAAACCGAAGATATTATTTTTTTTAACGACGCTGGCAAAATCATATCCGTAATGTGTAACGGCGCTGACATACTTATCGTCTGTTTTTATGTGAAAACTGTGCACAAAATATAGATATGTATCCTCCCTCAACCCTTCCAAAAGAGGATTTTGTTGTTTTATAACCAAAGAGTTCCAACCTATGTGAGGCACTTTTAAAGGCATGTCAAATCTACTTTTGTCAAACGTAACTACATTTCCTTCTATCAATCCAAGCCCTGCATGTTCTCCAAACTCCAAGCCTTTTTCAAACAGCAGTTGCATACCAAGACAAACTCCAAGCAGCTTTTTGCCCTCATGCGCGAACTCTTTTACAGCTTCATCCATACCGCTTTGATTTAAAAATTTCATCGCGTCGCCAAATGCTCCTACTCCTGGTAAAATCGCTTTTTTATACTTTTTAAGTTCTTTGGGTTTTTTTACCAAGACAGCTTTTCGCCCCACTTTTTCAATAGCGTTGATTATGCTTTGCAAATTTCCCATTTTATAATCTATGATGGCAATCATTGTTTTCTCTTTTTTGCATTTACAAGATACAGATATATGGATAATCCGATTAAAAGCATTGTTACTCCGCAAAGTAGATAAACCGCGTATATAATACTATCGGTCTCTTCTTTTGCGGCAAATTTAAATACGAGCATTAAAGATTCAATAGCGAGAGCTATAACTATCGAACCTAAAAATCTTACCATTGTTTTGTGTACGCCGCCGTTTTTAGCTTTTTTGCTATGTCCTAACACTTCTTCTTCGAAGATAGTCTTAACCAGGTCAAAAATTGCAAGCGAAAGCGTTAAGAGTATCGTCGCTCTGAACATCTCTTCAATATTTATAACGGCTAAATTAAAACCGCTTGATAAAAAATTCTCAATTCCGTTAAAAAATACAACCGAAGATACCAAAAACAGAGCTATAGCAAAGAGAGTATAGATGATTTTTGAAAAATATCCGAAAAAATTGTCCAAATTGCTTATATTTGAGATTTTTAAAATGTCATTGAGCGAAATATCTATACAAATCACATAGCAAAGTTCATTTTTGTCATCATACAGAGGAAAACTTGCCGTTATGGATAGATTGTTTGTTAGACTTGAGGGATACGGGTCTGTTAAAACGCAGCGTTTTTCTTTGACGGCACGGTAATAGTAAGCTTTATTGCCTCTGTTTGTGTTTTTGCCTAATACGAATTTAGGATTTTTTGAGATATTGTCTACAACTTGATTACCTTTGGTGTCAAGTATATATAGAGCTTCAAAATTATCAACTTCATGAGCAATTTTGTCAAGTTGAACCAATATGTTGTCAAGTTGAGGCAAGGGCATATTGTTGTGAATATTTCTTGTAAAAAGATAGCATAAATACGCTCTTGCTTGATAACGAATTTCGGAAAATCGCTGAATGTCTCTAATGGTCATCAAACTCCTTTTAAAAAATTGTAATTATTGTAGCAGTAATTGATGTCAAAATTGCTACAATTATTGCTACTTTTTTGAACTATTTTGTTTAAAAATAAAAAAACACAAATTTTACTGTACAAGCTCAATTCCATCAAAACTGTTACAAACACAGTAAAAATAACATAAAAATAATTACAACAATGTCTTAAAATCTGTACTTGTAATAGTTTTTTTATCAAAGATGGTTTTTCTTATTGTACATGTAGTTTGTAGCTTCCACAAAACCCTCTATGCTGCCGCAATCAAATCTTATGCCTTCAAATTTATATCCTAAAACTTTACCTTGCTTTGCTTGAATTTTTAGAGCGTCTGTGATTTGAAGTTCGCCGTTTATACCCGGTTTTGTAGATTTTATTGTGTCAAATATTTCGGGAGTTAATATATAGCGTCCGATAATAGCTAAATTTGAGGGCGCATCTTCCACTTTTGGTTTTTCTACCATGTCGGATATTTTTAAGAGATTTTCATCTATCAAGTTTCCGCTTACAACACCGTATTTATAAGTATCTTTATGCGGAATTTCCATTATCGCCACAATGCAGCAGCGGTACTTTTCGTACATTTTTACCATTTGTTTGAGTACGCCGTTGCCTTTATCGTGAACACAAAAATCATCAGCCAGTACAACGGCAAATGGTTCTTGTCCTATCAGCGGTTCTCCTTTTAAGATAGCGTCCCCAAGCCCTTTCATCTCTTTTTGTCTGATATATGTAAAAACGCATGAATTTTGAATATGTCTAATCTCTTTCAAAAGCGGCTCTTTGGACGAACCTTTTATTTGGTGTTCAAGCTCATAGCTTATGTCAAAATAATCCTCAAGTGCTCTTTTGCCGCGACCCGTTACTATAGCCATGTTGCGTACTCCAGCTTCCATGGCTTCTTCTACGCCGTAGTGTATAAGCGGTTTTGTGATTATGGGCAACATCTCTTTGGGTAAAGATTTTGTAGCCGGCAAAAATCTTGTTCCATATCCCGCCGCGGGGAAAAGGCATTTTTTTATCATAAAGAATCCTTAAAAAATTTATGGTACTATTTAAGTTTTGGTATTGTATAGAAAAATATTTAATAATAAGCTTTTAGTTTTATATCTGTTGTTTTTGGAAAAATTTGCGTATGGAATACAAAAATATCTTAATTATCAAAATGAGCTCTTTGGGCGATATTTTGCACACTTTACCCTCTGTCGCGGCACTTCGCTCCCATTTTAAAGAGGCTAAAATCACATGGCTTGTGCATCCTCAATTTGCGGATTTTATACCCAAAAAACCTGTGATTGACGAAGTAATATATTTTGACAAAGAGAATTTCAAAAAACTCTCTTTATTTAAAAAAATAAGATATTTTTTTGATATGCGTCAAACACTTCACGCTAAAAAATTTGATCTTGTTATTGACATGCAAGGGCTTTTCAAAAGTGCGGTTTTAGCGGCTATAAGCGGCTGTAAAACGCGCATAGGATATTGTGAGATGAGAGAACTTAGCGGTCTTATCAGCAAAGCTGTATGTGGTGAGAATAGAAATGCTCATGTGATAGAGCGCTATCTTGATGTGGCAAGGTTTTTGGGGGCAAAAGTTGAAAAAATAGAGTTTCCGATGCCAAATTTAGACGAAGCTTTCAAAAGTGTGCAAAAGAAGTTAGACAAAATAGATAAAAAATATATAGTCATAGCGCCTGCTGCGCGTTGGAAAACAAAAGAGTGGCTCACGGAGTATTTTGCAAAACTTTGCAATTATATAGCTAAAGATGGGTTACATGTAGTGTTGGCAGGCAGCAAAAGCGACAAACAAAAAAGTCGGGATATAATTGATTTGACAGACGAAGATGTGAGAAATATCACAGATTTGACGGGCGAAACGACTTTGAGCGAACTTGCAGCGCTTATTAAGAATTGCGCCTTTTTTATAAGTGCGGACACGGGACCTTTGCATTTTGCGGCAGCCTTTAAAAAACCGCTTATAGCCATGTACGGACCAACGCTTGCAAATCGCACAGGACCTTATGCCGACGAGAAAGCAAGTGTAATTATAACGCCTTTGTCATGCGCGGGGTGTCTTAAAAAAAAGTGCTCAAATTGGCATTGTATGAGAGAGATTACTCCGCAAGTCGTGTATGAGGTTTTTAAAGAGAAAATCGGACAAATTGATGATTGAACTTGACAATAAAAAAATTTTAGTAACGTTTTTGATGCATCTTGGCGATTTGATATTGATAACGCCCTTTATTCACGCTTTAAGAAAAGCCGCCCCAAACGCTTATATAACAATACTTGTAGACGATAAATTAAAAGATGTGGTGATGTTTAATCCCAACTTAAATCAAGTGATAACCATAGATAAAAAAGGACGCGACAATACGGTCATATCTTTGATGAAATGCGCGAAAGATTTGAGTTCTCAAAAGTTTGATGCGATTATAAATTTGCATCCCAACGAGAGATGTTCTTTTATCTGCGCCTTTACAAAGACGGCTTTTAGAACCGGAACATCACATGCTATTTTTAGATGGCAATGGGATAAATATATAAAACTCAATAGATCTTTACATGCAGCCGACATGTATCTTGAGGTATTAAAAGAGCTTGGAGTTAAAAACAGCGACAATAATGGACTTGAAATTTTCCCCTCAAATGCGCATTTTGAAGAAGCGGACAATTTTTGGCGCTTAAACGGCGTAAAATCAGACGACAAACTTATAGGATTCAATATAGGCAGCGCCGTCATAACTAAACGATGGGCAAGCGAGCGTTTTGCCAAAGTTGCCGATATATTGGCTACGGAAGGATATAAAATAATATTTTTCGGCGGAACTATGGATATCGGCATGGTAAACGAAGCCGTAAGTTGTATGCGTACGCGCGCTATAGTTGCGACTGGAAGTTTTAGTATAGGAGCATTGGCGGCGGCTATGAGGCGATGCTCGCTTATCATAACAAACGACAGCGGACCCATGCATGTGGCTATCAGCCAAAAAGTGCCTATAGTAGCTTTGTACGGACCTTCAAATCCAAAGCTTTACGGTCCTTATACAAAAAACGCAATTATCGTAAAAGCCGATCCTGCATGTAGTGGCTGTGAAAAAGGCATGAAGCATACATGTGATGATTTGCAATGTATGAAAAGACTTACAGTGGAGCAAGTTGTAAAAGCTTCGGAGAAAATGCTAAACAAAAAGGATTAGAATAGACAAAGTGCGGGCATTTGAGCGATTTTTTTATAATTTGCAACAAGATTTCAAGGCGTTTTTTTATTTTTTAATACTACTTTGCGTTCTTAGAGCAATTTTTATATACATGTACGCTTATCAAGTGGATGATATAAGTGAGATTTGGTTTTCTATGTGGTATGGTCTTAGACTTAGTCTAAAAAGCACTGCATGGATAATGCTTTTAGGGTTTGTGTTTTGTGCATTACCTCATATACTATGGGCAAAATATCCAAAAGACATTGCGCGGAAAATTTGGTATTCTATCGTGCTTTTTGTTTTGACAATACTATTTTTTGTCAAAGTATCTTACTATAAGATATTTAACTCAAGCTTTGATATGATGCTTATTAACGGTGTATACGATGATTTTAGCGCGATAATAGACACCGCCATAATGGAATATGGACTTTTTTGGAAATTGCCGCTTATATTGGTCGCAGCTACTTTATTGATATTTATATTTTTTAAAATTTTAAATCTCAAAACTTTTTCGCTTTATATCAACAACAAAAAAACATTAATTATTTACAGTATCATAATATTTATTTTGTTGAGCGTTTTTGCTATTTTTATAAGATATGGAGGAGCATTTAACTATGCAAACTCTATCACTTGGGAAAATGCCGCGCGTTTGAAATCAAATCTTTTAAATGAAGCTATATTGGACGACATGCAAGCTCTTTATAGAGTAAGAAGTATTTATAAGAGCTCAAAATCGGAGGCGGAAAATTATATTACGATAGAAAATCTACAGCAACAGATAACTATTTTGGGCGGGCAACCATATGCCGATACAATAGATAATGCTTTTTTAAGGGAAGTTGAAATACAGAGATTGCCAGAAAAACCGACCAACGTAATTTTTATACTCGGCGAAACTTACGCTCTTTGGCCATTTTTGGAAGAGTATCAAAATCTTTCGTTAGTACAAAGCGGACTTACATTGCAAAACTCTCAAAATAGTTTGGCTACGGATATAATGTTAGCAAGAGGCAGCGGAACAATATCTGCCGTGAATGGCTTTTTAACCGGTTTGACAGAAGCTGGAATACATGAAAATTACGAAGCTGAAAGTTTTCGCACTCCATATGCTACGGGTATTGCTTATATAATGAAAGGTTTGGGCTATAAAACGGTTTTTTGGTACGGCGGATTTGAAAAATGGCAAAATATAAAAGCATTTGCTTTGTCGCAAGATTTTGATGAATTTCATTCCGCTTCGGAATTTGGATATACAGGCGGCAACTCATGGGGAGTTCCTGATAAAGTTTTGTTTGAATGCATAACGGATTATATAGCCAAACACGACAAAGAGATGATATTTCATTTTATTCTTACAACAAGTAATCATCCGCCTTATACTATTGATGTTGCCAAAGAGGGATTTGATATATTGCATGTCAAATCGGCTCTTCCGCCTCAAATAAATAAAGATGATAAAACTATAAATGCGTTAGGGCATATTTGGTACGCAGATCGGGCTATTGGAATTTTTGTAAAAAACATACTCGATATTGCGTCAAATACTCTTTTTGCAATCACAGGCGATCATGCAGAGAGATTTTCTTTTGCAAAGGATGTAAATATTGAAACGCTATCTGCTGTGCCTACTATTTTTTATGCTCAAAAAATTAAAAAAGAGTGGTTTAGCGAAAATAAGATCGGATCGCATACGCAAATGATAGCAACGCTTGTAGAACTTATAGGTGAAAAGGGTTATAAATATAGCAGTATTTTGCCGAGTCTTTTTGATAATGTGAGCAATGAAGCGTTTAGCCACAATCTATGGGCAAAAGATGGTAAAATATACAAAGTGGATGGCGACGTCAAAAACGACGAGATTTTAAAACGATCGGCAGCACGCATAATCGCGCTTTGGCGTATTAAAAACGGAAATAAGATACATCAATGAAAACTAAAAAGGAACACACCTTGAAACAGCCGCTTATATCGGTTATTGTGCCGATATATAATGTAGAACGGTATTTGGAAAAATGTTTAAATTCAATTATAAACCAAACATATAAAAATTTGGAAATTATTTTGGTGGATGACGGTTCACCTGATAATTGCGGAAAAATTTGCGAAGAATATGCTAAAAAAGATAACAG
The DNA here is from genome assembly GCA_031268335.1 of Campylobacteraceae bacterium. Taxonomy (GTDB): domain Bacteria; phylum Campylobacterota; class Campylobacteria; order Campylobacterales; family Campylobacteraceae; genus JAIRKW01. Next base: position 38,106 of record JAIRXG010000001.1, read on the forward strand.
AATAAGAGTCGTACACAAATCTAACGGCGGTTTGAGTAGCGCAAGAAATGCAGGACTTGATATAGCAAATGGCGAATATATAGCTTTTGTGGATTCGGATGATTATATCGCGGAAAATATGTATGAGGATTTAATCAACATAGCCAGAAAAGAGATGTCCGATATTGTCATAAGCAGTTTTTATTATGTCAAAAAAAACGGTATTTTCCCTTATGAAAATAATTTAGGAGGATTGGACAAAAATGAGATTTTATATCAGTTTTTGACAGATAGATATCATAGTACAATATGCAGTAAATTTTTTAAAGCGGCTTTATTTGAACATATAAGATTTACAAATATAAATTTTGAAGACCTTTTTATAATGCCATCACTGATATTATGCGCGCAAAAAGTATCTTTTACGCCAAAAGCGTATTACTACTATAATCACATGAACGAAACTTCTCTGACATCGTTAAAAAATTCCAATATCAAATATGGATTATTCAAGGCATGGATGGAGCATGAACGATTGGGAGAACAGTTGCATTTACCGAAAGTTTGCGCATTGAGTGAATATAGAGCGGCAAGAAGCGCTATCGGGGCGTTAGTTGTCGATATTGTCAATCCTGTTTTAACGCAAGAGGAGATAAAAAATTGCAAAGAGTATTTAGTGAAAAAACAGGACACAAAAATGGGTGTAAAATATCGTTTTTTAGGATGGTCGCTTAAGCATTGCCCAATATTTTGTAAATTATATGGACATATTAGCATTGCTTTAAGGAGAAAAAAATGATAAATGTTTCTGTGTTGATTTTGGCAAAAAATGAGGAAAATAATATTGCAGAATGTATAAAAAGTTGTAATTTTGCAGATGAAATAGTAATTATTGATGACTTTAGTTTAGATAAAACGGTTGAAATTGCACAGAAATTAGGCGCAAAAGTCGTATCGCATGCAATGAATGGCGATTGGGGTATGCAGCAAAATTTTGCGTTAAAGCAAGCAAAACATGAATGGATATTATTTCTTGATGCAGATGAAAGAATCACAAAAGAGTTGGCTTTGGAAATAGAAGCCATGGTCGTCAAAAATGAAAAAAATGCATATCTAATTCAAAGAAGAAACAGATTTCATTTCAATAAAGTTTCTCATGGCGTATTGCGTCCGGATTTTGTTTGCCGTTTGATGCCAAAAGACGAAGTGCGCGTGGAAGGTTGTGTACATCCGGCGATTATTACACCATATCCAAACAAAAAGATGAATAATTTTATGCTTCACTATACTTATGATAATTGGCATCAATATTTTAACAAAATGAACAACTATTCCACACTTGCGGCACAAAAATATATAGCGCAAGGCAAAAAATGTTATTTTTTTAGAGATATTATTTTAAGACCGCTTTGGGCATTTATAAAAGTTTATTTTTTACAATGCGGATTTTTAGACGGTAAAATGGGTTGGATTTTATCTGTAAGCCACTATTCTTATACGATGAATAAATATGTGAAATTATACTATTTGTATAAGTCAAACGGGAAACTTTAAAATACAATTTTAATTGTCTGGTTTTAGAAAGAAAGCATACAATAATGAAATGTATATTATAATATGCTTTAAACTAAAATTAAAATAAACGGACTCAAAATGTCTTCTTATTCCATCCAAATATGTTTTACAATTGACAATCAATATATCAAACATGTAGTAACAACTATATACTCTATCCTACATTCAAATCAAAAAAATATTTTTAATTTTCATATTGTTTGCAACGAC